>DASPLH010000139.1:0-41204 GCA_035627675.1 Clostridia bacterium
GAGGTACTGAGGTACTGAGGTGCTGAGGTGCTGAGACGTGTCATCAGGGTCACCGAGCCACTGCTTTCGTCGGTCGTCGACCGGCTACGTTTCTACTCAGCGCCGCGAGCATCCGCCCGACTTCTCTCAGCCCAGCACCCAGCCGAACATGATCGTTTGCTGTTATGAACCCGAGATCCCTGGCGAGCAATAAATGGTATTCGAGTTCACTTGCGGATCCAGTTGCGATCGAGATGTGGCGGGCCAGGTCACCGTCACATCCCCTTCCACAGCCCTCCGCGAGGTTGGCTCCGATGGAACTCGCCGCTCGTCTGACCTGCGAAGTCAAGCCATACAACTCGGAAGAAGGAAACTTTGAAGTCGCCCGATACAGTTCGAGCGTGAGGTCGTGCGCTTTCTGCCAAACCGCCAGCTTCTTAAAATCCGCCATTCCGGTTCACCCGTCGCGCCCCAACGCGCATAATCAGCACCTCTGACTCAACACCTCAGTACCTCAGTACCTCAGCACCTAAGCACCTACGCACGTCAGCAGCTCAGCACCTCAGCAGCTCAACACCTCAGCACCTCAGCACCTCAGTAGCTTAGTAGCTTCGCATCGGGATCTTGATACCGCTCCTCTCTGCGAAACTCCCGGCTTCGTCGTATCCCGCATCGACATGTCTCGCCACACCGATTCCGGGATCGTTGGTCAGCACGCGTTCGATTCTCTTTGCCATCGCGTCGGTTCCGTCGGCGACCGTCACCTGTCCCGCGTGTTGCGAATAGCCGATTCCCACGCCGCCGCCGTTGTGGATCGACACCCACGATGCGCCGGAAGCCGTATTGAGCAGCGCGTTGAGCAGCGGCCAGTCGGCGACCGCGTCGCTGCCGTCCTTCATCGCCTCGGTCTCGCGGAACGGCGATGCGACGGAACCGCAATCGAGGTGATCGCGTCCGATGACCACCGGGGCTTTAAGCTTCCCGTTCTTCACCAGGTCGTTGATGGCCAGCCCGAACTCGGCGCGTTCGCCGTAGCCGAGCCAGCAGATGCGCGCCGGCAGTCCCTGGAAGCGTATGCGCTTGCGCGCGAGGTCGATCCAGCGGCTGAGAATCCTGTTCTCCGGGAACATCTGCAATACGAGGTCGTCCGTAACAGCGATGTCCTGCGGATCGCCCGATAGCGCCGCCCAGCGGAACGGACCGCGGCCTTCGCAGAAGAGCGGACGGATGTAGGCCGGCACAAATCCCGGGAAGTCGTAGGCGTTCGTCACGCCGTTCTGGAAGGCGAACGTGCGGATGTTGTTGCCGTAGTCGAAGGTGACCGCGCCCATCTTCTGGAGGCGCAGCATCCCCTCGACGTGGCGTGAGATTGAGTCGAGCGAACGCTTCATATAGCCCTGCGGATCGCGGGTGCGCATCTCGGCGACCTGTTCCAGCGACATGCCAGCGGCGATGTAGCCGTTCAGCGGATCGTGCGCCGATGTCTGGTCGGTGAGGATGTCCGGTACGACGCCGCGCTCGGCCAGCTTGGGGATCACGTCGGCGCAATTCGCCACCAGCCCGACCGAGATGTTCTCCTTCTTGCGGACCGCGTTCTTCAGGATGCGCAGGGCCTCGTCGAGCGAGTTGACCATGAAGTCGCAGTAGCCCGAACGCAGGCGCTTCTTGATGCGCTCCGGATCGGGGTCGATACCGAGGAAGCAAGCGCCGGTCATGGTGGCCGCCAGCGGCTGGGCTCCACCCATGCCGCCCATGCCGCCGCTGACGATCAGCCTGCCCGCGAGTTCGCCCGCAAAGTGCTTCTGTCCGGCCGCCGCAAAGGTCTCAAACGTCCCCTGGATGATTCCCTGCGAGCCGATGTAGATCCACGACCCGGCGGTCATCTGGCCGTACATCATCAGCCCTGCGCGCTCCAGTTCGTTGAAGCGCTCCCAGTTCGACCAGTGGCCCACCAGGTTGGAGTTGCAGATGAGGACACGCGGAGCGTACTCGTGCGTCCGGAACACCGCCACCGGTTTGCCCGATTGCACCAGCAGGGTCTCGTCGTTGTCGAGCGCACGCAGCGAGCGCACGATCGCCCCGTAGCACTGCCAGTTGCGAGCTGCCCGCCCGGTGCCGCCATAAACGACCAGGTCGCGCGGACGCTCCCCGACCTCCTCGTCCAGGTTGTTCATCAGCATCCGCATGGCGGCTTCCTGCTGCCAGCCTTTGCAGGTGATTTCAGCTCCCCGGGGAGCCTTGACAGGCGTATATGTACGTGTGGAAACGTCGGTTTCTACAGGCATGATTGCGTCACCTTAGGTTCGACCCGGTATGGTAGTTCGCCGCTGCTCCGAACGCAAACTCCTGCGTTCTACACGCATCCTCGCTGCGCGGAAGATCATCTCACCGACTGCAAGGATGTCCGCGACCGAGCCCACCTGGGATCCAGTTGGGCTCTTTGTCCTTATACGTCTCCCGCAGGGGACGCGTACGCAGCATTGATCAGCAGCACTGTCAGACGGAAGCGATGCCCCTCAAACCCGATCCACTCTGGTACAAAGACGCACTCATCTACGAAGTTCACGTCCGCGCCTTCTATGACAGCGTCACCGATGGCATCGGCGACTTCGGCGGACTCACGCAGAAGCTCGACTACCTCGAAGACCTCGGCGTGACGGCCATCTGGCTCCTGCCTTTCTGTCCGTCGCCCCTGCGTGACGACGGCTATGACATTTCCAGCTACACCGACGTCCATCCTTCCTACGGCAATCTGAAGGAGGTGCAGCGCTTCCTGCGCGAGGCGCACCGCCGCGGCTTGCGCGTCATCACGGAGCTGGTTCTGAACCACACTTCCGACCAGCACGTGTGGTTTCAGCGCTCGCGCCGCGCCGCGCCCGGCACCCGCTGGCGCAACTTCTACGTCTGGAGCGACACTCCGGACCGCTACCGCGACGCGCGCATCATCTTCAAAGACTTCGAGACCTCCAACTGGACATGGGACCCGGTCGCGAAAGCCTACTACTGGCATCGCTTCTACTCGCACCAGCCAGACCTCAACTGGGATAACCCGGAGGTCAAGGAAGCCATGTTCGCCGCGCTGGATTTCTGGTTCGACATGGGCGTCGACGGCCTGCGACTCGACGCCGTCCCGTATCTCTTCGAGCGCGAGGGAAGCAACTGCGAGAACCTGCCGGAAACGCATCAGGCGCTTCGCGAGCTGCGCTCGCACGTCGCGAGCAAGTATCGCGACCGCATGCTGCTGGCGGAAGCCAACCAGTGGCCCGAGGAGTCCGTCGCCTACTTCGGCCAGGGCGACGAGTGCCACATGGCATTTCACTTCCCGGTGATGCCGCGCATGTTCATGTCGCTGCGCATGGAAGACCGCTATCCCATGACGGACATCCTGCGGCTCACGCCCGCGATCCCAGCGAACTGCCAGTGGGCGATGTTCCTGCGCAACCATGACGAGTTGACGCTCGAGATGGTGACCGACGAAGAGCGCGACTACATGTACCGCACCTACGCGCACGACCGCCAGATGCGCATCAACCTCGGCATCCGCCGCCGCCTCGCGCCGCTGCTGGAAAACGACCGTCGCAAGATCGAGTTGATGAACGCCCTGTTGTTCTCCATGCCGGGCACGCCGGTCGTGTACTACGGCGACGAGATCGGCATGGGGGACAACGTGTACCTCGGCGACCGCAACGGCGTGCGCACGCCGATGCAGTGGAGCGCCGACCGCAATGCCGGCTTCTCGCGCGCCAATCCCCAGAAGCTCTACCTGCCGGTCAACATCGATCCCGAGTACCACTACGAAGCCATCAACGTCGAGACGCAACAGAACAATCCCCACTCGCTGCTGTGGTGGATGAAACGCCTGATCGCGCAGCGCAAACAGTTCCGCGCCTTCGGCCGCGGATCGCTGGAGTTTCTCTACCCCACGAACCGCAAGGTGCTGGCCTTCGTGCGCCAGTACGAGGACGAGAGCATCCTGGTTATCGCGAACCTGTCGCGTTTCGCGCAATCGGCCGAGTTGGACCTCTGCAAATTCGAGGGCCATGTGCCGGTCGAGGTCTTCGGACGCAGCAGTTTCCCGCCGATCACGTCCAATCCGTACCTGCTGTCGCTGGGGCCACACGCGTTCTACTGGTTCCACTTGCAACCGAGCGAAGCGACCCAGGAGGGGACCGGCATCACGGCCGGCGGACAGGCCGTGCCGGTGATCGAGGTCGAGGACCTCGAGGAGGTGTTCGAGCATCGCGGACTTCGCGAGATTTCGCGCCTGCTGCCGCGCCTGCTGCGCGCGCGGGCGTGGTTCCTCGGCAAGCGCAATACGATCCGCTCCGCAAAGATTTCCTACACCGTGCCCATCACGGGCACATCCGCGCGCCTGACTTTTGTGGACGTCGAATACAGCGACTCCGACCCTGAGACCTACCTGATTCCGCTGTCGGTTGCCGCCGGAGAACGCGCCGACGCCATCCTGCGCGAGCGCGGAGAATCCGTTGTGGCGCGACTTCGCCGAGCGGGCAGTGATGACGCTGTGCTCTACGGCGCGATCTACGACCGGGACTTCAGCGATGCGATGCTCAGGGCCATCCTGAAGCGCAGCAAATACAAGGGCGGGCCCGGCGAAGTGGTGGCGTCGCACACGCGCGAGTTCCGGGAAGCCTGGTCCAAGATACGCGCCGGACTCGAACCTCACCCACGCTCCGGGCGGCTGAACACCACCATCAACTTCGGCGAGAACTTCGTGCTGAAGCTGTACCGCAAGATCGAGCCTGGGATGCAGCCCGACCGTGAGATTGCGGAGTTCCTCACGCAGAACGAGTTCACGCACACGCCCCGCGCACTCGGCGCGCTCGAGTACCGCATGGTTGACGCCGACGGAGAGTTGCAGACTACAAGCATCGGGCTGCTGACCAGTTTCCCGCGCAACGCAACCCTCGGGTGGGATTACATGCTCCACCAGTTGGGCCTCTACTTCGAGCGCGCGCTTACCCTGCCGGAAGGCGATCCGCAGAGCCGCGAGTTTCCGGGCGGCGACCCTCTGTCGCTCATTGCGCAGCCGGTCCCGGCAGCGATGTTGGACTGGCTTGGCACCAACGTTGAACTCATCAGGCAGTTGGGCATACGCGCCGCCGAGATGCACACGGTGCTCGCGTCACGCCGCGATCTGCCGGACTTCGCTCCCGAGCCCTTCACAGACTTCTACCGCCACGGCCTGTATCACGGCATGGTTGGACAAATCAACCGCTCGCTGGACGCGCTCCGTGCCCGCCTGAACACCCTGAACGCGGCGACGCGCGACGAGGCACGGGCCCTGATCTCCCGCGAGGCGGACATCCGGGCCACACTCCAACCCTTGCGCGACTTCCGCATCGGCGGCAGCCGCATCCGCCACCACGGAGACTTCCACCTCGGGCACGTCCTCTTCACCGGCAACGACGCGGTGATCACGGAGTTCGGCGGAGACCCGGCACGGCCGATGAGCGAGCGCCGCATCAAGCGCACGGCGCTGCGCGATATCGCCAGCATGCTTCGGTCGTTCCACTACATGTCTCACGCGGTGCTGTACGGGCAGGTTCCCGGCATCGACGCCACCCGCAAGGACCATCCTTTGCTGGAGAAGTGGGCGCAAGCCTGGTACCAGTGGGCCAGCGCCATCTTCCTCTCCGCATACATGCAGACGAACAAGGGAGCGGAATTCCTTCCGCAGACCATGGATGAAGTCCGAACGCTGCTGAGCGCATGCCTCATCGAGAAGGCGATGGTCGAGATCAGCTACGAACTCGAGAACCGGCCCGACTGGGTCCGAATCCCGGTTCACGGCGTGCTGGAGCAACTCCAGAGAGTGGAGACGGAGGTGGGCCGTTAGGGCGAAAGCTGCTGGCGTTTCACGCTTGTTTTTTGATACTGTCTTACGTTTGCCTTCTGCCCTGCTGCGGCTCCACTGGAAGTCGAGGTCCTCGGTTGCAGCGGGGCCAATCTATTTTCGGGCGACCTACCGTTAAGGACTGACCACCGAACCATGGCTATCAAGTTCCAGGGTGTAGATTTCATTCAGCTCGACACGCTGCTCTCGGAAGACGAACGCATGGTGCGCAACACCGCGCGCCAGTTCATCGAAGACAACCTGATCCCCATCATCGAAGGCTGCAACCGCGAGGGCCGCTTCCCGCGCGAACTCGTGCAGCCCATGGGCGAGCTGGGCTTCTTCGGCGCGACGCTCCAGGGTTACGGATGCGCCGGGATGAACAACGTCGAGTACGGCCTGGTGATGCAGGAGCTGGAGCGGGGCGACAGCGGCGTGCGCTCGTTCGTCAGCGTGCAGTCCGCGCTCGTCATGTATCCCATCTACGCCTTCGGCAGCGACGAGCAGAAGCAACGCTGGCTGCCGGGGATGGCAAAGGGCGAGCTGCTCGGATGCTTCGGACTGACCGAGCCTGACGCGGGCTCCAACCCCGGGGCCATGCGCACGCGCGCACGCCGGGACGGCAACGAATACGTGCTCAACGGCGAGAAGATGTGGATCACCTCGGGCTCGATCGCCGACGTCGCCGTCGTCTGGGCCAAGAGCGAAGAGCACGGCGGCAGCGTCCGCGGCTTCCTCGTCGAGACCGATCGCCCGGGCTTCCGCGCCGAAGACATCCACGGCAAGTGGTCGTTGCGCGCCTCGGTTACGTCGTCGCTCTCGATGAACGACGTCCGCATCCCGGCCGAGAACCTGCTGCCGGGCACCGACGGGCTGAAGTCCGCCCTCATGTGCCTCAACCAGGCACGCTACGGAATCTCGTGGGGCGTGGTCGGCGCCGCCATGTCCTGCTACGACACGGCATTGCAGTACGCCGGCTTCCGCAAGCAGTTCCGGGACTTGCCTATCGCGGGCCACCAGCTCGTGCAGGAAAAGCTGGTGTGGATGGTCACCGAGATCACGAAGGCGCAGTTGCTGGCCCTGCAGGTGGGCCGGCTGAAGGATGAAGGCACGGTCGGCCATCAGCATATCTCGATGGCGAAGCGGAACAACGTCTGGATGGCCCTGGAGTGCGCCCGCATGGCACGCGACATCCTCGGCGCGAACGGCGTGGCCGACGAGTACCCGGTGTTCCGCCACATGGCGAACCTGGAGTCGGTCAAGACCTACGAAGGCACCCACGACGTCCATACCCTGATCGTCGGACAGGCGATCACAGGCATTGACGCCTTCTGAGAATCGGTACAAGATGAGCGCCCGGTGCACTCGGTTCGCATGCGGGCGCTCTCAATTTTTGCGGTCAGCTTTGAGGCCTTGCGGTCCCGTCACAGGTTCCGCGCATCTTTGTATTTATCGTAGTAGCCGCAAGGTGCCTCGCAGGAGCATGTATGGCTACATTGGCGCACCCTAAAACGCACGTCGAAGACAACATCCAGACCAACCTCGAATCCGATCTCGCGCTCGAACTGCTGCGCGTGGTCGAAGCCGCCGCTATCGCCTCGGCACGCACCATGGGCCAGGGCGACCGGAAGCAAGCCGACCACGTCGCCACGGAGACCATGCGCCGCGTCATGGACACGGTCCCCATGCAGGGCACGATCGTGATCGGCGAAGGCGAGCGCGACGAAGCTCCCATGCTCTACATCGGCGAGAAGGTCGGCCGCAAGAACAACGGCGTCTCCTATCCCGAGATTTCCATCGCTGTCGATCCTCTGGAGGGCACGAACCTGTGCGCCACGGGTGCGCCAGGCTCCATCACGGTTCTCGCTGCCTCCGAGCACGGCGGGCTGCTGCATGCGGCGGATTGCTACATGGACAAGATCGTGGTCGGCCCTTCCTGCAAGGGAGTCGTGGACCTCGACGCGCCGGTCGCCGACAACCTCGCCGCAATTGCCAAAGCGCTCGACCGCGACATCGAGGACCTCGTCATCATCGTGCTCGATCGCCCGCGGCACGAGAAACTGATCGCCGACATCCGCCAGGCCGGAGCGCGCATTCGCCTCATCACCGACGGTGACCTCGCTCCCGGACTCGCCGCAGCCGTCATCGGAACCGGCGTTCATGCCGTCATGGGAACCGGCGGCGCCCCCGAGGGCGTCATCACGGCTGCCGCCATGCGCTGCCTCAACGGCTACATGGTCGGACGGCTCACGGGCTACACCGACCAGCAGCGAGACCGAATGCAGGAGATGGGAATCAAGGACCTCAAGAAGGTTTACACGGCCGAAGAGCTTGCGCCCGGCAAGAACATCATCTTCGCCGCGACCGGCGTGACCGACGGCGCACTGCTGCGCGGCGTACGCTTCTTCGGCGAGGGCGTGCGTACCTCTTCGCTGGTCATGAAGATGGCCTCGCACAAGGTCCGCTTCATCGAATCCATCCATCTCGAAGACAAGGACGACATCAAGGTCCGCTTCGTGTAATCGCCGTATCAGAAGCAAAACAAAGGCCTGCCGCAAGGCAGGCCTTTGTTTTGTGCAGATGTGGGGAACGGCTCTTGCACCTCGCAGATCAGACTCACAACACCAGTCCCCCGCAGGTGCCCCACGTCCGCCCTCTTCTGGCGAACGTGGGAAAAGATTGTGGCGGGTGCCCTTCTGCTCCGGCTCACCCACATTTGCTCGCTTCGCGAGCAGATGTGGGGCACCAACGGCTCTTGCACCTCGCAGATCAGACTCGCCAACACCAGGCGGAGCCAAGGTGGAGTAGTCCTTACTCCTAAGTTGCAAACGTTCGCAGCAGGAGACCTCGCGCTCACGCGCTCGGGCTCGGGCTTTCTGGGGCTTGGCCCCAAGCGCGGCCTCGCTTCGCTCGGACGCTCAAGCCCCACCCTGTCGTTTCTGGCGTGCCGAGGCTCGTGTCTTCGCGACTTCGCGACTTCGCGACTCGAAACTTGAAACTCGAAACTTGAAACTGTCTTATTGCTGGACGTGAACGACGCCCAGCCTTCCCAGCCCGTTAATCACGAACTGCACGGCGATCGCCGCCAGCAGCAGGCCCATGATACGCATCATCATGCGGATCCCGCTCTCGCCCAATTGCGCGCGCACGCGATCGGCAGCCGCGAGGATTCGGAAGCTCACCCAGGCGGTCAGGGCGATTGCGCCAACCATCGGGATGGCATGGGTCCATGTTGGCGAGGCTCCCATCAGCACCATGACCGTCGAGATCGCGCCCGGTCCGGCGAGCATCGGAATGCCCATCGGCGTGATGCCGACGTCTTCCTTGTGAAGACCTTCCTCGGTTTCGCTGGCCCCCTCCTGCGTCGAACGGCGTGCCTGGAGCATGTCGAGGCCGATCAGGAGCAGGATCAGGCCTCCGGCGATTTCGAAGGCCGGCAGTGTGATTCCGAAGACCTTGAAGATGGACCCGCCGGCAAGCGCAAACGCCGTCAGTACGATGAAACAGGTCCAGGAGGCGCGTTTTGCCATGCGGCGCCGGGACTTGCTGTCGGCCCCCGAGGTCATGGCGAGGAACGGCGGAATCGCGGCAAACGGATCTACCAGGAAAAAGACGGAACTGAGCGCGACGACCGAAAACTCGGTCATCGACGAAAAGAAAGAATGAAACGTAGCTGCGTCCTGCGGAATATACATCTCTTCTAGCTTAACCCGTTCCGCTCACATTTCGCCGGGACGCACCGGAAACGAAAGGCCTCGCCCGAAGGCGAGGCCGCTGTATTCGGTGCCCGGCAACTAGGGATTCAGCCGCGTCTCGGGACGCTTGCTGCACTCCACCGCACTCTTTTCGATGTACGCCGTGAGCTGCCCTTCCGCCTTCTTCTCGCGCAGCTCGTCCATGAACGCCATCCTCTTCGCCGGGTCCTGCTTCAGCATGTTCTCGTAGGCGCGAAGCATGCCTTCGGTGCCGGCCATCAACAGGGCCACGGGATCTCTCGCCGCGTCAGGATGCTCCATGGAAAAGGCCGCGCTCGCCAGCATGCTCTGGAGCGTCATGGCGTTACGCTCCGGGGTGTTCGGCGAAGACAGCAGGGGACGGATCAGTTCCGTGCAGATCAACGAGTTCACGTCCGGGACTTCCTTGATCCACTGAAAGATCCAGTCGCGCTCCTGCTTCAGCGCCGGGCTAAGTGGCGACTCTTCCAGTTGCCGGATCACCGTCGCCGCCCGCTGGCGTTCCTCCGGAGTGGATGGTCCGCGAGGCTCCGCCACAGCCGCTGCACAGAACAGAAGAACTACCAGCCCACATGCCAGTTTTCGCATAGCGACCTCCAACCACCGACGCGGGTTAGTGTACACCCGGTGCTACCGCGCCGCAGCTTTCCTTTGCGCCGGCACGGGAGGGAACCCCAGGGCCGCGCCCTCGAACAGGAACGCGCATCTTTCCAGCCGCTTCGAGCCGTCGTGCACGGCAAACATCGCCGGACGCTCCGGCGGACCGCTCCAAAGCGATACCCCGGCGTACGCGCCGTCCTGGCGCAGAACGTAGTAGCGCATGTTCATATACCGGAGCTTCTTCATGTCATTGCTGTAGTTGCGCGCGATGCGCTTCATCACGTCGAGGCCAGCCTCGACCGGCGACATGCCATGCCGCATGTTCTCGACGATCGCGTGAGCGCCGACGACCTTGATGTTCTCCTCTCCGTTACCGGTCGCGCCTGCCGCACCCACGTCCTGGTCGCAATAGCAGCCCGCGCCGATGATCGGCGAGTCGCCGGCGCGCCCCGGAATCTTCCAGGCGAGACCGCTCGTCGTGGTGGCACTGCTCATCTCGCCCTTCTCGTTCACCGCCGAGCAGTTGATTGTGCCGGTCGGCGGGTTCAGAACGCGTTGAATCGCCGCCATCCGGAACTCCGGCTCGATGCCGAGCTTCGCCGCCAGCGCTTCCATCTTCTCGATGCGCCGCTCCCAGTACTCAGTCCGGCTCTGCGGGTCATCCGGGAACCTGTAACTCGGATCGGCCAGCCCCGGTCCCCACCAGTCCTGCGTGGACATGCTCTCCTTCCAGAGCAGCCACGTCTTTCGCGAGCGCTCGGTCAGCAGGTTCTCCACCGGGAAGCCGTGCGCGACGGCGAACCGCTTCGCGCCCTCGCCCACCAGCATGACGTGTCCCGTGTGTTCCATCACGGCCTTCGCCAGCAGAGACACGTTCTTGATGTCGCGAACGCCGGCCACGGCTCCCGCGCGGCGCGTTGGTCCATGCATGCAGCAGGCGTCGAGTTCGACCACGCCTTCTTCATTCGGAAGTCCCCCGTAGCCGACACTGTCGTCGTTGGGATCGTCCTCGGGGCCTCGGATGACGGCCATCACTGCGTCCAGCGTGTCGCCGCCGCGGCGCATGGTCTCGAACCCTGCATCGATCGTGTTGAATCCGTTCGCGGCACTGACGACCACCGGGCGCTTCGCCGCTCGTATGGCTTCAGCCTGCTCGGAGACCGCACGCTTCTGATCGGTGGATTTCGTGGTTTGACCTGCAAGGTCGAGCGGGACAGCGGCGGCTCCGACAGCAGCCGTCGCCGCGGCAATAAAATCGCGGCGTGAGAATCCCATGGAAGCTCCGGTGGGAAGAGGATTGGCCGCACAGGATATCAAACAGAGCTGCTCCACACCATCTCCGGTCCTGGGCCCAACCACGGATGATCACGGATGCACACAGATCAGAAGCACCTTGGTTGCTCAGCACGATGTCGGGACTACCCCACCTCAGCTCCGTCTTCGGCTCCGCGAAAGGCGGACCGCCCAAAGACAAACACGGACCTGAACGCTTTTAGGTCCAGATCCGTGTGTGTATTCCGTGCAAAGCCGTGGTTAACGTTCTTCGGCCTTCGGACTCACCCCGCCAGCTTCATCGGAGTGTTCTGATCGGCGCGGAAGCGAAGCAGTCCCGCAATGTGACCCGCGTTCTCGAACTCCTCGTCGCCGCGGATATAGACAATGTCGATGCCGTTACGCACGGCCTCGGAAATCAGCACGTCCGCCAGATCGCTGATCTGCCTGGCGTCGTTTCCACAGAGGGAGCACTTCTCGTTGTGTCCCATCTCGATGTGACCACAGTTCGGGCACTGTGAGCCGCTGGCGGAGAATTTATGTCCCAGCAACAGCGTTTGCATCTCGCCAGTCTCGAGCGATCGCAACACGCGACGGAGCCCCAGCGCGCCGTTTCCGTTGCGATGCGCCTCTCCGATCACCTGCCGGATCAGTTCATCGCGGCGGGCCGATTCGCGCTCCTTCAGCAATCTTTCGACGCCTTCCACAACGGCATCGAGGCTGGCGACCTTGGGATCGATGCGGAAGTGCCCCAGCAGGTTCTGCGTCACGTACGTGTGCAACACGTCCTGGATTTCAGGCCAGCTCTCATCGCGACATCCGAAAGCGATGGCGTCCCATCCGCCGCGCTCGTACATCTTCATCAGGATGTCGTTCATGCGCTTGTAGTGCTGCTTCGTGTTCTCTGCGGCGGCGCGTTGGATGTGTCCTGCGTCGTATCCTGCCCAGCCCTCGCTCTCTCCGTGGCGCGGAAGTTCGTTGAAGAAGTCGAGCATTTCCCTGCCTTCGCCCATGTGGTAGTCGATCAGGCGCGCTTTTGTCCGGTCCGCCAGGCAGACCGCGACACGAGGGTTCGACTCGACCAGCGGCACAAGCGGCTTCAGGTGGAACTTCCGGCTCACGACGATCTTGTGGCTTTCGAGGCGCGGCGGAATGTCGAACTCGCGCCAAAACCCGTTGGCGGAGTCGGCAAATATCGCCTTGGCCTTGCCGCCGTTTCCGTGCATGTTGTCCGCCATGTCGAGGATGCGATGGAGGTCGGCGCGCGCGCACTCGTTGCGCCCGCCCTTCTCCGCATCGTGCAGCGCCTCGCGCACAAGGTCTTTCAGCGTGATCGCTTCCTCCCGATGCGATTGATCTTTCGGCACCGACGGCTGGTAGTAGAACGTAAGGGCGCACTGCTGCGGAGATTCATACTCTGCGAGTTCTTTGATTTCGTCTCTTGTAATCATCAGCACCTCTCCGATCGAAGTCACATACGTAGACGCGCGACACTACGGCGGCTGTCACGCCGGCAGCCGGCAACCGCGACGCGAGTTGTTACGCAATCCTGGAAGACCGTTCCATGATGCTGTCCTTCAGAGGGTCCTCGACCGGGAAAGACTTGCGCAGGTGTTCGCGGGCGTGTTGGATGGAAGTTCGAACGTCGTCGACCGGCCGGTCGGTGATCGACGCGATTTCGGACACTGTGAAGCCTTCGAACGTAAAGAGAATGAATGCTTCCCGGTCTTCGTTCCTGGTGCGGCGCAGCGCGGTTTCCACCATGCCGATGATCTCTTCGTTTGCCACGACTTCTTCGGGAGTCGCCGTGCGCGGATCCGGGATGAGGTTCTCGTTGGTCAACACCATGTCGTCGCGGTTGTACTCGGCCAATGTCTCGTCCGCGTTGTCGGAGTCCCGGCCGCCGCTCTCGAGCGGAACGGAGCGCTCGTCGGCGTTGAGTTGCTGCGCGATGCGGTCGATGGCCTGCCGGGCCATCCGGTACAGCCAAGGCTCGAGCGCGATCTTGTCCGGACGCTCGGTGCGCTCATCGAGGGCGGTGGCAATGGCTTCGTCGATCACTTCGTCGGGCGTGACCTGGTCTGCCCTGAACTGGCCATTGCTCAAGCGGAACCGCAGTTCCCGGCCGATGAACCGCCTCAGCCGGCCGATGTTCGCGTTCACGAACTCGGTGACGTCGGTCTCCGATGCCGCTTCGGGATGCACGGCCGCAAGCGTCTCTTCGAAAGGAACCTGCGGCACCGTCCGGGTATTCTCCACCCGCCGTGCTCTTGGCCACTGGTGCTGCGCGCGCAGGTGATCCTTGTGCTTCGACAGTTGCTCGAGGATGTTGTCGAACGACGCCTTCAGCGCCGCCTGCACCGAGTCGGCAGCTTCGTTGGACGCCATCTGCCCCGACGGCAGCCGCAGGTTGAGCGCTGCGACGAAACCCTTCTTCGGGCTCTCGCCGAGGCTTCCGTGCAGCGAGATCATATCCGGCTTGAACACCTGAAGCCGCTTGCGCAGTTTTTCGATTTGATGGTTGATGATGGCGTCTACGTCGGGAGTTTTGGACAGCTTGTAAGTGAAGTGGACGTTCATGCAGGAGCCTCGACGGAAAGAACAACACCCCCGGCAGGTACGTTCCTTTGCCGCCGGATTCTACACCTTGCTTGTAAAGAAGCACCCGCAAAAACACCGGTTGTATTCTCAGTGCTGCAATTCCGGCACAGGTGCGCCGCACCCCCGGCCCGGCAGTCCGTTGCACCGCCGAGTGAGCACAACAGGGCACGCGCAAACTGCTTGCCGCATCCGGAAACTTTCTCCGAACAAACGAAAAGCCGCTGCTCAGGACAGCGGCTTGGGCCAGAAAACAGGAAGGAGTTACACGGCGACCGTGAACGTGGTCTCGGTCCGTGTCACGGGCCTGTACAGGGTGTCGCGCTCCACTGGCTCCCGCCCGGCCTCCTTGATCAGCCGGATCAGGTCCTGTCTGCGGAGTCCCTGGGGAGTCGTGGCCCCGGCATCGTGGTAGATCTTCTCTTCCACGACGGTGCCGTCGATGTCGTCGGCGCCGAAACGAAGAGCTATCTGAGCGATCTTCGGCGTGAGCATCTGCCAATACGCCTTGATATGCGGGAAGTTGTCGAGCACGAGGCGGGAGACCGCGATCTGCTTGATGTCTTCCATGCCGGTCGTCCAGGGCAGGTGCTGGAGCGGAGTATTGTCCGGGTGGAACGAGAGCGGAATGAATGTCTGGAAGCCGCCGGTCTCGTCCTGCACTTGGCGCAGTTTGATCAGGTGGTCCACGCGATCCTCATCGTTCTCGATGTGGCCGTACAACATCGTTGCGTTCGACTTCAGGCCCATACGGTGCGCCAGCCGGGCTGTATCGAGCCATTCACCGCCGTCGATCTTGTGATCGCAGATGATGGAGCGCACGCGTTCGCTGAAAATTTCGGCTCCGCCGCCCGGAAGCGAATCCACGCCGGCTTCCTTGATCTTCAGCAGCAGGTCGGGTATCGACAGCTTCGCGCGCTTCGCAAAGAACGATACCTCCACCATCGTGAACGCTTTCAGGTGAACCTGCGGGTAGCGGTCCTTCAGCCCGCGGCAGAGGTCCAGGAAGTATTCCAGCGGAAGATCGGGATGCAGCCCGCCGACAATGTGGAACTCGGTCACGGCTTCGGTGTATCCCGATGCGGCCGCCTGCCACACTTCCTCCAGCGCCATCGTGTAAGCGCCCGGTGTGTCTTTCTTGCGCCCGAAGGCGCAAAGCCTGCACGCAGCTACGCAGACGTTCGTCGGGTTGATGTGCCGGTTCACGTTGAAGTAGGCGACGTTCCCATGCAGCCGTTCGCGCACCGCGTTTGCCATCCAGCCCAAAGCCAGCACGTCGCCTGTGCGGTAGAGCGCCATGGCGTCGTCAACATCGAGGCGCTCCTGCGCCATCACTTTGTCGTAGATCGGCTTGAGGCGCGCGTCGTCGGTCTGGAAGCCGTGACGCGGCGCAGTCACAGGGAATGCGGGCTGAGCCATATCCATCGATGATACCGCGATTGGCCATCGGGCAGGAACCCGGGCCGGCCGCCCCGGTCGGCGCTAACCGAACAGGGTGGCAACGGTCTCCCCCCGTGCGGCAATCAGGCGATCGGTGGCGACCGCCAGCAGCAGCAGGATGGAGATGAAGCCGTTCGTGGTGAAGAACGCGGCGTTCAGGCGGCTGAGATCGTTGGCCTTCACCAGCGAATGCTCATATACGAGCAGCAGCCCGACGATCACCACTCCGGCGAGCGCAATCTTCCCAAGTCCGAAAGCCGCCACGCTCCAGAGGAACAACCCAAACGCCGCTGCGTGGAACAAGCGCGCCAGCACCAGTGCCTTGGCTATCCCGAAGTGCTGCGGGATCGAGTGGAGGCCGGCTCCGCAGTCGTAGTCGTAATCCTGGCAGCTGTAGAGCACGTCGAAACCGCCGCCCCAGAACATCACCGCCGCGGTCAGGATGAAGATGCGCGGGTCCAGCGTGCCGCGGATCGCGACCCACGCGGCCGCCGGAGCAATCCCCATAGCCAGGCCCAGGAACAGGTGCGCCCATCGGGTGAAGCGCTTGGTGTACGAGTAGCCGAAGACAATGGCAAGAGCGATCGGCGAGAGGTAGAACGCCAGCGGATTCAACTCCCACGCGGCAAGCATCAGCACGAGCGAGAAGACCACGGTGAAGCCCAGCACGAACTGGCGTGACAGGAGCCCGGCCGGCAACGCCCGCGTCAGCGTCCGGGGATTGCCCGCGTCGATCTCGGCATCCACCAGACGATTGAACGCCATCGCGGCCGAACGCCCGGCGATCAGCGCAACGACGATCCACAACGTCTGCCGGACAGTTGGCACTCCTTGCGCGGCAATGACCGCGCCGGTCAATCCGAAGGGGAGCGTAAGAAACGAGTGCTCCCACTTGATCATCTCGAGCGTGATTCGAAGGTTCTTTACCAGGGCCACAGCTTACAAGTTTAGACCAGTTCAGCCGAAGGGTGTATCCGGCGAAGCACCCGGTCTGGAAAGCAGAGGCCGGGTGGAGTCCAGATTTGTGCTTTGCCGTGTTTTGATCTTTACTGCTGTCATGCCGGTCGAGACCGAAATCAAGTTCCTCGTATCCGACGTACAGGCGCTTGAGCAGAAATTGAGCGCGCTGGGCTTCACCCGGCAAACGCCGTTCACCTACGAGAGCAACACGCTCTACGACCTGCCCGCCGGCGACCTGAGGCGAAAGGGCGAGGTGCTGCGCATCCGCCGCTACGGCGGCCTCTGGAAGCTGACGCACAAGACCCGCGGCACCGATGCGCGCCACAAGACCCGGCACGAGAGCGAGACCGCCATCTCGGACGGCGAGCAGATGGACGCGATACTTCGCGCCCTCGGCTACGCCCCGGCGTTTGTCTACGAGAAGTACCGCTCCGAGTGGACGGACGGCACAGGCGAAGTCGTGATCGACCGCACCCCAATCGGCGACGTCGCCGAGATCGAGGGCACGCCGGAGTGGATCGACCGCATCGCCCGCGCGTTGGAGGTTCCGGCCGAGCGATACATCACCGCTTCCTATGCCGGCCTTTTCCGCGATTGGGTTGCACGCACAGGTTCGCAAGCCAGACACATGACCTTTGCCGAGTGTGGAACTCCGCGTCCTCTCGTTTCGTAGAAAGCATATATATCCTCGAGGAGAACGAATGGCCTCGTATCAGACCGTAGCGGCTCCCCGGACGGAATCTGCGCGCGAGTGGAAGCGCGCCATGGCCGTTGTGGGCGTCCTGGCTCTCGCGCGTATCGCGCTCTACCTGTTCATCGCGCCGCGATACGACTACTTCCGCGACGAACTCTACTATCTGGCGTGCGGTGAGCACCCGGCATGGGGCTACGTGGATCAGCCGCCAATGATCGCTTGGCTCACCTGGCTGGTGCGGCACACGATCGGCACCTCGCTTTACGCGCTCCGCCTTCTCCCGGCTCTCGCCGGAGCAGCGCTCGTGGTGATGACGGCGCAGTTCGCCCGCGACTCTGGCGCCCGGAAGTCGGGAGTCTGGCTTGCGGGGCTTGCCGCGCTGGTGGCGCCGATCTACCTGGCCATGTCGCACCTGTGGACGATGAATGCCTTCGACCCGCTGATCTGGGGCGGATGCGCTCGCGTCATGCTGCGCATTGTGCGCGGCGGGAACCCAAGGCTGTGGCTGCTGTTCGGAGCACTCGCCGGAGTGGGGCTGCTCAACAAGTACGGCATCGCGTTCTACCTCGCCGCGCTGTTGGCCGGAGTCCTGCTGACGCCTGCGCGAAGACACCTCGCCTCGCCGTGGCTCTGGGCCGGCATTGGTCTGGCCGCGATCATCGCGCTGCCGAACCTGATCTGGCAGGTGCAGCACGGGTTTCCTTTCCTCGAACTGATGCGCAACATTCGAGCCAGCGGCAGGGATGTAGCGTTGCCGCCGCTCCAGTTCCTGGTGCAACAGGCGCTGATGGTGAACCCGCTGGGGTTCCTGCTGGCGATCTTCGGAGTCATCTACTCGTTCACGCGCTCCGGCCGCGAGTTCCGGTTCCTGGCCATTGCCTACCTGGTATTCACGGCGATGATGATGTGGATGAAAGCCAAGGATTACTATCTCGCGCCCGTGTACCCGGTCATGATCGGCGCAGGTGCAGCGCAGCTCGAGCGGTGGACGGACCGCGCCGCCGGAGCGCCTCGCGTGCGACTCCTGGCCGCCGCGCCCTTCGGGGTTGCTGCCCTGCTGGTCGCGTTCGGCATCTTTGCAGCTCCGCTTGCCGTCCCTGTGCTCACCCAGGAGCAGTTCATCGCCTACGAGAAGGCGATCGGGTTCACGCCGCCCCCTTCGGAGCACCAGCCCCGCGGACCTCTGCCGCAGATCTTCGCCGACATGCACGGCTGGCGCGAAACGGCCGCCGAGGTCGCGAAGTACTACAACTCGCTTCCTCCGGAAGAGCGCGCAAAGACCGCCATCTTCGCCGAGAATTACGGAGGTGCCGGCGCGATCGACTTCTTCGGTCCGCAACTCGGGCTGCCAAAGGCGATCAGCGGACACCAGAGCTACTACTTCTGGGGACCGCGCGACTACACAGCCGAAAGCCTCATCATCGTCGGTGCCGGAGACGATAAAGAGATGAGGCGCGAGTTTGCTTCCGTCGAGAAAGTCGGACAGGTGAACAGCTACTATGCGCGTCCGGACACAAACCGTCCTATCTTCCACGCACGCGGATGGAAGCACGACATCCGCACCGATTGGTGGCGCGCCAAACACTGGGATTAGACCCTTTCGCGTTCATTCCACGCGCTGGCGGCACACTTTCCACGACTGCATCGCATCTCAAATCGCGGGGCGGACTTCACTCGCGCCCACAGGGAGATTGCATGCAGACTGCGCACGAGCTGTTCCTCCACGAACTCAGCGACATGCTTGATGCTGAACGGAAATTCCTCCAGATCACCGGGGAGTTTGCTGAAGAAGTCAGCAGACCGGATCTGCAAAAACAATTCGAAACACACCGCCGTCAAACCGAGAAACAAGTCGAACGCCTGGAACAGTGCTTCCAGGAACTCGGCGAAGAACCGGAACAAACCGAATGTGCCGGCGTCCGCGGCCTCATCGAAGAACACGAAAACTTCCGCCAGGAAGACCCGGCCGAGGACATCCTCGACGTATTCAACATCACCGCCTCGATCAAGGGCGAACACTACGAGATCAGCGCCTACGAGGCCCTGATCCGCATGTCCGACATGATGGAGCACAAGAAGGTCTCGAGGCTGCTCAACCAGAATCTGAAGGAAGAGCAGCAGACGTTGAAAAAAATGGAAACCTTCGCGACGAAGGTGAAGCCCATGAACATGGGCATGGAAGAAGAAGAGGAAGAAGGCGAGGAGATGATGGAAGAGGCGTCGGAGGGCAACGGAAGCGCCACCCGCTCACGTCGCGGCGCCGCGAGCTCACGCTCGCGCTCGCGTCGCGCGGCCTGACGCTACAGCCGATCCGGCAACGAAAAAGCCCCGGACACTCCGGGGCTTCCTCGTTTGTGCTGACTCGTTCCGGCTAGTCTCCGTGTGCGCCGACACGTTCTGCCTCGTCTGGCACCTCACGGTCCTGCCGCAGCTCGTTCCACATGGCAACCACGCGGGAACGCAGCTCTGCCGTAAGCCGCTCGTACTCCTTCTCCGGAGGCGCATTCGGATCGGGATAGATCGGGTCGCCGATCTTGATCTTCATGTTCGAGAACCCCTGGAACTGCCTGCCACGCGGCCAAGCCTCGTAGAAGCCCTCCTGGGCCACCGGCACGATCGGCACATTCAGATGACGGGCGAGGATCGCCGCGCCCTTCTTGAACGACTTGGGCGTCCCGTCAATGCTGCGTTCGCCTTCGGGATAAAGCACGAGCACTTTGCCGCGCCGCAATCCATACGCTCCCGCCCTCATGGCGGGGACCAGGTTCGCGTCAGGATCGACCGGAATCAGCCTCAGGAACTTCGCGAACTGACGCGCAAAGCCTTCGCCGAAGATCTCGCTCGTTCCGACGTAGAACACGTCACGGAACACGCGCCACGGCAGCACCGCCGTGAGGATCGGCGCGTCGAGGAAGCTTGCGTGGTTCGCGCTCAGAATGAACGGCGTCTTCGGCAGCTTTTCGAGTCCCGTCACCTTCAGGCGGAAAGCATCCTGCGCGAACAGCGTGACGAACTTGCCGAACAGGTACCAAAGCCGCGAAACGACCGGCCTCGGAGTGATGATGCCGCGCACGGCCGGATCGTCCGACTCGATGGCCAGCACATTCTCCCAGCCGATGCCTGCGCCTGCGCCCTGCCCCGCCTTGCTCCTGACGAGGTCGATGGTCTCGCGCACGGTGTACACCTCGGCCGCGGCCGTATCGTCCACTTCCGCGCCCAGCAGGTGCTCGAGTTCGACGACCAACTCGACACGCTCCATCGAATCCAGTCCGAGGTCAAGTTCGAGATTGTCCTGCGGGTGGATCTCCGGCGGAGGATTCTTCGCGCTTTTGCGCAACAGCGCCAGCGCCTTCTGCACGTCCGGCAGCTGCAACCACTGCTTCTCCTCGTCGGTCAGAGGGCGCGTCAGCGGCTGGTCAAAATCGCTCTGGCGGCGCGAGTGAATCTCCCGCACCTTCTTCTCGATCTCGAACCGGCGCAACTTGCGCGTGGTCGTGCGCGGCAGGTCGTCCTGCCAGATGTCGTAGCTCAGGATGCGCTTCGTGGCCGTGAGCGAAGCCGAGATGTTCTCGACGTCATAGCGCACGTATTCGCGCGTGTTGACGATCTTCTTCTGCCGCAGCAGGTCGAAGTTCGGAACGATGACGCCGTGCAGCCGTTCGCTGAAAGGCTCGCCGGGAGCGCTTTCCAGCCCCATCACGCAGATTTCCTTGATCCACGGAGACTTCAGGTAGTACGCCTCGATCTCTTCCGGGTACACGTTCTTCCCGGAGCTGAGCACGATCACTTCCTTCGCCCGGCCGGTGATGAAGAAGTTGCCAGCGGAATCCGCGTACGCAAGGTCGCCGGTGTGCAGCCAGCCGTCCTTCAGCACCTCGGCGGTGGCGTCCGGACGCTTGTAGTAGCCCTTCATGACGATGGGGCCGCGGATGGCGATCTCGCCCACCGCTGGACCCTGCCCGTCCTCGGGACGCTTCGCATCGATCAGCTTCGCTTCGTTGCCCGGCAGCGGCCGCCCGATGGAGCCCATCACGTTGTCTTCCGGAGGCGTGCAGAAAGCCCCGCCCGTTGTCTCCGTCAGGCCGTACGCCTGGAGCAGATTGAACCCCATGGTGTGGAAGTCGCGCCCGATCGCGGGATCGAACCGCGAGCCGCCCGTCACCAGGTACCGCATCTTCGGACCGAGCATGGCATGAACCTTGCCGAAGAAGACTTTGCCGAGGTTCAGGCCCACGGCCCTGCCCGCCTTCGAAAGGGCGAACATCAGCCCAAACGCCTTCTTCGTAAGCCCGCCGCGCTTCTCGACCTCGCTGAAGATGCGCTCGTGGATCAGGTAGAAGAACTGCGGGACGCAGCAGAAGATCGTGATATCTCGATCCCTCAGGGCCGTCATCAGTTCCTGCGTGTTCAGCGAGTCGAGGAAAACGACCTTCGCCCCGCAGGAGAGCGGCAGCATGAGGTTGGCCATCTGCGCCAGCGCGTGGAAGAGCGGCAGCACGCCCAGGATCGCGTCGCGCTGGTCGATCCTGATGAACCGGAAAACCGACTCCATCTCGCCGCGAAGGTTCCCGTGCGACAGCATGACGCCCTTCGGGTCGCTGGTCGTGCCGGACGTGTACAGGATGCAGGCGACGTCGTCGCCCGTGGCTTCCGCCGCGACGAACCCGGAGGCCCCTTCGGCCGCCATGGCGTCGAACGTGGGGAATCCGCCGGCCTCGCCCTCGATCATCACGATCCGGACGTTCCGGCCTGCGACCGCCTTCGTCGCCACCGGCAGGTTGCGTTCGTCCACGAACAGCAGCGACGCACCGCAGTCATCGAGCAGCTTCGCCACCTGCTCATCGGAGAAGGCGGTATCGAGCGGCACGGCCGTGTTGCCGCTGCCGACGATGCCAAGGTAGGTCGCGATCCACCGCGGAGAGTTTCCGGCGAGGATGCCGCACCGCGCGCCCTGCGGCAGATGCTGCTGCTGGAGCCACGCGCCGGCCGACTCGGCCAGGGTGCGGAGCTGCGCGTACGTGTATCTCTCGACGATGTGGCCGTCCGCTGCCGTTACAACGCTTTCGGCAAACAGGGGCCGAACTTGTGAACCAGCCTGGCGCTGAATCTCAACCGCAATCGCGCCTGGCCAGCGGTTCACAGATTCAAGGAACCGGCTGTAGAACATAGATGCTGCTTATGTTACAAGAGCTCTCGCCCTTCAGGCACTTAGATTCTCGCGGACGTTGCCGGCGCTGCCCGAAAACCCGGTGCCGCGCCGCAGTCCCCGGACGCGGGCCCTCTAGCTTGCCTTCCGGAGCGCTGCGGAAGACTTCAGCTGTTGCGTGTACCCACAGATCGCGTGATAGATCGCGCGGTCGAAGAACTCATCGAGCGTACGCACGAAATCAACCTCAACGATCAGCTTGTACACCGTCGTGCTCTCGATCTCGCTCTCCATGTGCTCGAGTATGTTGCGCTTGGAGAGGATGATCGCCCAGAGGAACTCCTCGATCGGGATGTGCTGTTTGGCGCGAAACGCACCCAACCGATGTTGTCTCTGGCGCACGTCGCCTTCGGTCTTGGTCGCGAGCCATTCCGTCAGATGCTGATACAGCTCGAAGATGTCTCCACGGAGTTCGTCGACCGGCACTTGCCGGAACGACGGAGTTCGCTCCGAAGTCTGAAGTTTGTGGACCAGGGCTGTCGAGAGAGCGTCGGCGTGGCGCTCGATTGCGTCGGCGAACAGGAGACCGAGCATTGGCCACCTCCCGTGCACAGGCCGGTAGCCGACGGGAACCGGCCGATGCAGAGCGGCTGCCGTCGAGCCAACGTCGTGCGCGCAAATCATAAGCCCTGCCGGGTGGCAGGGCTCGGGATTTCTACCGGATAGGAGCTACGCTCCGCAACACTTCTTGTATTTCTTACCGCTCCCGCAGGGGCAAGGATCGTTGCGGCCGACTTTGTCTCCGCGGACGACCTGCTGCACGTGATCGATCTCGCTGCCTGCGCTCGCCATGCGCGCGTGTTGGAGTTCGCGTTCCTTGCGTCTGTGGAACTGGGCCTCGATATCGTCGAGCGAGGTGGCCACGCGCCGGTTCCGCGGCTCCTGGCGGGCATCCGTCGCCGGGCCGGAATACTGTGCGGCAACCTGTTGCGCTTCCGCCTGCACTCGCATCCGCTCGGCTTCCTGCTGGTCGATCACCTGCATCAGGTACAGGTACCGGACGGTCTCCTCTTCGAAGCGCTCCATCATCGCTTCGAACATCTCGAAGGACTCTTTCTTGTACTCCACCAGCGGATCGCGTTGCCCATAACCGCGGAGGCCTATGCCCTCCTTCAGGTGGTCCATCGCGAGCAGGTGGTCCTTCCAGAGCTGATCGAGCACGCTGAGCATGATGACGCGCTCATGGTGCCGCATCGCCTCGGGTCCGAGCAAATGCTCCTTGCCGTCGTAGTGCGCGATCAACCGCTCGAACACAGCGTCGCCCAGTTCCTGGCGGCTGAGTTGCTCGGCCTGTACCCCCTCGGCCACAAAATCCACGCCGAACTTGGCGATTACCTCGTTGCGCAGGCCCGCAATGTCCCAGTTCTCCGGGTGAACTTCCTCGCCGGCGTACTTGTCGAGCAGGCCTCCCAGCAGGTCGCGGACGTACTCCTCCTGGATGAGTTCCTTCTGGTCGAGTCCGCTGAGCAACTGCCGGCGCAAGCCGTAAACGGCGACGCGCTGCTTGTTCATTACGTCGTCGTACTCGAGCAGGTGTTTACGGGCCTCGAAGTTCTGCGTTTCGACGGCCTTTTGCGCCGCTTCGATGCGCCGCGTAATCAGCTTCGACTCGATCGGCACTCCTTCTTCCATGCCGAGCCGTTGCAGCAGCGTGCTCACCCATTCCTTGGCGAAGATGCGCATCAGGTCGTCTTCCAGCGAAAGGAAGAAACGCGATGCGCCGGGATCGCCCTGGCGTCCCGCACGTCCGCGAAGCTGGTTGTCGATGCGCCGCGCTTCGTGGCGTTCCGTGCCGAGAATGAACAGGCCGCCAGCCTCGATCACCTTCGCGTGGTCCGCGTCGGTGTCCGTTTTGTGGCGGGTGTAGATCTCCTGCCACTGCGAGGTCGGAACCTTGAATTCCTGTCCCTGGTAGTACCAGTACGTCGTCGTCGGGTCGTCGGGACGCGCTTCGATCGCGCCGCCGGCGGTGTACACCGGCTGCGCCAGCCCCTTC
Source organism: Clostridia bacterium (assembly GCA_035627675.1). GTDB lineage: Bacteria > Acidobacteriota > Terriglobia > Terriglobales > Acidobacteriaceae > DASPLH01. The sequence continues at coordinate 24,337 of DASPLH010000139.1, forward strand.
TTGACGCACTCCTGCTTGGCCACGAAATCCGGGTTGCCGCCGAGCAGAATGTCCGTGCCGCGGCCGGCCATGTTGGTCGCGATCGTCACCATGCCGAGGCGTCCGGCCTGCGCCACGATCTCGGCTTCGCGCTCGTGGTACTTGGCGTTCAGCACGACGTGCTTGATGCCCTTGCGCTTCAGCAGTTCAGACAGGCGCTCCGACTTCTCGATGGAAGTCGTGCCGACCAGCACCGGCTGGAGCCTTTCGTGAATGCTTTGGATCTCGTCGGCTACCGCCCCGAATTTTTCCTTCTCCGTGCGGTAAACGACGTCGGCGTTCTCGACGCGCAGCAACTGGCGGTTCGTCGGAATGACGACGACTTCGAGCTTGTAAATCTTGTCGAACTCCGCCGCTTCGGTCTCCGCCGTGCCGGTCATGCCGGCCAGCTTCTTGTACATGCGGAAGTAGTTCTGGAAGGTGATCGTCGCCAGCGTCTGGTTCTCGCGCTCGATCTTGACGCCTTCCTTGGCTTCCACTGCCTGGTGCAGTCCGTCCGACCAGCGGCGTCCCGGCATCAGGCGGCCGGTGAACTCATCCACGATGATGACTTCGCCGTCCTTGACCACGTACTCGACATCGCGGCGGTACAGGTTGTGCGCCTTGATCGCGGTCTCGACGTGGTGCTTGAGTTCCCAGTTCTCCGGGTCGGCAATGTTGCCGATGCCGAGCATTTTCTCGACCTTTTCCCAGCCCTGCTCGGTGACCGTGATCGTCTTGTGCTTCTCGTCAATCGCGAAGTCGCCGGTGTAAACCTTCACGCCCGGGTCGGGGCCCGGCAGCTCTTCGCCGCGCGCCAGGCGCGGGATGATGACGTTGACGCGGTAGTACTTGTCTGTGGACTCCTCGCTCGCGCCGCTGATGATGAGCGGCGTACGCGCTTCGTCGATGAGGATCGAGTCCACTTCGTCGACGATGGCGTAGTTGTGCACGCGCTGAACACAGTCGCGCAGGTCGAACTTCATGTTGTCGCGCAGGTAGTCGAAACCGAACTCGTTGTTGGTGCCGTAGGTGACGTCCGACCCGTAAGCGGCCTTGCGCTGCTCGTCATCCAGGTCGTGGACGATCACGCCGACGCTCAGCCCGAGGAAGCTGTAGAGCTTTCCCATCCACTCGGCGTCGCGTTTCGCCAGGTAGTCGTTGACGGTAACGACGTGAACGCCGCGTCCGGAGAGCGCGTTCAGATACACCGGCAGGGTCGCCACCAGCGTCTTGCCTTCGCCGGTCTTCATTTCGGCGATCTTGCCCTGGTGCAGCACGAGTCCGCCGATCAGCTGCACATCGAAGTGCCGCATGTTCAGCACGCGGCGGCCGGCCTCGCGCACGACCGCGAAGGCCTCTTCGAGAATCTCGTCGAGCGCCTCGGCAACGGTCCGGTCGCGCTCGGCTTCGATCTGCTTCTGGCGGTCGGAGTCGGCCTCGGGCTCGTCCTGTATGCGCGATACGCGCTCCTGCACGCGCTGACGGAATTCGTCCGTCTTGGCCCGGAGCTGCTGGTCGGAAAGCTTCTGGATCTCCGGCTCGAGCGCGTTGATGCGCTCCACGCGAGGCAGCAACCTCTTGATCTCGCGTTCGTTCTGCGTGCCAAAGACCTTGGCAATGAGAGTGTTGATCAAAGCGATGAACCTTCTTTTCGCCCCGTCCGGCGCGAGACGTAACTCTATGAAAAGCAGGACCTTGGCCGGAAAAGGACAGAATGGTCCTTTTGCAAGCCTACCACATTGGATGCTGCCGGACGGCGTTGGTTCCGTCCCGGCATTTCGGCGGGCGCCAACAAAAAAAGCCCCCGCAAACGGGGGCGCCGGTCTTCGGAGAAGTCTAGGCTTCGGACTGCCGCGTCAGCCAGTGCGTCAGCGCACGCTTGTCGGGTTCATCGATCGCCGTGATCTGCATGCCTGCGCGCCCGGTCCCGCTGGACCAGACGATCTTTCCCACGCAACGCACAATGCTGCCGCTGCTGGGAAGTTCAAAGCTGACGAATACCTCCGTGTCTTCGGTCAGCGGCTCTGGCGTGAAGACGCCCAGTCCGCCCTCGCTCAGGTCGATGATCGTGGCCGTGGTGATGAGCCGCTTGCAGGAAAGGTGCGCGGCAATATCCACTCGCTCCCTTCGAAACTGACGTTGCACCGCGAAATCCTCGTTGGGGGTCGGAGGCATGCGTCGAGCATGCATTACGGTCGTAGCACGATACAAGTGACTTGGGTCACTGTACTTTCGTGCAACAGATGAAACGACATATGTCAATTCATTGCAGGAACTGCATCACCGGAATTTCCGAACGAAACAGCAGGCGAGCAGCGCGGCATGGTAGCAGTCGATGGCATCCAATTCTTTTCAGGATGTACTGAGAACCAATGTCGCCACTCCCCGCGGCTTTGAAACTGGCGGACTCGCGGGGGCAACCAGGCTGATGGGCTCACAGCCTGAAAGCTCGGACGTGGAGCTGCCCGGAGGCCGCCGCACGTATCCCGGCCTGCTTCCCGTGTTCCACCTCGACCACCCTCCGCCTGCAACGCAGCCGGGCGGCACTGGCCGGGAGTGATCCCGTGCCGCCGATGACCGGTTTCGCCCTGCCGTAAAACTCCTTGCGCGGCGTGAACGCCATTTGTACTCGCCGGATTAACGCAGCCCAGCGCAGCGCATCACATCCATACGACCACTTTGTTGACCGGAGAGTGAAATGAGAATCAGCACCTACATGCACGGTGTTATGGATTACGTGATCGGGTTGGCGCTGCTTGTAGCCCCAATCCTGTTCAGGTTCAGCGGCACGCCCGCGACGGTGGCACGCACGATAGGAGTGATCATCCTGCTTCAGGCAGTGATGACCCGCTTCGAGGTCGGCCTGGTGAAAATCATCCCGATGCGCGTGCACCTGATGATGGACTACGTCATCGGCGCGATACTCGCCGCCAGCCCATGGCTGTTCGGGTTCTCCGACGCGCCGGTGAACGCCTGGGCGCCTCACCTCGTCGTAGGACTGCTCATCATCGCGCAGGCTGCCATTACGGCGGCTCCGCGTGCGGATGTGACGGTGATGGATCGCGACCGTCCACGCCGGGCAGCGTAGTTCCGGACCAGCAGGTGCCCCTCAGCGCCAGGCTTTAGGCTCGGAACGTCCGTAAGAAGCGAGGCCGGTCTGGTCAGCCCAGGGGAAAGCCCGAAGCCCTGGGTATCGGACCGGCCACAACAGCCCCGAGGCGCGCGGCCTCAGCTTCGGGCGGAAAACAAAAAGCGCACGGGAAACTCCCGTGCGCTTCGAAGCCTTACCCCGTGTTACCGGGCTGGTGCCTCGCAGGAACCCTGGGCTTCCCACCAGACGTCGGGGGTTCCACCCTCTTTCGGCGTGCAGATCACGCCATACTGTTCCAGTTCGCGCAACACCACCTCGATCGCGTCGTCGACAGCTTTCCTGACGCTCTCGTTCAGCGGAGTGTTGAAGGTGTAGCTCTGTCCCGAGATTCCCACCAGCGTCACGTCTTTCGGACCGCTGCCATCGAGGTCGGCGATCAGGATCGACTCCTTCAGCGCCGGCTGGTGCGGGTCCAGCCTCATCGGAACGGGGCTGGCCAGGATGTCCGACCTGCGATAGGTCGTCACCGTCCCGGCCGGCTTGCCGTTGTCAACCGCATCGACGAGGATCAATGCATCGAGCCCGGCGATGTGGACGACGAAGTCCAGCCCTGGAGTACCGAAGTCCACCACCTGCACGCCTTCGCTGAACTGGTAACGCGCGTCCAGCGTGCGGGCGAGGTACGGACCAACTCCATCGTCACCCATCAATACGTTCCCGATACCGCCGATGAGAATACGTTTCATTACAGCGCCTTCACCCTTACGATCTGCTTGCCCGTTGCGTCATACGTGTGGACCGCGCAAGCCAGGCACGGATCGAACGAGTGGATCGTGCGCAGGACTTCCAGCGGCTGCTCGGGGTTGGCGATCGGGTTTTGCATCAGCGAGGCCTCGTACGGGCCGCGGACGCCGTTTTTGTCACGCGGGCTGGCGTTCCAGGTAGAAGGAACGACGGCCTGGTAGTTGTCGATCTTGCCGCCCTTGACCACGACCCAGTGCGACAGCAGGCCACGCGGAGCTTCGTGCGTGCCCACGCCCTCGATCGTTCCCGACGGGAAGTCGGGCTGGTTGTGGATGGCGAGATCGCCCTTGGCGATGTTGTTGACCAGCAGCGTCCAGTGCTTGTCGGCCAGTTCCGTCAGCATCGCGGCGCGGATCGCGCGAGCGACGTGGCGGCCCATGGTCGAGTGCAGGCTGTCGATGGTGAACGTGCGTCCACCGATCTTCGACATCGTGGCCAGCGCTGCATTCGTCCACTTCACGGTCAGCGGGTGACCCTGCTTGTAGCCGATGAGCACCTGCGCCAGCGGGCCGACCTGGATCGGCTTGCCCTGGAAGCGCGGAGCCTTGACCCACGAGTACTTCCCGTTCGCGTCCCACTCGTTGTAGGCGGGGTTGGTCTCGCCCTTCCACGGATGGAGCGCGTCCTTGCCCTCGTAGTACGCGTGCGCAACGTCTTCGACCACTTCCTTGCGGAAGATCGGGTCGGCAGCCGTCTTGAACGTCGTCAGCTTGCCGTCGATCAGCGTGCCGCCCGGCAGGTCGAACTGCGTGCCCTTGCTGTCCAGCGGAAGGTCCGGAGCCGCCATGTAGTTGGTGACGCCGGCGCCGTAGGTCAGCCACTCGGGGTACATGGCCGCGATCGCGCAAACGTCGGGCAGGTACACCTGCTGGATGAACGGAATGACTTCGTCCAGACCCTGCTTGATCATCGCCAGGCGGTCCATGTTCAGGGTGCCTTGCGAGTCGAGGTTGATGGCGTTGGCCACGCCGCCGACCGTCAGGTTCTGGATGTGCGGGGTCTTGGAGCCGAGCATGGCAACGACGCCCAGCGCGCGGCGCTGGTAGTCGAGTGCCTGGAGGTAGTGAGCGAAGGCCAGCAGGTTGACCTCGGGCGACAGCTTCATCGCCGGGTGTCCCCAGTAGCCGTTGGTGAAGATGCCGAGCTGGCCGCTCGCGGCCACGGCCTTCACCTTGTCCTGCGCCGCCTTCATCACGTGCTTGCTGTTGCCGGTCCACGGCGACAGGCCTTCGATCAGCGACGACGTCTTCGCGGGATCCGCTTTCGGGATCTGGAGGATGTCAACGAAGTCGAGAGCCGACAGGTGATAGAAGTGGACGATGTGATCGTGCATCGCATGCGCGATGAGGATCAGGTTGCGGATGTATTGAGCGTTGAGCGGAATCTCCAGCTGCAGAGCGTCTTCCACCGAGCGCACGCTGGCCATCGCGTGGACCGTGGTGCACACGCCGCAAAAACGCTGCGTGAACAGCCAGGCTTCGCGAGGGTCGCGGCCGGTCAGGATTCTCTCGATCCCGCGCCACATGGTAGATGAAGCCCATGCGTTGGAGACCGATCCGTTTTCCACCTCAACGTCTACGCGGAGGTGGCCCTCAATCCTGGAGATTGGATCGACTGTGATGCGTTTCGACATAACGAGAACCTTCCCTGGGTGTCAGATCAATGTTCGACTGCTGTGTAGCCCGTTAGCTGGAGTTCAGGCCGCACGACTTTTTCGTAGGCCGCCATCTTGTTCCAGTCTTCGTTCGAAGCCGGCAGAATCGCCAACTTCTTCACTGCGACCAGGTACGCAAGGACTGCCAGCGCGATGTAGCTGAGCGAGATCAACGATTCCCAGACGTTCGGGAAGTAGAACGCGTTCGGCCTCGGCTGGAACGCAAGCGTGGTGGGGCTCAAACGATAGATCATTCCACCCACGGCCACGGCCACGTACGCATTGAACAGGAACCCGAGATTCATGCGACGCTCGGACTTGAGAGCGATCGCGCCGCCCAGGATGAGCACCGTTTCCAGCCAGAACAGTGCGGCAAACCGGTCGAACGCAAACGCCGTCCCAAGCTTCCCGCGGAAGATGATGTCGGCGAACCGCAGGGCGGTCCACGCGAAGATCAGGTTCGCGGTGATCTTGTTCATCACTTCACATACATCCCAATCCAACCCGCGCTTCCACGCCAGCTTGGCCAACAGCAGCGCAAGCATCGTGCAGGCGTAGCCGAGATAAGCCGCGGCCGACACGTAAATCAGCGGGAGGAACGGGGTCTGCCACAGCGTGTGCACGCGGTCGCCGCCGAGCAGCATCAGCGCGCCCAGCGAGGATTGGTGCATCATCGGCAGCAGGTAAGCGAGCGCCACGACGAACGGGAAGACCTTTTCCAGAATCTTCTCCGCCTTCAGGGCGAGATCGCGGTACTTCGGTTGCTCGTAGATCACGTACTCCAGCAGTGGCGGGACGTTCTCCAGGAGCAGCGGCACGGTGGCATACAGCGAAACGCAGACCGCCACTTCCAACAGCGGCGAGGCCACGTTCCAGTGCCACGGCAGCACGACCCAGTAGAAGTTCCACGGACGGCCCACATCGATGCCGAGCATGATGAGACCGGTCGCGTACGCCAGGAAACTGGTCAGGAGCGCAACACGCATGACTTGGTGCAGCTTCTGGTTGTTGAAAATCCAGGCTGCGATGCCGACGGCGAAACCGCCGGAACCAAGACCGGTGAGCACCATTACGTTGAAGGTTTTCCAGATGCCCCACGCATACGCGTCGGTCATGCCGCTGGTTGCGCCGAGGCCGACATATTCGCGGATCAACGTCAGGATTCCGCCAAATGCGACCAGTGCGGTCAGCGCCCAGAATCCGCGCGTGAGCACGGGGACACCGTAAACAGGAACGCCTCTCTCCCACCGTGTCATAGCTGCGGCCTCAATCCAGTTTTCTTCTGCTCTTCGAGCAGGTGGTGCTTGTGGTGACCGAAGTTCTTGCGGATGACCGCCGCCATCGTCACGTACAGCACAGCCGGCAACGCCAGGTACTTGTAGAGCATGTGCTGGATGTGCAGACGATGCGGAATCGATTCCTTACCCAGGTTCGGCAAACCGATCTTGTCGAAGCTGACATGCGACAGGTACAGCACCTGCGTTCCGCCGCCTTCTTCTTCGCCATACACGCGGTTTTCGAAATACTTTCCAGGGTTCGCCTTGATGCGGTTCTTCGCTTCCGCCAGCAGCGCCTCGCGCTTGCCGTAGATCACGGCATTCGTCGGGCACACTGTCACGCAACCGGGCTTCTCGCCCTTGGCCGTGCGGTGGTTGCAAAGCTCGCACTTGACGATCTTCGGGTTGTAGCCTTCCCACTGGAACGTGGGCACGCTGAACGGGCAGGCGACCTCACAGTAGCGACAGCCGACGCACTTCGAACCATTCCAGCTCACCACGCCGGACTTCTCGTCCTTGGTGAGCCCCGCGAACATACATGCCGCCACGCAGGCCGGATCAGCGCAGTGCATGCACTGCTGCTTGAAGTACGACCATTCTTTCTGGTCGTCCGACTTGTACAGCTTGATGATGTTCTTGGTGTAGTAGTTCAGGTCCGGAGGTGCTTGGTGGAGGCCATCGACGCGGGTGTCGGGTTCGAGGTTGTTGGCCGTCGAACACCCAACCATGCAGGCTTTGCAGCCCACGCACTTCGTCGCGTCGTACAGCAGGCTTTCCGCTTCAGGCGAAAAACCGGGAGCCTCCTCGGCATGAGCCACCTGAGGCACCGCCGCCGACACACAGCCGGCCGCGAGGACCGGCAGAGCGCCTTTCGCGATATTCTTGAATGCCTCTCGGCGAGTCATTGCCATGGCTATCTTCCTCCCTTGGCAACGTCCGCTTTATCCTTCACGACATCGGCCGTAGCTTCTTCGCTGCTCTGAAGCTTCTGGCCGGCAGCCCAAGCGGCTCCGCCAAGCGCGCCGGCGACGAGTCCGACCAGGCCGGTCGCAACCGCACCGATCTTGCCCGACGCGGAACCGACGGCAGCGTAGGTGTCCGGCGGTGTGGCAGCGCCGACGCCCTTGATCTGCACGGTGTCGTAAGCGTTGATGGTGAATCCGACGCCCTTCTCGGTGCAGCCGAAGCACGGCGCGCCGATGCCCACAGGCCAGCAGTCCGGAATCTCGTTGAAGTGACGGGTGGAGCAGGCAGCCTTCGTGACCGGACCCTTGCAGCCCAGCTTGTAGAGGCACCAGCCCTTGTTATGACCTTCGTCGCCGAAGTTGCCGGCGAAACGGCCCGCATCGAAGTGGCCGCGGCGAGGGCAATGATCGTGGATCAGACGATCGTAAGCGAACAGCGGGCGCTTCTTGTCATCCAGCGCAGGCAGCTTCCCGACGACAGCAAACTCGAGCACCGTGCCGAGCAGCGTGTACGGATTCGGCGGGCAGCCGGGGATGTTGACGATCGGCTTGTTGGTGATGATCTCGTCGACGCCTCTCGCGTCGGTCGGGTTCGGTCCCGCAGAAGCGACGCCGCCCCAGGACGCGCAGGAACCCATGGCGATGATCGCGGCAGCCTTCGAGCCGACTTCCTTCAGGATATCCAGAGCCGGCTTCCCGGCGATCTTCATGTAGATACCCTGGTCTTTGGTCGGGATAGAGCCTTCCACCACCAGCACGAACTTGCCGGCGTTTTCTTCGACGGCTTTGTGCAGCGCCGCTTCGGCCTGGTGCCCGGAGGCGGCCATCAGCGTTTCGTGGTAGTCAAGGGAAATTACGTTCAGGATGAGGTCGGCTACATCGGGCTTGGAGGTGCGAAGGAGACTTTCGGAACATCCCGTACAGTCCTGGAAATGAAGCCAGACAACTGAGGGACGCTTCGCCTTGGCTACCTCTTTAGCTACCGATGCTGGTGAAGCGTTGCTCTCGGTCAGCGCCAGTCCCGCGGGCGCGGCGACCATCAGCGTCGAGCACAACTGCACAAACTCTCGACGCGATACTCCGCTGCGCTTCAACTGGGCGCCAATAGTGTTTTTTTCCGTACCGTCAACGTTCGGCATCGTTAATTCCTGTTTCTGGTCAGTTCGCTCACGACCTGAATGGAAAATAGTTCTGCATGTTTGCGGACCCGGAGATCGCACCAAATAGGTACACTGCTGCGAAAGTGCAGCAGGCACACAGCACATTTGTGTACGTCCCGATTAGGGAACTTTGATCTCTGGATGTCGGATGGGGCAGTGACAGCTCTCACCCGTATTTGTGAGCTGTCGCACACGTGCTAAGTGACAGGCCGGGCAAATCTCAGGGTCCGGTGACGGGAGTCACGTTGGGTAGTGACTACAACGAAGTTCGCAGTCCATGCGACCATCGGGGCACTTTGCAGCGGTTTACGGGGACACCGCAGGACGAAACGCGATCGGGATCACAGCCCGCGAGCACACACTCTCCTGTGACGCGCGTCACGTGGCAGCTCGCGCCGCCGGGCGGCCCTGAACAGGAATCCCGAATTTGAACCTGTGGAGATTGGACCAACCACCCACATGCGCTCGACCGGCGGGTGCGGATGACCGGGAGCGGAGAACCGCTACCAGCTCGAGTAGGCGGTCCCATCCGAGGCGGTCCCATCGGCCCCCGAGTGGACGTCCACGATCCCCGGCTGCGTCTGGTCAATGGCGGCCAGCGTGTCTTCCTGCACCACCTGCCAGGTCTCGGACGAATTTGTCATGGGGTCGCGCGGGAGTTCGCGCAGGTACCCGGCGCTCACAAGGTCCTGGAGAGATTGCGGAGCTTTCTGCTTGTCGAGCGTGTACTGGTCAATCACCGAGCGCAGCGTGAAGAGGTTGTTGCGCAGCACGGTTTCGCGCGCCTGGACCATCGAGCGCTGGTAATTCGGGATCGCCACGGTCATCAGGATCACGATGACGCTCATCACGATCATGAGTTCCAGCAGCGTGAACCCGCGCTGCCGCCTGCGGGCCGCGCCTCGGATTGTGCCCATCAGATTCATTTACCAGTCCGAATACTTCGTTCCGTCCAGCCCTGTGTCCTGCGACTTCGTGAAAACGTCGAAGACGTTCTGCCCGCCCCACGACGTAGAACCCGGGTCGTCCTGCATCGAGCGCAACCCCCAGTCGGTGCTGTTCGTCATGGGGTCCACGGGGATGCGCCGCAGGAACCGTATTTTCTTGCCGCCGACATCCACTCCGTTGACGAGGGTCTCCAGGTCCGGCGGATAGCCCTCGCTGCCGAGCTTGATCTGGAACGCCCCGCGATCCGCTGCCTCTTTGTACCGGTCGATGGCGTCGCGCATCTCCCATAACGCGGCACGCAGCCGGCGCTCCTTCTCGCGCTTGATGCCGGCACGCGCCAGGGGCACGACCGCCGCCGCCAGGATCGCCATGATCGCCACGGCCGTGATGAGCTCGATCAGCGTCAGCCCTCGAGCTCCACCCCAGCGCCGTGCGGTCACGGGTCGTCCTTCTATTTCAGCACTCTTCGGCACAACACTCCAGCTGGCGAATCGTGAGCGCCGGGTGGCGACACGCTCCGCCGTCGATTCGAACTTCACCAACGCCTAGCGAATGGTTACCACCGCCTGCGACCCGCTGGCCGTCATCGGCGTCATCGCCGGGTCACGCAGCACGGCGCGGTGGATTGCCAGATTTCCCTGCCCCGGAGCCTTCGCCTGGAACGTCAAGGTGAATACCGTTCCCTCGGCGGTGACGCCCGGAGCACCCGGCGGACGGCTCGCCGTTACCTGCACGGATCCGGACTGTGCGTCGTCGCGGTGTACCAGCGCAACCGCCTGGCCGTCCCGCGACAACGCGCCCCCATTCGAGACATTCAGCAGCTGCATCAGCCGCGAGTCGTACATGATCTGCACCGGAGCCGAGAACACGTTATGTCCGCCGGACAGCGTGACATTGACGGCGAAGGTCGAGCCCGACGCGGCGTTCACAGTCGGCGGGTCGAACCCCAGGATCGCCCCCGAGCCCATTGCTCCCAACTGCTGCGCCTGCTGCGGTTGCGCCTGAGCCTGGCCGCCGCTTCCGTTCGGCGCCGGAGCACCCTGCGGCTGCGGGTTGACCTGCGGCTGCACCGGAGCGCCCGGCTGTTGTTGGGGCGGTTGTTGCGGCGGAACCGTCGCCGGTTGTTGTGCCGGCGGCGCCGGAGGCGTCTGCTGCGCGGGAGCCGGAGGCAGGCGCCGCATCTCGATCGCGTTCGCCGTGCCGATGTCCAGCGTGCGCTGGTTCAGGTCCGTCACCTCCTGCGCGCGCACCACGCGCGGCACGAGGACGAACACGATTTCGTTGTTGATGCGCTCCACCGATTCCCGTCCGAACAGGTACTTCAGGATCGGGATCTGCGAAACCCACGGCAGGCCGCTCATCGAGCGGATGTCGGAGTCCTCGAGGATTCCGCCCAGCAGGTTGACTTCGCCTTCCTTCAGCCGAATCTCGTGCTCGATGCGCCGCTGCCCGATGACCGGCTGCTCGATGCCGCCGATGTTGGCCGTGCGTGTCACGGCCGAGATTTCGAGCATGACCTTCATGCCCACGTCACGGTTCGCGTACACGTGCGGCGTGACATCGATGTTGACGCCGACGTCGATGTACTGGAATTGCGTATTCACGAGCGGGTTGATACCGACGCCGCCGATGCCCGGCTGGAACGATCCGGTCGCGACCGGCACGCGATCGCCGATCTTCAGCGTGGCCTTCTGGCCGTCCAGCGCGCGGATCTGCGGGTTCTGAAGGACCTTCGTGTTGCTGTCCGAAAACAGGAAGCTTGCCGTGGCAGCCGGGATGTTCACGATGAAGTTGCGCGCATCGAGGTTCGCGAGCTCATTCAGGTTGATGCCGCTCGTCGTTCCCGTCGTGCCCGTGCCCGTTCCGTTGCCGTTCGTACCCGTGCCCGTGGTGGTTGTCCCGCGGCTCTGAAGCGTGATGCTCGACGTGGTGGGCGGCTGGATCCCGAACTGTCGCAGCTTGTCGCGCGAGACCTGCATGACGGCGACTTCGACCACGACCTCCGCGCGCGCCTTGTCGATATCGTTGATCAGCTTCTCGGCCAGCGTGACCTGGTCGATGGTGCCGCGGACGACGATTGCCGCCTGCGTGGGCAGCATCTGGATGCGCTGGAGTTCAAGCACGGTACGCAGCGCGTTCGTGATGTCCTGAAGCTCGGTCGCCGAAGACAGGTTGGAGATATAAAAAGTGCGGAGTACCTGCTGCTCGACTTCTGTCCGCTTCGACTTCGTGTTCGCCGCGACGTAGATGGTGTTGGCCGTGACCGGACGCCAGAACGTCTTCGACTCCAGCGAGACGATTTCCAGAGCCTCGCTCAGCGTCACTCCGTTCAGCTCGATGCGGATACGGCGGGACGTGTAGTCCGGATCGAACAGGACGTTGATGCCCGCAAGCTTTCCGATCGTCTCGTAGATCACCTTCGTGTCTTCCGACAGGCGCAGCGTGATCGGCTGGTTGGAGATTGGGGCGAGTTCGACCGGGGGCGCGGCCTGGTTCACGCGGTCGCTCAGGCCCTGCTGCCGGGGGCGCTGTCCCGGATTGTTCGCCTGGTCGATGAGTTCGCGGGTGCGCCGGACCTCCTGCTGGGCGATGAAGCTCGAAGGGTCGATCTGGACGGCCGTCTCGAACTCCTTGAGCGCCTCCTGGAGTTTGCCGCCCTCGCGCAGGATCTGCCCGCGGTGCACGTGCGACGCCGCCGACAGGAACTTCAAGCGCTCGAAGGCGGAGCGGTACCGGACGTCCTTGGGCTTCAGCTCGTAGGCCTGCTTGTAGAAGTCGAACGCTTGCTCGTACTGCTGACGGGCCTCCGCATCGCGCCCCTTGTCGAACAACGACTTGGCTTTATCTGCGGCGGCCGGGAGCGTCGCTGCCAGTGCGATCAGCAGTACCATCACGGCGCGTGTCAGACGTGTCATCACACTCCTTAGCGGTTCGGGCCCTGGCTGCCGCCCACAGGCAATGGCAGGGCACATGAATTCCCCGACGCAAGGTGCCCGGTTGGCCCGCACACCCTCCTGCGACGACTGGCCGGTACGCGCACCAGACCTGCTTGAGAGACGGGATTATAACATCGAGGTAAGTCACGCATCTGCAACATCTTCCGCAGTATCTTCCGCCTCGTGTGTTAGCATCGTTGTTCGGTTGAGCCCGGCCGGCCGAAACCTCCAGATGGCACGTCAGTCCGCACACCAGACCCAGCCCAACAAGCCGCAAAACGTAAAGCGCGACCCGGTCGCGAGCGGCGAGCGTGACGCTGCGCAGAATCGCGCCGCCTCCCATGACTTCTTCCTGATGGAGAAGTTCGAGGCGGGCGTCGCCCTGCACGGAACCGAGGTCAAGAGCATCCGCGACGGCCGCGCCAACCTGAAAGACTCCTACGGGCTGGTGAAAGACGGAGAGCTGTTCCTGCTCAACGCTCACATAGGACCCTACGCCCCCGGCGCACAGTTCAACCATCAGCCGCTGCGCACCCGCAAGCTCCTGATGAAGAAACCCGAGATTCTAAAGATTGCCGCGAAGCTTCAGCAGAAGGGCCTCACGCTCATCCCCACGCGCATGTACTTCAAGAACGGACGCGTAAAGCTCGAACTTGCCCTCGCCAAGGGCAAGCAGCTCTGGGACAAGCGTGAAACTGAGCGTCGCCGCACCGCCGACAAGGAAGCGCGCGAGGCAATCGCTCGCAGCAGGAAAAGCTAGGTTTTGACTCAGCACCTCGGAACCTCAGTACCTCAGCAGCTTGCTGACGACCGACAACCAACGACCAGCGACCGATCTTATGAAACTGACTCTCTCCACCACCGCTCCCGCACAGCTTGAAACCGAATGCCTTGTAATCCCCGTCCTCGACGAGGGCGAGGGGAAGAACAACGCTCCGAAGCTGTTCAGTTCCGATCCGGCGCTGGCCAAGGTGGCCGAGCCGTTCCTCTCGTCGAAGGAGATCACGGGCAAGCTTTTCGAGAACGTTCTCATCTACACTCCGCAGGGACTCAAGGCGAAGCGCCTGTTGTTCCTGGGCTGCGGCAAGGCGAAGAACTTCACGTCCTACGAACTCCGCAAGATTGCCGGTGCCGCCGTGCGCGCCGTGAAGCCCAGGAACATCAAGTCGCTCGCGCTCGTCGCACCGGAAAACTGGGAAGGCCAGGCCGACGCCTCCGAGCACAGCACCTACGTCTTCGAACGCGGCACGATGAGCGATGCCATCCGGGGCATCGCCGAAGGCGCCGTCGTGGGAGATTTCGACGCCGACTACTACCGCAGCGACCGCAAGGACCAGAAGATCCAGGAGGTCACCGTCGTTCTCGCCAACGGCTCCGATCAAGCTGCGCTCCAGCGCGCAATCGAGGAGGGCATCGTCATCGGCGAGTCGCAGAACTTCACGCGCGACCTCGTCAACGAGCCCGGCAATCGCATGACGCCGACCATCATGGGCGAGCGCGCCGAGCAGATGTGCAAGGAAGTCGGCCTCAAGTGCGAGGTTTACGGCTCCGAGAAGATCAAGGAACTCAAGATGGGCGCGTTCTGGAGCGTCGCCCAGGGTTCCGACGAAGAACCGCGCCTCATCATCATGCGCTACGAACCCAAGGGCGTCACCGACGGCCCCGTGCTCGGACTTGTCGGCAAAGGCATTACGTTCGACACCGGCGGCATCAGCATCAAGCCGAGCGACGGCATGGAGAAGATGAAGTACGACATGGCGGGCGGCGCAGCCATGATCGGAGCCATGCGCGCCATCGCCCTGCTCAAACCCAACGTGCGCGTGATCGGTATCGTCTGCGCTTCGGAAAACATGCCGAGCGGCAAGGCACAGAAACCCGGCGACGTGCAGTTCGCCATGACCGGCAAGTCGATCGAGATCATCAACACCGACGCCGAAGGCCGCTTGGTCCTCGCCGACGGACTCGCCTACGCCAAGCAATTGGGGGCAACGCACCTCATTGACGCCGCCACCCTCACGGGCGCGTGCGTCGTCGCGCTCGGGTACATCAACGCCGGAGTGTTCTGCAACGATGAGCAGTACTTCGAGCAGTTCGCCCGGGCACTCCGCCGCAGCGGCGAAAAGATGTGGCGTCTGCCCGTGGATGCCGAATACCACGACATGATCAAGAGCGACATCGCCGACATCAAGAACACCGGCGGACGCTGGGGCGGAGCCGTAACCGCAGCCATGTTCCTCAAGGAGTTCGTCGAAGACACGCCCTGGCTCCACCTCGACATCGCCGGCACCGCCTGGGTCGAAGACTCGAAACCCTTCATCGCCAAAGGCCCCAGCGGAATCGCCGTGCGCTCGATCGTCGAGTTCGTAAGACAGATGGCCAACGGCAAGTAGCTTCGTCTTAAACCATTTTCGAATTGCCGGATTTGAGGATTTCCGAATTTCAAATCCGAAAATCCGGCAATCTGAAAATTCGGAAATCTCCCGAGAAGCGCCCGAGCGAAGCGAGGCCGCGTCTGCTTTTAGCCCAGGGCGTCGCGCGAAGCGCGAAAGCCCTGGGTTGAACACCGCGGCGAAGCCGCTTCCTTGCTGCCGCAGGCGAAGTGCTTCGCATCCAACGCTTCATGCCAGCACCCGAACCCAAAGACCTCGAACGTCCCGAGCAGCGCAAACCCGACGAGCCCGTCGACGAACGCAAAGGTCCACAGAGCGACACCGGCCTCCCCGACGGAGCAGGCTTCACCGGCGGCACGCAGGAGAAGACCCGCACCGGCACCGACGACGCCCAACGCCGCAGCGACACCGGGGCCGGACTTTAAGAACTTCTCACGGCGGCTCGCGTATCTAATCGACATGCGAGCCGTCCCCCTTCCGCGCCGCCGCGCCCTCACCCTTATCGCGCTCTCGGTTGCCGTGTACCTCGCCGCTTCCGCCGCGATTGCCGTCGTCATGGCCGAGGACACGCTCCACACCGGCCATCGTCCTCTGCACATGCGGCAGCACTTCGCGTCCGTCGTCGCCTCCGACTTAAAGGCCGATCTACAGGACGTCTCCATCACCGCCGCCGACGGCACTCCGCTCCGCGCCTGGTACGTCATTCCCGAGCGGGACAACGGCAACGCTGTCGTCCTCATGCACGGGGTTGCCGACACGCGCGAAGGCGTGAGCGGCTACGGGCGCATGTTCCTCAACCGTGGCTACCGCGTGCTGCTCGCCGATTCGCGCGCGCACGGCGAGAGCGGCGGCGACATCGCAACTTACGGAGTGCGCGAGAGTGACGACATCGCGCGCTGGGTCAAGTTCCTCCATGATCAGCCGCAAACGTCATGCGTGTACGGCTTCGGAGGGTCCATGGGAGCGGCGCTGATGCTGCAGGCAACGGCCGCCACACGAGACCTCTGCGCCGTGGCGGTCGAGGCTCCCTTCTCGACGTTCCGCGAAGTCGCCTACGATCGCATCTCCGAGCAAACCGGCCTCGGCCTATGGTTCGCGAGAACCGCAGGACGGCCCGCGCTGGAGTTCGCGCTGGCCTACGCGCATCTCAAGTACGGAGTCGATTTGACCCTGGCCGATCCGCAGCGGGCGCTGCGGCATTCGCGCGTGCCTTCGCTCATCATCGCCGGAACCGAAGACACCATCATCCAGCCGCGACACGCCACGGCGCTGGCCGAAGCAGCCGCAGGAGAGACCGACCTCTGGATCGTGAAAGGCGCAGGACACGGCGGTGCCGTCTCCATGCATCCCGAACAGTTCGAGCACCGCGTCACCGGCTGGTTCGCACGACACCCGAAAACCCAGGCCGCGCCCGTGATTGTCGGTCAGTAGAGAGGATCTGCGCTAGAACCTGTACGCCACGCTCAGCCTGATGATCGGCCACACCCTGAACGGCGAAGCATCGTCGTTCACTTCGTCCTGCTCTCGCCGCACGTTCGACTGAAACTCCGCATCGTTAACGCCGCGACAGTTCGCTCCCGAAACGTCACAAACGCTGCCGGTGAAGTTCAGCGTGGCCTTCG
>DASPLH010000140.1:0-8355 GCA_035627675.1 Clostridia bacterium
TCGCAGAGCAGGTGGAGCGGGACTCCGTGCTGCAGGGCGATCGAGGTTGCGCAGGCGAAGCTATCCATGAGGCCGCTGACGGTCGAGCCCTCTTTGGCCATGGTGATGAAGATCTCGCCGGGCATTCCGCTGCGGTAGAGGCCGACGGTGATGTAGCCCTCGTGTCCGGCGATGTTGAACTTGTGGGTAATCGAGATGCGCTCGTCGGGCAGCTTGTGACGGTTGGCCCGCGGCGGCGCGTTCATGTCCTCTTCTTCCACGGGCGCAGACGCCTGCGCCACACTCTTCGCCTCGTCCTTCTTCGTGACCAGCACCTGGTTCTTCTTGGAGCCGTCGCGGTAGATGGCTACGGCCTTGATTCCCTGGCGCCATGCCTCGACGTAGGCGTCCATGATCTCTTCGACCGTGGCGGACTCGGGCATGTTGATGGTTTTGGAGATGGCTCCGGAGATGAAGGGCTGGACGGCAGCCATCATCTTCAGGTGTCCCATGTGGTGGATGGAACGCGTGCCCTTGGCCGGCTTGAACGAGCAGTCGAAGACCGCCAGGTGTTCGTCCTTGATATGCGGAGCGCCCTCGATGGTGCCGGTGGCGTCGATGTAGCTGACGATGGCGTTGGCCTGGTCTTCGGTGTAGCCGAGCTTGAAGAGCGCGGAGGGGACCGTCTGGTTGACGATCTTGATCATGCCGCCGCCGACCAGCTTCTTGAACTTGACGAGCGCGAGGTCGGGTTCGACGCCCGTGGTGTCGCAGTCCATCATGAAGCCGATGGTGCCGGTGGGCGCGAGTACGGTGACCTGCGCGTTGCGGTAGCCGTACTTCTCGCCGTGGGCGAGGGCTTCGTCCCAGCACTGGCGCGAGGCCTCGAAGAGTTCGCGGGGCACGGAGGCGCGGCTGATGTTGTTGACCGATGCGCGGTGCATGCGGATGACGTCAAGGAACGGTTCGCGGTTGATGTAGTAGCCGGGGCAGGCTCCGCCGGGAGTTCCGGCCTCGCCGTACTGCTGGCGGAGAGCTTCGCCGGCGGCGTCGAGCGCCGGGCACTGCTCGGCGATGCGCGAGGACTGGAGGTACGCCTCTCCGCACATGATGGCCGTTACGCAGGCAGCGTAGTCGCGTCCGGCGTCGCTGTCATAGGGCAGGCCGGAGGCCATGAGCAGGGCTCCGAGATTGGCGTAGCCGAGTCCGAGCGGACGGTAGTCGTGCGAGTTGCGTCCGATGGACTCGGTCGGGTAGCCGGAGTTGTCCACGAGGATTTCCTGCGCCGTGATGAGCACATCCACCGCATGGCGATAGGCCGCAACGTCGAAGGTCCCCGTGGGAGCGAACTTCAGCAAATTGAGCGACGCCAGGTTGCAGGCCGAGTCGTCAAGGAACATGTACTCGGAGCAAGGATTGGAGGCATTGATGCGGGCGGAGTTCTTCGACGTGTGCCATTTGTTGATGGTGGTGTCGTACTGCATGCCCGGATCGCCGCACTGCCAGGTGGCTTCGGAAATCTTGCGCAGGAGATCGCGCGCCTTGAAGGTCTGGACGACTTCGCGGGTGCGGACTCCGCGGGTGGAGAACTCGCGGTCGCGGACGACGGCTTCCATGAACTCGTCGGTGACGCGGACGGAGTTGTTGGCGTTCTGGAAGAAGATGGAGCTGTAGGCTTCGCTGTCAGGACCGCTGGCGTCGTATCCGGCAGCGGCGAGCGTGTGCGCCTTGGCTTCTTCCTTGGCCTTGCAGTCGATGAAATCGACGATGTCGGGATGGTCGATGTTGAGGATGACCATCTTGGCGGCGCGCCGGGTCTTGCCGCCGGACTTGATGACTCCGGCGAACGCGTCAAAGCCCTTCATGAACGACAGCGGGCCGGAGGCGGTGCCTCCGCCGGAGAGCTTCTCCATCGAGCCGCGCAGCGGCGAGAGGTTGGTGCCGGTGCCGGATCCCCACTTGAAGAGCATGCCTTCGGTCTTGGCCAGCGTGAGGATCGACTCCATAGTGTCGTTGATGGAGTTGATGAAGCAGGCGGAGCATTGCGGGTTCTTGTAGCCGGTGGCGCCGTACTCCACGCGGTTGAGCTCGGCGTTCCAGTGCCAGTTGGCGGCGTCGGAGTTGGGCTCGATGCGGTCGCAGCCGACGTTGAACCAGACGGGCGAGTTGAAGGCGGCGTACTGGTGCAGGAGCAGGTACACCAGTTCGTCATGGAACGTGGCGGCATCGTCAGCGGTGCGGAAGTATCCGCCGCTCAGGCCCCAATCGCGGATCGTCTCGGCGACGCGGCCGACGAGCTGGCGTACGCCGGTTTCGCGTTCGGGAGAGCCGAGCTGACCATGGAGGTACTTGCTGGCGACGATGTTGGTCGCCGTCATCGACCAGTCCTTGGGGATTTCCACGTTCTGCTGCTCGAAGATCACGTTCCCCTTGGAGTCGGTGATCTGAGCCGTGCGCAGCTCCCACTCGATTTCGCCGTAGGGCGAAACGCCGGACTTGGTGAAATGACGCTTGAACTGGAGTCCTGCCGCCTTGCGCTTCTGGGACTTGCCGGCGCTGGCCGGGACCTGGACCTCGCTGGTCACTTTCTTATCGCTGACTTCGGCCATCTTCTATCTGCTCCTTAACTATCTGTTGGGCCGTTTCTTGTGTGCCGGGGCTGAGCCCCGCCGTATTCCATTCACATCCCACGTTCGCCAACCGCGGGCGGACGTGGGGCACCGTGCGGTTCGCTCGATTTTGGGGACAAGAGTCCCCAGCGCCGCCGATCGCTGACTTGCGACCATGGCGACGTTGTGCCGCGGACGTCGCGGCAATCCCCGAGCCGGCGTCCCGTGCCACCGCAGCAAACAGGACCCGAGAGCTGCTTTGAGAGAACTACGAGCACCACGGCAAGCCAGGCACGCCGAGGCACTCCGACAAGACTCACCGCTCGCGGCGATGAGCTGTGATTTGGCACTGCCGATACCACCTCGGGAGACATCTCCCGTCGCCGGAACGTCACCTCTGGCATTCCGGCCAGACCGTTTACCCACCCAAATCTGTGGCGCGATCTGCGCGGCATCCGATGACTGCGCGGCTGCCGTCCATCCCACAGGTCCCGAAGGACCTCCCCACGTGGATGCGAACAGTACTCCCGGATGTTGTACGTGTCAAGGGGGTACCGCAATATGTTGTATTTTAAATCCTTACGCCTGACAAAACCAGCCCCATGGCACCTTTCGGAGCTTTTGAACCGCCTGGGATTGCAGGGATTGGGGTTTACGGCTCCCGTGCCCGTGCGAACTGCTGGGTGTCCCGACCGATCCGAGGTTTCGAGGCTGGGCGAAACCGAACCCGAGAGTACGGCTCAAGGGGGTTGGAATCAATCACCCAAGTTTGGTGCAAGTGTGGAAAAACGGTGCAAATGCAGTTTCGAGTTTCAGGTTTCGAGTTTCGGGTTTCGAGGGTAGGTAGCGTGGCGAAGGCTCCAACAATTCCAAGTAGGTTGGTGCAAGTATTGAAACAGAACCAACTCTGGGCCACCTGCGGGAGGTCCTTCGACTCGAACTCGCATCCGCGACTGCGTCGCGTTCTGTTGCGAGTTCTCGCTCAGGATGACGTCCCCAGCACTGCCCAAAAACGCCAGGAGGGACTTCGGTTCTACCTCGGGCTTGTGGCGCTTGCACGTTGAAACATCAGCGCGGAGGAGACAAACAGCGCGACGAAGATCCCGTTCAGAACGAACACACCCAACACACCTGCGGTGAACGGGGGCCTCCAGATGATCACCGCGATGACGGGGACCAACATCTGGGCGAGCGCCGTGGCGTACAACGCGCGTGCCATTCCATGTGGCTGGAGTCGCGCAACGATCGCACCGACGATCCCGACGGCGAGCACCCCGACATACATCACGTTGGCGGGGTTGTCCTCGCTTCCAATGATGCCCACGGCGAGGTTCATCCAGACAAGGATGAGTGATGTGGCTACGGCCAGGCCGACGGCGACGCGGTAGGCGGTATTGCCCGTCCTTTTCGCTACCAACTCATAGGTGAGACCGGCGCCGAACAGGAGGACGCCGGCAACAACGAAGTCGGACGGGGTCCAGACCACTTCATCGGTGAACTGCATTGCCGCCAGGGGCACCAGCAGGACGCAGGCTGTCGCGAGCGCAAGGCGGAGGATGTTCTTGGTTTTCATGGTCACGGATGTCCAGTTCTCCCTGAAGATTGTATGCCAGTTCCCCACCTTAGCTTTGCGAAGTGGGGCGCCTTGGGCCGACAGGTCCTTCGACTCGAACTCGCATCCGCGACTGCGTCGCGTTCTGTTGCGAGTTCTCGCTCAGGATGACGTCTCTGTGTTGCGAAGGGTCGGGCGAGGGCTCGCCATCTGCGCCTGGGAACACTCCAGCCGATTTCCGCTCGCACGCCAAGCCGGGAGCGGCTGGCCTTACAGTTGCCGCTTGGGTTCTTGCGCCCATAGAATCGAAGGTTCTCCCGAATTGATTGGATTCTTATGGCGCTACAGCTCTTCAACACACTTTCCGGCAAGATCGAGGAATTTCAACCCGCGGAAGACAACACGGTCCGCTTCTACGCTTGCGGTCCTACGGTCTATGACTACGGGCACATCGGCAATTTCCGCACGTTTGTCGCGGTCGATCTGCTGCGGCGGTATCTGCGCCAGAGCGGGTTTAAGACCAGGCACGTCATGAACATCACCGACGTGGACGACAAGATCATCCGCAACGCTTCGCAGCGCGGGATGTCGATCTTCGACTACACGAAGAAGTACACGCAGGCGTTCCTGGACGACATGCAGACGCTGGCGATCGAACAGCCGGAGATGATCGTCAAAGCCACGGATCACATCGACGAGATGGCGCAGTTCATCGAGGACCTGGCGGCCAAGGACGTGGCGTACAGGACCGAGGAGGGCTCGTACTACTTCCGCATCGCGAAGTTCCCCCAGTACGGCAAGCTCAGCAAGAAGGATTTCGCGGGCATGACGGACGGCGCGCGCGTGGATGTGGATGAGTACGACAAGGACAACGCGCGCGACTTCGCGCTGTGGAAGGCTCCGAAGGAAGGCGAGTTCAGCTGGGAGACGAAGATCGGGGCGGGGCGTCCGGGGTGGCACATTGAGTGCTCCACTATGAGCATGAAGTACCTGGGTGAGACCTTTGACCTGCATGCGGGCGGCGAGGACCTGATCTTCCCGCACCACGAAAACGAAGTGGCGCAGAGCGAAGCGCATACGGGCAAGACGTTTGCGCGCTTCTGGATGCACGCGCGCTTCCTGCTGGTCGAGGGCCAGAAAATGTCGAAGTCGCTGGGGAACTTCTACACCCTGCGCGACCTTGTGCTGATGGGACACAAGCCTTCGTCGATCCGTTTCCTGCTGTCTTCAGTGCCGTATCGCAAGCAGTTGAACTTCACGTTCGACGGCCTGACGCAGGCGGCGACCTCCGTGGAGCGTCTGCGGAATTTCAAGCTGCGGCTGGAGACCTCGGCATGGCCGGAGGGAAAGAACGCGCAGCTTTCGCAGCTCACCGCAACGATCCGGGAAGAGATGCGGGCGGCGATGGACGACGACCTGAACACGGCGCGCATGCTGGGGGCGATCTTCGACCTGGTGCGCGATGCCAACGGAATGGCCGATGGCGGCAACCTTCAGAAAGAGAATGTGCCGGAACTGTTAGGCGCCCTGGGGCAGTTCGACGGGATCTTCGACGTCATGAACGACAACGACGCCGCGAAAGTGAAAACGGTCGTCGAGTGGGCGCAGGCGGAAGGCAAGGCCGACAAGATCAGCGAGGCCACGCTGGACATTGCGAAATCGGCGGCGCTGAGCGATGCGCAGGTGGAAGAACTCGTGGCCAAACATTCGGAGGCGCGCAAGAACAGGGATTTCAAGACCAGCGACGCGATCCGCAATCAGCTGGCGGAAGAAGGCATCCTCCTGGAGAACACCAAGGATGGCGTGCGGTGGAAGAGAAAGTAGAGTTTCGAGTTTCCGGGTTCCGGAGGCGCGGGCTTTGGCCCGCGCTTCTTTAATCCCACATCTGTTCCGCAAGTGTGGGCCACCGATTTCGATTCAGGGGCTAAAGCCCCGCAGGTGCCGGGGCTTGTGTCGGCACGCCTGAAGGCGTGCCCTGATACGCTTCGCCCGCGAAGAACTCCCACATTCATCTTTCGATGGACCTCCCCACGTTAGCTTCGCGAAACGTGGGGCGCGCTGTGAGCTACGCGGCGCTCCTGAACAAGACAGGTTTTGCGATGGCCTGCTTGTTCTCGACCTGGAAGTACTCGTTGCGGCTGTAGTTGCCGACGGCTTGTTCGACGATGCTGCGCACTGCTTCGACCGTCTCGGCTTCCCAGATACAGATTGCGTGATCCCCGGCAGTGGACGGGAACGTGTGGTGGAGGATGACGTTCGACGGGAGCGGAGTCTTTTCTACGATGTCCCAGAAAGAAGCAGGATCGAAGATGGAGTGTTGGACGGCTACGTACATGAGCATCCCCCTTTCGCAAGGTTGGGGAATGCTACACCGGGCCGAAGGAGGGTGGGCCCCAAGATCGCAGGCCACTCTCGAATTCCAGATCGGCTCCGGAACGGTTACGGCAGGACTGTGACCATACGCACACTCGAAAATTGACCGGAGGTGCGACGAGAGTCACCCCTCATGGGCCGAAGTGGGCCTACACTGGTATTGAGGAACTCTGCCGTACCATGTCGCGACCGCATCACCGCTGGCTTCCGAAATCCGTTCTCGCGCTGCGCAACTACACAGGCAAAGACTTCACGGCTGACCTGGCCGCGGGCATCACCGTTGGACTGGTGGCGCTTCCGCTGGCGATGGCGTTTGCGATCGCCTCGGGACTGTCGCCGCAGGCGGGCATTTACTGCGCGGTGGTCACGGGCTTCCTGATCTCCGTGCTCGGAGGTTCGCGCGTCCAGATCGGAGGTCCGACGGGCGCGTTCGTCGTGGTGGTGGCCGGCATCGTCGCCCAACACGGAGTGGGCGGGCTGTTCCTGTGCACGATGATGGCCGGCGTGATGCTGATCATCATGGGTGCGACCGGGCTGGGCAAAGCCGTGCGGTATCTGCCGCGTCCCGTGGTGCTGGGCTTCACGAACGGCATCGCTGTGCTGATCGCGAGCACGCAGATCCGCGACTTGTTTGGCTTGCAGATGACCTCTGTGCCCGGCGAGTTCCTGCCCCGCATGCGGGAGTTTGCGCGCGCGTTCCCGAGCCTGTCGCTGGAGTCCACGCTGGTGGCAGCCGGCTCGCTCGCGGTGATTGTGTTTACCCCGAAGATATTCAAGCGCGTGCCTGGGTACATCGCCGCGCTGCTGCTCGGGACCGCGATTTGCGCGCTGTTGCGACTGCCGGTGGAAACCATCGGGTCGAGGTTTGGCGGCGTGCCGTCGGGATTGCCTGAACTGCACATCCCCCCGCTGCGGATCGAGTTGATGCTGCCGCTGATTCAGCCGGCGTTGACGGTTGCGATGCTCGGGGCCATCGAGTCGCTGATGTCCGCCGTGGTGGCGGACCGCATGTCGGGCGACAAGCACAACCCTAACGTCGAGTTGATTGCGCAGGGGGTGGCGAACGTCGCGTCGCCGCTGTTTGGCGGATTGCCGGCTACCGGCGCCATTGCCAGGACGGCGACGAACATCCGCTCCGGGGCGAGGACTCCGGTAGCGGGAGTGATCCACGCGCTGACGTTGGTGGCGGTGCTGCTGTTTGCCGCCCCGCTGGCGAAGTTCATACCCATGGCCGTGCTGGCTGCGATCCTGATGGTGGTCTCGTACAACATGGGCGAGTGGGGCGAGACCTGGAAGATGCTGAAGCTCACACGCTCGGCAATCGTCGTGTGGTTTGTCACCTTCGCACTGACGGTTGTTGCCGACCTGACCATCGCGGTGGAGTTCGGCATGATCCTGGCCGCACTGATCTTCATCCGCAACGTTGCCGAGACAACGACAGTATCTGCCGTCACCAAGGACTACCTGCTCGAGGGCCGCGTACACATCCTGGAGGACAAGCACATCCCGGATTACGTGGCGGTCTTCCGGATCCAGGGTCCGCTGCTTTTTGGCGCGACCCAGAAGCTCTCGGCCGTGTCGGACCACATCTCACAACTGCCTCCGGTGGTGATCCTGAAGCTGCGTCATATGACGGCGCTGGACTCCACGGGCCTGCGCGCCCTGGAAGAAATGGCGGACAAGATGCACGCCCATGGGCGGACGCTGATCCTGTGTGGCGCGCGCGAGCAGCCGGAACGGCTGCTCAGACAGGCGGAGTTCCAGAACCATGTTGGACGCGAAAACGTGTGCGACAACATCGACCAGGCACTACAGAGAGCCCGGGTGGTGGTGGGAGATGGC
>DASPLH010000141.1:0-6645 GCA_035627675.1 Clostridia bacterium
GAGGCGTCGATGAACACGACAAACTCGGCCTCCGAGATCGGCTGTGCCAGCTCCATGTTGAGTTGCTGGCACTCGACGAACTCAGCATCAGTGCCTGCGAGCTGTTCGCGCAGGGCACGGACGGCCAGCAAGCCAACCCCATCGTCGCTGCGAAGCGGATTGCCATATCCGATTACCAGCACGCGAGCCATGTGACCTCTGAAAAGCTGTGTCCCGCGCAGCACTCTGCGCGGGACACAGGGCGAAACAGGTTAACCCCTTCTCATCGTGTCGAGCAATCCACCATCCGGCCCGCGCAACTCGATGGCCAGCGGCATCTGACCGGCCGCGTGCGTAGAGCAGCTCAAGCAGGGATCGAAGGCGCGAACCACGGCTTCCACGCGGTTGAGCATGCCTTCCTCGAGCTTGTTGGCATGCACGAAATGGCGCGCCACCTGGAGGACTCCCTTGTTGATCGCCAGGTTGTTGTGCCCGGTGGCGATGACGAGGTTGGCCGAGGTGATCAGTCCATTCTCATCAATCTTGTAGTGATGGATGAGCGTGCCGCGCGGTGCTTCCACGATGCCGACGCCCTCGAAGTTGTTGGGCTCGGCGAAGGCGCGCACGTGCTTGCTGAGGATGTTGGGGTCCTCGAGCAGTTGCTGCATGCGCTCCACGCCGAACAGCATCTCGATCAGGCGGGCGTAGTGGTAGTAGAACGACGCCAGCACGGTGTGGCGCTCCAGCTCGCGGAACTCGGCGAGTTCCTCGTCCGCCAGCGGAGTGCCGGCCGTGCGGCACATGTTCAGGCGTGCCAGCGGGCCGACGCGGTAGATGCCGTCAGGATAGCCCGCAGGCTTGTAGTACGTGGACTTCAGGTACGAGTCGGAGTTTACGGACTCGCCGATGTAGTCCTGGTAGTTTTCGCCCGTGATGTGGTCGGCGACGATGCCGCCGGTGGAATCGATGATGCGGATCCAGCCGTTGTAGACCGAGAACTCGCCTTCATCGTTGGTCATGGCCATGAACATCGTCGGGAAGTTCGCGAACGTGCGGATCTCGGTCCGGAACTTCTCGATGTTGGCCTTGAACCACTGCAGACTGCGATGGAGGATCTGGATCGCCTCCGGTATGGTGGCGAGGATCTCATCGCGGCGGGCCACCGTGAGCGGCTCGCTGACGCCGCCCGGCACGATCCAGCCGGGATGAATGCGGCGGCCGCCGAGCGTCTCGATGATGTGCTGGCCGAACTGACGTAAACGAATTCCATCGCGCGCCATCGCCGGATTGCGCTGAAGCAAGCCGAGGATGTTGCGCGTGGCGGGATCGGCGTCCATGCCGAGGAGCAGGTCGGGCGACGACAGGTGGAAGAAGCTCAGCGCGTGCGACTGCACGAGCTGGGCGAGATTCATGATGCGGCGCAACTTCTCGCCGGTCTCGGGAATCCTCACGGCCATGATGGAGTCGCACGCCTTCGACGACGCCAGCAGGTGGCTGGTCGGGCAGATACCGCAGATGCGCGCCATGAGGGCCGGCATCTCGGCGAACGGCCGTCCGTCGCAGATCTTTTCGAAGCCGCGAACCTGCGTGACGTGGAAACGCGCGTCCTGCACTTCGCCGCGATCGTTGGTCTGCAGCGTGATCTTGGCGTGTCCTTCGATTCGGGTAACAGGTTCAATGGTTAGTTTTGGCATGTCATTGCTCCTATGCTCCGAACCGTGAGGCCATCGCGGTGTTCGGGATTCGGCCTTCGAGCAGTTCTGCGATGACGTAAAAGATCGTTTTCGCCGACGGCGGACACCCCGGCACGAACACGTCAACCTTCACGAGTTCGTGAACCGGCCGCACCTTGTTGCACAGCTTGGGCACGACCTGGTCGGGAACCTTCTTGTTGACCGTTGCGTTCTCATCGTAGGCGCGCGAGAGCACCTGCTCGAGCGGGAAGACGTCGCGCATGGACGGCACGTTGCCGGTCACGGCGCAGTCGCCGAGCGAGACAAGGATCTTCGTATTGGCGCGGATGATCCCGATCTTGTGCAGGTCCTCTTCGTTGCTGATGGCGCCCTCGACGAGCGTGACATCAACGTTCTCTGGGAAGACCTTGGCGTCGACCAGCGGGCTGTACACGAGTTCGATCTTGTCCGCGATCTCGATCAGCTTTTCATCGATGTCGAGCAACGACATGTGGCAGCCGGAGCAGCCGTCGAGCCAGACGGTTGCGATTCTTGCTTTGCTCATCGTTGTCCCTCCCGCATCAACGACAGGTAGGGCAGGAACTGGCGGCGTTTTTGCATTTCGCCGGCAGACTTGCCTTTCTCGGAGAGAGCGCCGGTGGGGCAAACGTGAACGCACTTGCCGCATCCGGTGCAGGTCTCGCTATCACCCCAAGCGCCGTTGAGATCGTTGACGACACGGGCGTTTTCGCCGCGGCCGTGGAGATCCCACACGTGCGCTCCTTCGACCTCGTGGCAGACGCGCACACACCGCGTACAGAGAATGCAGCGGTTGTGATCGGCCACGAAGCGCGGATGCGACGCATCGACGGGCATCCACGGGTGACGGTAGGGAACGGTGATGTGCGTGACGCCAAGCTTCTGCGCCAGCGCCTGCAAATCGCAGTGTCCGTTGGTAACGCAGACGGAGCAGATGTGGTTGCGCTCGCTGAAGAGCAGCTCCAGGATCATCTTGCGGTAGTCCTGGAGGCGCTCGCTGTTGACGGTCACTTCCATGCCGTCATGCACCCGGGTGACACAGGCGGGTTGCAGCTTCTTGCTGCCCTTGATCTCAACAATGCAAAGGCGGCAAGCGCCGATTTCGGAGAGACCGTCCAGTTCACAGAGCGTGGGAATGAAAATGCCATTCTCGCGCGCGACCTCGAGGATCGTCTGATCGACGCGGGCACCGCACTGCTTGCCATCGATCAGCAGGGTTGTGATGTCAGTCGTTGTCCTGGTCATGCACCTACCCCCGCGGCCTTCCCGGCCGGCAGACAGGTACCCGCTTCGCAGGTCTTGTCGTGGATGTGTTTCGCGTACTCGTCACGGAAGTAGCGCAACGTGGTCGAAACCGGGTTCGGCGCCGACTGGCCGAGCCCGCAGAGGCTGGTCTGGCGCACCATATCGGTGAGACGCTCCAGCAGTTCGAGATCGCTGTCGGAAGCCGTGCCCTCGGTGATCTTCTGCAGGAGATCGAACATGTGCGCCGTGCCTACACGGCACGGGACGCACTTGCCGCAGGACTCGGACATGCAGAAGTCCATGAAGTACTTGGCGACGTCCACCATGCACGAGGTCTCGTCCATGACGATCATGCCGCCGGAGCCCATGATGGAGCCCACGCCGGCCAGCGACTCGTAGTCGACCGGCATGTCGAGATACTGATCGGGAACGCATCCGCCGGAAGGACCGCCGGTCTGCACGGCTTTGAACTTACGGCCGTCGGGGATGCCGCCACCGAGCTTGAAAACGATGTCGCGCAGCGACACGCCCATCGGAACTTCGATCAGGCCGGTGTTGTTGACGCGTCCGGCAAGCGCGAAGACCTTCGTGCCCTTGCTCTTCTCGGTTCCGATGGCGGCGTACCAGTCGCCACCTTTCTTTAGAATGGGCGCGATGTTGGCGAAGGTCTCGACGTTGTTGATCAGCGTCGGTTCGCCCCAGAGTCCCTCCTGGGCAGGGAACGGCGGGCGCGGACGCGGCGTGCCGCGATTTCCTTCGATGGAGGAAATCAGTGCCGTTTCCTCGCCGCAGACGAACGCTCCGGCTCCGAGACGGACTTCCACGCGGAAACTGAACTGCGTGTCGGCGATGTCGTTGCCGAGCACTCCAATGTGCTCGGCGGCGCGGATCGCCATGCGCAGGCGCTTCACTGCCAGCGGATACTCCGCGCGGCAGTAAATGTAGCCCCGGCTCGCGCCGACGGCGTAGGCCGCAATGGCCATGCCTTCGAGCACGCGGTGCGGATCGCTCTCGAGCACGCTGCGATCCATGAACGCGCCGGGGTCCCCTTCGTCGGCGTTGCAGATGACGTACTTGAGCTTCTTCGCCGAGGCCTTGGCGACCGTGGTCCACTTCAGGCCGGTCGGGAAGCCCGCGCCGCCGCGTCCGCGAAGGCCGCTGCGGGTGACCTGCTCGATGACCTGCAGCGGCGTCATGCCGGTGATGGCATCGAACAGCGCCTGGTAGCCGCCGGCTGCGATGTAGTCCTCGATACGCTCGGGGTCGATCTCGCCCGAGTTTTCGAGCACGATCTTTTTCTGGCCGGTGAAGAACGGAATCTTCGGGTCGAGCGCAATGGCCGGCTGTACGGGCTTGTTCTCGACGACGCTGTCGAGGATGGCCGGAGCGTCCAGCGCGGTGACGTTCTGGTACATCTTGCTGTTGTGGTCGGCTGAGACCAGCGGGCCGGCGGCGCAGAGACCCATGCAGCCGACGCCCTTCACCTTGCAGCAGTTCTCCAGCCCACGATGTTTGACTTCTTTTTCGAGCGCAGTCTTCACCTCGTCAGAGTGCGAAGACAGGCAACTGGCAGCGGTGCAGACCTTGATGGTGTGCTCGAAGCTCTCAGTGTTGCTCTGCTCGATCTGTGCTATGCGATCCAGTTCTTCGTGGTTCATGCGCCCGCCCCTGTGGTTGTGGTCGGAAGCTTGCGATACTGACGCACACGTTCCTTGATTTGCTCGTTGGTCACCTTGCCCGCAACTTCGCCGTCGTAGACGACGGCCGGCGCAAGACCACAGGCGCCGAGACAACGGGCGGTGAGCAGCGAGACCTTGCCATCGGGCGTGGTCTCGCCCGGCTTGATGCCAGCTTCTTCCTCCACCGCCTTGAGCAGACCGGGAGCACCCTTGATGTAGCAAGCGGTTCCAGTGCAAACGACGCAGGCGTGTTCGCCCGGCGGTTTCATGGTGAAGAAGTGGTAGAAGGTCGCGACTCCGTACACTTTGCTGTACGGAATCTTCAGAGATTCGGCGACAAAGCGGAGTGCTTCGTCTGTCAGGAAACCAAAGCTCTCCTGCACGGTGTGCAGTACCTCGATGAGCGCGAAGGGCGCATAACCATGACGCCGCATCGTGCCTTCAACGATCTTCCAGCGACGGTCGCTGGAAGGCGGTGTGGCCTTGGCTGAGAAGCCCAGCATGAGTACCTCCTTGCGGAGTAAAGCGCCGCTGTAAAACGGCGCACGTGGACACGGTGCTGGAGCTTTGGGAAAGGGCGGGCTGGCGCGAAGAAGAAAACCTATGACGATGATGATTACGCGTCGTGAGGGCCTGAATGGGACCCACGTCTGCTACGCACTTCCGGTATACCCCAGCGGATCACAACCGGACGTTTACAAGTGTAGGAACTGGGGAGAACGGTAGATGTGACGAACCTCACTCTGCTTGGTGCGGGACTCAGTGTGCGCAACAGCACAGGTTCGCGAGCAGGGCCGGGACAAAAGGTTCGAGACTGCGCCTTCGCTTTGGGATGGACCCCACTTTGCTGCGCCTGCGGCTCCGCAGATGTGGGGCACCCGGCGCGGGCGAGACGCCCGCGCCACACCCTCTCATCGGCAACCCACATCTGCCTGCGGCAGATGTGGGCACCTGCAGCTGATCAGCAGATCCGGGGTAGCTGTTCGCCGCTCAGCATGTCCACGATGCGGGTCGTGCCGATGCGGCTCTTGAGAGTCACCATGCCGGTTGGAGTGCCGGAGACGGTTCCAATCTGCACCGCACCCGCGGCGTGCGGGTCGCTTCGCAGGAGCTCCAGCGCACGGTCGGCTTCGGCGGCAGGGACGAAGGCGATGAAGCGCCCTTCGTTCGCGAGGTAGAGCGGGTCGAAGCCAAGCATCTCGCAGGCACCGGCAACGTCGTCGCGCACGGGAATCTTCGTCTCTTCTATGTTGACGTGGAGCCTGGATGACTCCGCAATCTCGATGAGGGTGGTGCCGAGTCCGCCGCGGGTGATGTCGCGCAGGCAGTGGACGTCAATCCCACCCGCAATCAGGTTTTGGACGGCTCCGGCGAGCGGCGCACAATCGCTCTCGATGGCGGTCTCGAATTCGAGTCCCTCGCGGGTGGCCATGATGGCGATGCCGTGACGTCCGATGTCACCGCTGAGGAGCACTGCATCACCCTCACGGACGCTCGATGGTGCGATCCGAAGTTGGTGATCGATGACGCCGACGCCGGCGGTGTTGATGAAGATGCCGTCGCCCTTGCCTTTGTCCACTACCTTGGTGTCGCCGGTGACGAGCTGTACTCCGGCGGCTGCGGCGTTCGCCTTGAGGCTCTGCACGACACGCCACAGGGTTTCCATCGGGAAGCCCTCTTCGAGGATGAAGCCACAACTCAGGTAGAGCGGGCGCGCTCCACACATGGAGAGGTCGTTTACGGTGCCGTTGATGGCCAGCGATCCGATGTCTCCGCCGGGGAAGAACAGAGGACGCACGACGTAGGAGTCGGTCGTGAAGGCCAGTCGCGCGTTGGCGATGGTGAAGACGGCGCCGTCATGGCGCGGCTCCGAGAGTGTATTCTCGAAGGCCGGAAGGATCATCTTCTCCAACAATTGGTGCATCAGCTTGCCGCCGCCGCCGTGAGCGAGCGTGACCGTGGGGTAATCGGAGATCGGGATTGGACAGCTCAGCGAGAATTCCTTGGTAGCCATTTACTTCGCTCCTGCC
>DASPLH010000142.1:0-3911 GCA_035627675.1 Clostridia bacterium
CGCCACGCAGGCTGCCGGGCATGCGCGGAAATAAGCGGCAGCTGTCAACTGTGAGTGCCCGGATTGCTATAATCGCGTTTTCCGCACATCTACTAGGAGAACGCAGTTGTCCCAGGCAGAGATCGGCATTCTTGGCGGCAGTGGTCTGTACAACATGAAGGGACTCACGGACATCCGTGAGGTCTCGATCGATACTCCCTTCGGAAAACCTTCCGATCCGTACGTCCTGGGCACTCTGGCCGGACGCAAGGTCGCGTTCCTGGCTCGCCACGGACGCGGTCACCGCATCCTGCCCACCGAGTTGAACTTCCGGGCCAACATCCACGGATTCAAGCAGCTCGGCGTGGAACGCATCCTGTCGGTCTCGGCCGTGGGCTCGCTCAAGCAGGAGCACAAGCCGACGGACTTCGTCATCCCCGACCAGTTCTACGACCGCACCAAGCAACGCATTTCGACGTTCTTCGGCGAAGGCATCGTGGCGCACGTAGCGCTCGGCGACCCGATCTGCGGCGAAGTGGCTACGGTCGTTGACGCCGCATGCAGGAAGGCGGGCGTCGTCGGCAAACTCGGCGGAACCTATGTCTGCATGGAAGGCCCGCAGTTCTCGACCAAGGCTGAGAGCAACCTGTATCGGAGTTGGGGCATGGACGTCATCGGCATGACGAACCTCCAGGAAGCGAAGCTCGCGCGCGAAGCCGAACTCTGCTACGCGACGATCGCCATGGTCACCGACTATGACTGCTGGCACGAGGATCACGACAGCGTGACCGTGGACCAGATCATCGCCGTGCTGAACCAGAATGCCGAGAATGCGTGCAACGTTGTGCGCGAGGCTGTCGCTGCGATGCCGCAGACGCGCGGCTGCAAGTGCGGTTCCGCGCTGGCCACGGCGATCATCACGGCCAAGGACGCGGTGCCGTCCGCAACCCGCGAAAAACTGAAACTGATCATCGGCAAGTATTTCGAAACGCAAAAGGCGGGGGCATAAGCAATGTCGATCCTGGTCGTAGGTTCCGTCGCCTTTGACACCCTGAAGACTCCGTACGGCGTGCGCGAGAAGATCATCGGCGGCTCCGCCACGTATTTCTCGCTTTCGGCCAGCTACTTCACCGACGTCCGCGTCGTGGCCGTCGTGGGAGAAGACTTCACCGCCGAGCACGAGAACGTGATGAAGGCGCGCGGGGTGGACACCCGCGGCATCGAGCACGCGCCGGGGAGGACGTTCCACTGGGGCGGCGAGTACGGCGACAACGTGAACGAGGCGCAAACCAAGTTCACGGACCTTAACGTCTTCGAGAATTTCCAGCCGAAGATTCCGGAGTTCTACAACGACTCGAAGTACCTGTTCCTGGCGAACATCCAGCCGACGCTACAGCGCCAGGTGCGCGAGAGCATGAATGGCGTGCAGCTGGTCGGCGGCGACACGATGAACCTCTGGATCAACATCGCCCGGGACGAGCTGCTGAAGACGCTCCAGGGCGTGGACATCCTGCTGATCAACGACGGCGAAGCCAAGATGCTTGCCGGCGACAGCAGCCTGCCGCGAGCCGCGCGCAAAGTCCTCGAGTTTGGTCCTCGCGCCCTGGTCATCAAGCACGGAGAGTACGGGGCGACGATCTTCTTCAAAGATGGGGGGCATCCGTTCCGCGCTCCGGCCCTGCCTCTCGACGTCGTGCAGGACCCGACCGGCGCGGGAGACTGCTTTGCCGGCGGCTTCATGGGGTACATCGCCAGCCAGAGTCAACTGACGCCTTCGGTTCTGAAGCGCGCCATGTTCTATGGATCGGTGATGGGATCGTTCGCCGTCGAACGCTTCGGCCCCGAACGCCTCCAGGAGCTCACTCGCGACGAGATCGAGCAACGATTTAACCTGTTCCGCAGCCTTACACACTTGGATTAGTACGTTGTCTAAAGAGATCGAACACCGCGGCACGCAAGCCGAACTCTGGCTTGTGGCCGCGATTGCCGCAGTCGTGTCCGTCGTCGCCTTCACGTTCTACTACGTGCGCGGCGAAATCCTGCTCTACGGCGACGCCGTCGCGCACCTCAACATCGCCCGCCGGGTATTCGATTCGCGCAATCCCGGACCGCTCCAGCTCGGCACCGTCTGGCTGCCCATTCCGCACATCGCGCAGCTGCCCTTTGTCGTGAACGACTGGATGTGGCGCACCGGCGCCGGGGGCGCGATCCCATCGATGATCGCCTACGTGCTCGGCGTGGTTGGGATCTTCCGGGTCCTGCGCGCCCGCACCACGCGCTGGACGGCATGGGTGGGAGCGGGCGTGTATGGCCTCAACCCCTCGCTGCTGTACATGCAATCCACGCCGATGACGGAGTCCATCTTCCTGGCGGCGATGATCTGGTCCGTCGTGTACCTGGATAAGTACGCCCGGGGATTGTTTCCGCCGGGCTACGGTTACGGCGACCCGGCGTCGCTGCCACCGTGGAAAGCGCTGGAGCGTTGCGGGCTGTGTCTGTTCGCCGCGATCCTGACGCGATATGACGGCTGGGTGCTGGCGTTCTTGATCGGAATGGTCGCGCTGTGGCTCCTTGTGAAGTGGAAGCGCACCATGCCGTCCGAGCAGTTGATCGCGCGCCTGACGCGCTCGACGTCCGCATTCTTCGTGCTGCTTGCATTGACTCCGGCGCTGTGGCTGGCGCACAACTACGCGATCTCGGGCCGTCCACTCGACTGGTTCAATGGTCCGTACTCGGCCAAGGCCATCGCCGAGCGAACCACGAAGCCAACCGACCCGCCGTATCCGGGCGAGAAGTCGATGACGGTCGCGGCGCAGCATTTCCTTAAGGCGGCGCGCATGAACATGGCCGAGGGCAGGCTGGAGAAGTGGGTGATGGCCGCGGCCCTGCTTGGAACCATCGTCGCTGCATCGCACATCGGACACTTCGGTGCGCTGCTGCTGTTCTGGATACCGCTGCCGTTCTACGCGTACTCCATCGCATATGGAAGCGTGCCGGTGTTCGTGCCCGTCTGGTGGCCGTTCTCGTATTACAACGTGCGCTACGGATTGGAACTGCTGCCGATGTTCGCCGTGATGACAGCCTTGGCCGTTTGGGCGGTGAGCGGCATCCGGGTCAAGAGAATCGGCGCGGTCGTGTCGGCCATGCTGGTCTTGATGCTCGGCGTCGGCTACTGGACATCGTGGCGCGGAGACTCGCATCATCCGGGCGGGATACGCGCTCCGAAGCCGGGTCCGCTGTGCTATCGCGAAGGGCTGACGAACAGCCGCTACCGCGTCGAGATCGAAAACTGGATCGCCTCGTACCTGCGCCAGATGCCGCCGGACGCGCGCGTGCTGATGTCCACGGGTTCCTACGTGGGGGCGCTGCAAACCGCCGGGGTGGACCTGGGCCGCTCCGTCAACGAATCGACTTTCATCGTTTGGGACGCAGCACTGAGCGCGCCGGCCGTAGAACATTTCGTGGTGACCACCAGCGGAGATCCGGTGGAGGAAGCCGTTCGACGAAATCCCAGGGGACTGGAAAAAGTGGCCGAATTCAACGGACCGGAGCGCAGCGCCGCGTTCTACCGAAGCGGCCTAAAGTTGGTACTTGAAAAGACAAAGTAGAAGATAGAAAGCGGAGACCCACTCGAAACTCGAAACCGGAAACTTGAAACTTCCTACAAACTCTTCACCGGAATCGTCAGGAGATCCTCCACTACTCCCACTTCTTTCTGCACGAAGGGCTCCGCGAATTTCACGCCGGCCAGCATTCCGTAGAAAGATGCCATCGTTTCCAGTCTCTGCCGGATTTCCTGCTTGAGCGGGAACAGGCCCGACCCATCGGCCTGGTCTTCGTATTGCGACTTGTAGGCCATCAGGGCTTCCACCCGGCGCTCGAACTGGCCGGTGATATCCACCACGAACCCTGGCCGCACATCGTAGTAGAGG
>DASPLH010000143.1:0-3186 GCA_035627675.1 Clostridia bacterium
AACACCGATGTAGCAGAAACCCAGCGCAGCGACGGTTTCCGGATCGTAGATGTTGCGCGCATCCAGCAGTACCGACCCGGTCATCCTGCGCTTCAGTTCGGCCAGATCCAGGTTTCGGAACTCATTCCACTCTGTTCCGACCACCACGGCGTCCGCACCGGCTGCGCTGGCCAACGCACTGTCGGCGATCTTGAAATTCGGGTGCTGAACGGCCTCACCCGCTTCGCAGTGCGCGATGGGATCGAACCCGACAACCTGCGCGCCGGCCTGCAACAGCGCTCGCGCGATGGCCAGCGAGGGCGACTCGCGAACGTCGTTCGTGTTCGGCTTGTACGTAAGGCCGAGCAAGCCGATGGTGCGGCCTTCGAGGCCCCCTAGAGCGTCGGTGAGCTTGCGCAGCACTTCGCCGATCTGTTCGTCGTTGATCCGCACCGAGGCAGCCACCAGGTGATTGGGCACTCCGTAGTCTTCGAAGGTGCGCAGAAATGCGCGCGTGTCCTTCGGCAGGCACGAGCCGCCGTACCCGGGTCCCGGGTGCAGGAACTTGCGCCCGATGCGTCCGTCCATGCCGACGGCCTTGGCGATGACATGCACGTCTGCTCCCACGCGATCGCAAAGGCGCGCCACCTCGTTGATGTAGGAGATCTTGATGGCCAGGAATGAGTTCGTCGCATACTTGATCAACTCCGCCGTGCGGTTGTCGGTGGTGACAAACGGAGTTTCGATCAGATAAAGCGGGCGATAAATATCTTTCACAATCGCCAACGCGCGTGCGTTATCGGCGCCGAGCACCACGCGGTTGGGACGCATGAAGTCCTCGATCGCTGCGCCTTCGCGCAGGAACTCGGGATTCGATACCACGTCGAACTCGATCGGCTTCGACTGGGCCTCCCTCACCCACTCCGCGACGACAGCCGCGGTACCCACCGGCACCGTGCTCTTCATCACGACAACCTTGTACTCCTCCATGCAGCGGCCGATCAGCTGAGCGACATTGCGGACGTGCTCGAGATTGGCGCGGCCATCCGGCCGGCCTTCCGTGCCGACGGCGATGAACAGGACCAGCGAGTTTCGGACAGCCGACTCCAGGTCGGACGTGAAGTGGAGGCGTTTCTGCGAGACGTTCCGGGAGACAAGCTCTTCCAACCCCTGCTCGTAGATAGGCATGATGCCCTGGTTCAGCTGCGCGATCTTGCGCTCGTCGATGTCCACGCAGTGCACATTGAGACCGAAGTCCGCCATGCAGGCACCGGCGACTAATCCGACGAATCCAGTTCCGAACACTGTCACATTCATGATGATTCCCTTTTCTATGGTTGTACGGCCGAATGACTACTTGCCCTGGTGGGTGGCTGCGCCCGCCACGACGGCGGAAAAGTCGAGTTTCTGCGCAGGGTCTGCGGCCCGGTACCACCGGACGAACTTTGCGAGTCCATCTGCCAGGGGAGTGGAAGGCCTGTAACCGAGCAAACGCTGTGCCTTCGAGATGTCAGCCCAGGTCAGCGGCACGTCGCCCGGTTGCGGCGGCTGCCAGTCCCGGTGCGCGGCCTTGCCCGTAGCCGCTTCAATTGCGTTGACGAGTTCGTTCAAAGTGACGGGACTGCAGTTGCCGAGATTGAAGATGTCGAATCTTGCGTTGTGCTCCAGCGCCGGCTGGTAATCGATGGCCGCCAGCACACCGGCCACGATGTCGTCCACGAACGTGTAATCCCGGCCCATGGTGCCATCGCCGAACAGCGGTACCGGCAGCCCAGCTTCGACCAGCGCCGTGAACTTATGGATTGCCAGATCGGGTCGCTGGCGTGGACCGTACACGGTGAAAAACCGCAGGCACACAGCAGCGAACCCGAACAGATGTGCGTGCGTAAAGCAGAGCAATTCGCCCGACAGCTTGGTTGCCGCGTAAGGAGAAATCGGCCGCATCTCGACTTCGTCCTCGCGGAACGGCGCGCGGCTCGTGGCTCCGTACACGGAACTCGAAGAACCGAAGACGAGCTTCGGGACGTTGAACTCGCGGCAGAGCTCAAGGACATTGACGGTTCCTTCGATGTTCGCCCTCTGGTACAGCCTCGGATCGGCAATCGACGGACGCACGCCCGCGTAGGCAGCCAGGTGGACGACCGCGTCGGGCCTGCTGATCTCGAATGCCCTGCGCATGCCGGGCAGATCGCAGAGGTCGGTTAAGACGAATTCAAACTCGCCCGCCAGACGGGTATCGGCCAGATTGCGTTTCTTCCATTCCGGGCTGTAAAAGGAGTTCAGGTTATCGACAATGGTCAGGTGGGCGCCCGACCGCAGCAGCGCGCCGGCCAAATGAGAACCGATGAACCCGGCTCCACCCGTAAGAAGAACACGTCTGTTGGACAAGTACGCCTCCTAACCCTATTTGCCCGAAACCTTCAGAGCCGCCTTCATCACCTTGCCGGCCGCGTTCTTTGGCAGGGCGTGTAAGACAACGATCTCTTTCGGTACGAGTTGAGGCGGCAACGATCTGCGGCACACCTCAACCACTTTCTCGATCAACAACGGATCCTCGGCCTTGATGCGAGGGACGACATACGCCTTCGCCGCTTCCCCGAGCACATCGTCCGGAATGGCGGTGACAGCGGCTTCCAGCAGCGCATCGCACCCGAGCAATGCGTCTTCGACGGTCCGGCAACTCACCCGCTTGCCGCCGCACTTCAGAATGTCCTTCGCCCGGTCCACGATGTAGATGAACCCGTCCTCGTCCACTCGCGCGAGATCACCCGTGTACAGCTTGCCGTCGCGGAACGAATGCGGTTCGTCGTTGTCGTGCCAGTAGCCGAGCGCCACGTTGTCGCCTTCCGCAACGAGCTCTCCGACCTCTCCCGGTGCAACCGGCTGTCCGTGGTCATCCACCACCTTCAGCGTGACTCCGGGGATCCCCTTCCCGATCGAGCCGAGCTTGGTGTCGAGGCATTCAGGAGGCAGATACGAAAGCCTCGCCGTCGCCTCCGTCTGCCCGTACATGATGAACACCTGCGTCGTTGGAAGCGCACGTCGCAATTCGCTTACAAACATGGGCGCGAGATGCCCGCCGGCCTGCTGCACGTAGCGGAGCGCGGGAAACCGCATCCTTGCGATAGAAGAATTGCGCAGCAGGATCTGGTAATGGCTTGGAACGCCCGCAAATCCGGTGCATCCCGTCTCGAGCATGTTTTCCAA
>DASPLH010000144.1:0-4289 GCA_035627675.1 Clostridia bacterium
GAATTATGCGCCTCGCACGGGTGCGCCGCTGCCGGCCAAAGCCAACACCGTCGAGGCTGGGTTTACCGTGCGTCCGAAGAGCGGCCTTACGGTCCAGAACACATACCTGCTCAGCAGGCTGCGCGACTTCCACACGAACGAAAACATCTTCAACGCGCACGTCATTCGCTCGAAGTGGAATTATCAGTTCACGCCTCAGTTGTCGCTCCGGCTGATCGGACAGTACGACGCGCTGCTTGGCAATCCCTCGCTCACCGCGCTTTCAAACAGCAAGAATGTGAATGCCGACGTGCTGGTGACCTACCTCGTCCACCCGGGCACCGCCATCTACGCGGGATACAACAGCAACGTCAGCAACATTCACCCTTCCCTCACCAATACGGATGACGGCCTGCTGCGCACGCGCAACCGGTTCATCAACGACGGCCGGCAGGTGTTCGTGAAGGTGTCGTACCTGTTCCGCTATTAAGTCGGAGGTTTCGGAGGTTGCGAAGGTTTCGGAAGTTGAAAAGGGGAACCGCATAGACCCTGTGACACTTCGTCCGGCACCATCTCTGCGAAGGCCCGCAACTTTGATTCTGCGTTCTTACCTCCGACACCTCCGAAACTTCCGAAACTTTGTCTTTCGACACCTCCGACACCTCCGAAACTTCCGAAACTTTGTCTTTCGACACCTCCGAAACCTCCGAAACTTCCGAAACTTTGTCTTTCGAAACCTCCGAAACTTCCGACACTTTGTCTTTCGACACCTCCGATCTTTGGAAACCTTCGCACTCGCCTTGGGGGTAAAATAGCCGGTCGGCTGCGTGGGGCGGCCGTCACACTGTTCCGAGGAAATCCGTGTCGAACTCACTGCTTGACCGCGAAATCAGCAAGCGTCCGGACCGCGTGCGTCTCGAGGGACGAATTCTGTTCCTGACCGAAGATCCTGAACTGATCCGTCGCCAGCTCCAGGGCTGGGACATGCCGTGGGATACGGCGAATCCGGCGAACAATCCGAAGCTGCGCGACGACATCTCGACCGACGAGATCACCCCGGCGCACATCTGCTTCTTCTTCGACGAAACGCTGGGCGAGTTCCCGTACTTCGGGCTGAAGTGCGGAAACGAAACTCCGATCAGGCGCGGCGACGTGAAGAACGGCGGCTTCGTGGCGTGCGTCAGCGGCAAACGTCGCGGTAAGGGTTCCAGCCGCGAGCACTCTCCGTACGCAGAGTTGTGCGCGGGGATCAAGCTGGTGATCGGCGAGAACATCGAACGCATCTACAAGCAGAACTGCCAGAACCTCGGGCTGCTGACCTCCACCGACTTCTCGCTGATCGACAAGGTGAGGCGTGGAGAGGAAATTCCGCTGACCGTCTTCACCGACGGCGAGGACGAGATCACGCGGCAGGTGATCGAGTACGGCGGACTGTTCCCGTTCAACGTTGCGCGACTGCGGAAGCAGGTCTCGCTGCCGAAGATCGAGACTTCGCGGCGCGGCATGACCGTGTCGGAGAAGATCTTTGCCCGCCACATGAAAGATGAGCAGGGCAACATCGGCGTTCCGTTCGTGAAGCCCGGCGATACGGGCTTTGCCGCGGCGGACCTGCGGTTCTCGCACGAATACGTGACGCCTATGGCATCGATCTTCTACGAACACTTCGTCGGCAAGGATGTGCCGGTCGCGGACAAGGAAACGATCCTGTTCTTCCGCGACCACCTGACGTTCCTCGATGAAGTGATCTCGGAAGAAAAGAAGAAGATGGGCCTGCTCGATCTCGCGGGCCAGTTGAAACTCAAGCAGCAGGAGTTCGCGGAGCGGCAGGGAATTCGGCTGCACGGCGAACTGACGGACCGCAAGGGCAGCGAGGGCATCTGCCACTCGGTCATCACCGAGAGTTACGCGCTTCCGGGACAGTTGAACATCGGTTCGGACTCGCACACGCCGCATGTCGGCGCGATCGGATGCGTTGCGTTCGGGATCGGAACGACGGACGTCTTCAACGCGTGGTTCACGAAAGACGTGCGCGTGAAGGTGCCGGAGAGCGTGCGCGTGGTGATCCGCGGCAAGCGGCGCGCGAACGTCACCGCAAAAGATTACATCCTCAAACTGCTGTCGATGGATTACGTCCGCTCGGGGCAGGCGCTGGCGAAGGTCATCGAGTATTCCGGCGAGGCGATCGAGGAACTGAGTGTTGATGAACGCGCAACGATGACCAACATGGCGGCCGAGATCGGCGGGTTCACAGGCATCGTGGCGCCCGACGCGAAGGTGGTGGAGTTCCTGATGGAGCGGCGCGGGATGCTCCGTGAGCAGGCCGAGAGGCTGTGCGAGGGGCTGTACTCCGACCCGGACGCGCGGTACGCGCACGTGATCGAACTCGATGCCGCCGAGATCTATCCGATGGTTGCTACTCCGGGTGATCCCGGAAACGGCAAGTTCGTGCGCGAGCTGAATACGCCCGTCCCGGTGGAAATCGCCTACGGCGGTACCTGCACGGCGGGCAAGAACGAAGACATGGACATGTATGCGCGTGTGCTGTCGCGGGCGCTGACCGAGGGCAAGCGCGTGGCGGAGAACACGACCTTCTTCATCCAGTTCGGCTCGCAGCAGACGCGGGAGTACTGCGTGCGGCAGGGATACCTCGAGGTGTTCAGGCGAGCCGGCGCGCAGATCATCGAACCTTCCTGCGGAGCCTGCATCAACGCCGGGCCGGGAGTGTCCACGCGTCCCGACCAGGTGGTGATCAGCGCGCAGAACCGCAACTTCCCCGGACGCAGCGGGCCGGGGCAGATGTACCTGGCGTCTCCGCTGACGGTCGCGGCCAGCGCGGTCGCCGGCTACATCACGGAGTACGAATCGAGCGACGTCAGCGAACCCGTGACGCGAAAGTGAGTGGAAGATGACGAAACGCGCCGCCAGGATCGCGAACGTGCGGCGTCCTCTGCCGAAGGTATCCGAGGAGATGCAGCAGCTTTCGGAGTTCCTGCGGCAGGAGCTGCTTACGTGGCCCGGCGTGACAGCCAGGCCCATGTTCGGAATGACGGCCGTGTACAGGGGCAACGAGATCTTCGGAGCGCTGCCACGGACACGGGCCATGGAGACGAGTCGCTCGGTGTCTTTCAAGCTGCACAGGCAGACCAGGGAGGTTGCCGAGGCCCTGGAGCGGGATTCCCGCATCGTCCAGCAGGAAGGTACTATGGTGAGCTGGGTCTCGATGGAACTCGAGTCGGAGAGAGATATTCCCGACGCCCTGCAGTGGTTTGGCCGTGCCTACGAACAGGCCAGAGGACGCCGCAAGGCCAGCTGATCAAGGCTGTTGCGCTCGCGAGGTATGGGGTTTTGCTAGAATCAGCTGTTCAACAGGATCTCATTTAAGCATCGGGGAGAAAGAACAAGCGTTATGGCATATGTGATTGCGGAACCCTGCATCGGCACCAAGGACACCGCCTGTGTGGACGCGTGTCCCGTCGACTGCATTCACCCGAAGAAGGACGCCGCGGCGCACGCGACGGAAGAGATGCTGTACATCGACCCGGTGGAGTGCATCGACTGCGGCGCGTGTGTGCCGGTCTGCCCCGTGTCGGCGATCTTTGCCATCGACGACCTTCCCGACAAGTGGAAGGAATACGCCGAACGCAACGCCAAGTATTTCGGGCGATAGAACATTTTGGATTGAGGCAAGCGCG
This sequence comes from Clostridia bacterium, assembly GCA_035627675.1. GTDB lineage: Bacteria > Acidobacteriota > Terriglobia > Terriglobales > Acidobacteriaceae > DASPLH01. The sequence goes on from DASPLH010000144.1 coordinate 3,672, forward strand.
CCCCCGTGTGGGCGCGCTTTTGCTTTGGAGGAACTCGTTTCAGGGCCCCGCGCTGTGCTTCGAAAGCCCCACCCTCTCGCTTCGCGACAAGGGTAGGGCACCCGGCCAGTGGCTCTGCCAGGGTGGGACAGCCGGTCCTCTGGGCTGTTCTTTGCTTTCCGTCCGCTGCGGAGTTCAGTAAAATCGATAATTTAGACGTGATTCGCGGTCCGCACTGAGCGCTGGGCAGGATTTGCCGCGCGTTGGGCGCGGTCCGGCCGAGACGGTCAGACCCATGCCGCTGAAGCACTCGGAAGCCATCGTGTTGCGCACCTATCCGCTGCGTGAGGCGGACCTGCTGGTGACGCTCTTCACTCGCTCCGAGGGCAAGGTGAAAGGCGTGGCCAAGGCGGCGAAGAAGTCACGCCGCAGGTTCGGAGGCGCGCTCGAGCCGCTCACGCTGGTGCGGGCGTACTGGGAAGACCGCGAACGGCAGGAGCTGGCTCGGCTCGATTCCTGCGAAGTGCTGCTTTCGCCGCTGGCCGGCGAGATGGATTACGGCCGCATGGTTGGGCTCGAGCACGTGGCCGAGATGCTCGACGAGGTCATGCCCGACCGCGAGGCGCACGACGCGGTGTT
>DASPLH010000145.1:0-13182 GCA_035627675.1 Clostridia bacterium
CGGAGAAGGAGCTGCCCGCGGTGCGGCTCGCGCACATCGGCTTCGTGTTCCAGGCGTTCAACCTGTTTCCCACGCTCACGGCGGGCGAGAACGTCGAACTGGCGCTCGACCTGAAAGCCATCCGCGGACGAGAGGCGCGCGCGCGTTCGCGGTCGCTGCTGGAGCAGGTGGGGCTTGGCGACAAGTACGGCACTTTCCCGGCCGACCTCAGCGGCGGGCAGAAGCAGCGCGTTGCCATCGCGCGTGCGCTAGCCGGAGATCCCGAGATCGTGCTGGCCGATGAGCCCACGGCCGCGCTCGATTCGCATACCGGCACGACCATCATGAACATGCTCCGCGAGCTTGCGCACCAGCGCGGACGCGCCGTGGTGGTTGTGACCCATGACCCGCGCTTGCTCCACTACGGAGACCGTATTGTGCGCATCGAAGACGGACGCATCGCCACGGCATCCGAGAACTCGCAACCCGCAGTCTTGATCCCCGGCCACGCAAGTGCAATCCCCGAGGTACGTATATGAAGCAGAAGCTCGTCCTCGCCGTCGTTGTCATGGTCACGGTCGGAGCCGTGTTGGGCGTGGGCGCAACACGCGCCAGCCGCACCCCCGCGGCGGGTAGTGCCGCCGTGCGGCAGCCGTCACACGTCGCCGGAGCCGGCAAAGTGGAGCCGGTTTCGGAAAGCGTGCAGGTGGGAACCGAGGTCAGCGGCAAGTTGAAGTCGGTCAACGTAGAGGAAGGCACGCCGGTGCGGCGGGGCGATGTGCTTGCCGTGCTCGAGAACGCCGACTATCTGGCTCGCGTGAAGTCCGCCGAAGCGCAGGTGCTGTCGCGCGAAGCCCAGCTTAAGCGCGTGCTCAACGGAGCGCGCCGCCAGGAACGTGACGAGGCGCACGCGGCCGTCATGCAGGCGCAGGCCGTGCTCGAGAACGCCGGGGCGGAGATGGAACGCCGCCAGCGTCTGTTTGCCGAAGGCGTGATTTCGCGCGAAGAGGCTGACCGCTACGCCCGCGAGTTCAACGTGGCCAAGGCCCGGCACGAACAGTCCGTGCAGCGCCACAAGTTTGTGGACGCCGAAGCGCGTGACGACGATCGCGCGCACGCCGAAGCCGAACTCCAGAGAGCTCGCGCCGAGCTCGAAGAGGCGCGCGTGCTTTATCGGAAGACGTTCATCCGCTCGCCGCTGGACGGAACCGTTCTGCGCAAGCATCACCGTGCCGGAGAAAGCGTCGTGACCTCGATGACGGTTCCGGACCCGATCGTGACCGTGGGCGACCGGTCCCGGTTGCGAGTCCGCGTTGAGGTGGATGAGACAGACATCGGAGGTCTCCAGCTCGGGAAGCCCGCCTACGTGACGGCCGACGCGTTCGCCGGACGCAGGTTCAGCGGCAGGGTCGTCCAGATCGGGCAGCAGTTGGGACGCAAGGAAGTGCAGACCGGCAAGCCGGCCGAGAAGGTAGATACGAAGGTGCTGGAAGTGCTCGTGGAGCTGGACCCCGGATTGGAGCTGCCGGTCGGACTTCGCGTGGACAGCTTTATCGAGAGTGCGGCCCGCTGAGTTTCGCGCCAAACGAAAAGAGCACGGGGATGGCCCGTGCTTTTTTGATTTCTGAGATCGTCTACTTGCGCTTCTGAGGGCTGGTCTTCAGCATCTCGAGCAGTTCGAGCAGGTTGTGCCGAATGCGCTTCAACTCGACTCGCGGCGACCGTGGAGCCGCGAAGGGCAGTGCGCCCTGGGCTCGGGCCGGTTTAGCCTCGGCCTTCAACTTTTCCCGTGCTCCGGCGATCGTGTAGCCGTCCTCGTAGAGGAGCTTCTTGATGTAGAGGACGCTTTCGACGTCGCGGCGCCGGTACATGCGCTGACCGGTACTGCTCTTGGTGGGCTTAAGCTGCGGGAACTCTGTTTCCCAGAACCGCAGCACGTACGACGGTAACTGGCTCAGTTCCGCAACCTCGCCGATGCGGAAATAGAGCTTGTCGGGGATGATCACATCCTCGGTTGCCCTCGCGGCTGTCTTCTTTTTCGTTGCCCCCATACGCATCGGTTTTACTCAAAGAAGTTTCCCAAAGTGTAACCCGTATTTCCCATTTGCAACAGGCGGAACAACTCGGTCCCTGTGCTCTGAATCCATCTACGTAGCACGTTTGCTCCGGGTCTAATCTATGCCGCCGTATCGTAAGTTCCTGCCCCTCGTTTTCCTCCTTGGTTTCGCGTTCATCACATCCGGCTGCGGTACCGGTGTCTCGTCCACGCCGGACCCCGATCCTAATCCCGTTGCCCCCACGATCAACTTCAGCGCGAACTCGACGTCCATCGAGTCCGGCCAACTTGTCACCCTGAGTTGGACGACCAGCAACGCAACTTCCGTCACCATCGAGCCCAACGTGCTCGACGACGATGACGGCAACGCGCTCCCCCTCACCGGCACCCACACGATGGTGCTGCTGAAGACGACCACGTTCGCGATGACCGCGACAGGTCCGGGCGGAACCACGACGCGGCAGGTGAGCGTTACGGTGACGCCGGCTAAGCCGACCCTGACCTTCGTGGCCGAACCGGCGTCGATCATCGCCGGGCAGACCTCGACGCTTCGCTGGAGCACCACTTCGGCCGACACTCTCCAGATCGAGCCCGTCATCGGCTCCGTGCAGCCGGGCGTTGGCACCGTCGAGGTAAGGCCGACGGCGACGGCCACGTACACGGCCACCGCGACTGGGGCGGGCGGAGCCGTTACGGCCACAGCCACGGTGACCGTCGCACAGGGTCCCGAACTTGCCGTCTCGGCCTCGGTCGAGCCCGCGACGATTCACGCCGGCGACAAGGCCACCCTCCGCTGGACTTCGCAGAACGCGGCCAGCGTCTCCATCGCGCCGGACATCGGCGCCGTGAACGCTGCGGGCTCTGTGCAGGTCTCCCCGGCGGCGACGACTGCGTATACGGTCACGGCCACATCCGCGAGCGGACAAACGACGACCGCAACCGCAACTCTCAACGTCCTCAGCGGGGCGAACGGGCTGGAAAACCTCAAGCACATCGTCTTCTTCGTGCAGGAGAACCGGTCGTTCGACAACTACTTCGGCATGCTCGGCAGGTATCGCGAATCGAAGGGCCTGCCGAACGAGATCGACGGGCTCAACCCCGACCTCGTGTTGAGAACCTTCAGCGGCAAGGAAGTGAAGCCCTTCCACCAGCGGACGGTCGTCACCGAACTGCTCAGCCCCTCATGGAACGAGAGCCACTTCTACGCCAACTTCCAGGACGGCGAGTTCAGGATGGACAACTGGATGCGGCAGGAGGAGTGCTCCATCCGCTCCAACTTCGGAGACCCCGAGTGCACACGCACGATGGGCTACTACGATCACACAGACATCCCCTACTACTACGAGCTTGCGGCTACATTCGCCACGAGCGACCGCTTTTTCTCGTCGGCAATGTCAGGCACGATTGTCAACCGCGCGTTCCTCATGGGCGCAACATCGGCTGGCATGAACGACCCCGGCGATCCGTTCCCGTCCGAAGCGCCGACGATCTTCCGCCGCCTCAGCGAGGCCGGAATCTCCTGGTGGTACGTTTACCAGGATGACAGCGTTTACCTCGCGTACTACACCAAGCCGGAGGGCTGCCCGACTTGCGATTGGGATAAGTACAAGGAGAACGCCGTTCCGCTGTCGAAATACTATGAGGTGCTGTCGCGTCCCACGGCCGACCAGGACCTGCCGCAGGTGGTCTTCATCGAACACGCCGCCAAGCTGGCGCTCGATGAGCACACGGCCAACAACATTCAGTACGGGATCGCCCGCGCGCAGGAACTGATCGAAGCGCTGATGAAGAGCACGGCATGGCCAAGCTCCGTCTTCATCCTCACCCACGACGAGGGCGGAGGGCTGTACGACCACGTGCCTCCGTACCCGGTCTCGAATCCCGACGGCATCAACCCTGTATTCGGAGATGGCGATATAGGCCGCTATGACAACTTCACCTACAGCGGGTTCCGTGTCCCGCTGCTGGTGATCTCGCCGTGGGTGAAGCCCGGATTCGTTTCGCACAGGAACCGCGAGTTTACGTCGATCCTGAAGCTGATCCAGACGCGGTTCGGACTCGCGCCTCTGACCCAGCGCGACGCCGAAGCCGACGACATGCTCGAGTTCTTCGACTTCACCAGGCCGGCCTATCTCACGCCGCCCGCGTTCAACAAGCAACCGGTTGACGGGTTGGTGAACTGCTATCTGGAGATGTATCCGCCATTCACGCCTGACAATATTCCGCCGGGACCGGAGCCAGGTAAGGGATGGAACTGCGAGGGCCGCGAGCCCACTCCGTAGATTCGGGATGCAACGCGAAGGGCGCGCCCACGGGCACGCCCTGATGTTTGCGCAGCAAACGAAAAAGTCTCCGCACATTGCGGAGACTCTAGCCTAGGTCCGATGGGGCCGTTACTTTTTCGCTTTCTTCTTAGCGGTTTTCTTCGCGGCCTTCTTTTTCACCGGCATTGTGCGCCTCCTGGAACCTTCTCCCTTGTATCGAAGGTTTCGAATTTGGGCCCACTGATTTGCATCGCCGTTCCCATCCATGGGATGGGCGCATGTGCTGGTACAAGATTTTGTGGTGAGTTGCAGGACGTGTCAATAGCAAAGTTCGTTTCTGCTGCTCGACGTGCGATGCCGTCGCGACTCCTGAACGCTCTCTCTATGGTTCATCAATCTTTGGTTCCGAAGTGAATGTCCGGGTTGCGCAGTCCACACTTCACCCTTCTCGCTTCACACTTTTTACTTTCCCCCCGGTGCTAGAATACGGAGTTTCCTTATCTCCATTTAGCGCCGCAATGCGCTCTGCGCGGCGAGAAAGCGCTCTCATGTCCGACACAATGTTGGCCGTAGTGAAGCCCGAAGCTCGTGCCGGAGCGGATATTCGCGAGGTGAAGATACCCGCCTTTGGGCCGACAGATGTTCTCGTCAAGGTGAAGGTCGCGTCGGTTTGCGGAACCGACGTCCACATTTACAACTGGGATCAATGGGCGCAGGGACGCATTCACCCGCCGCTCATTCCCGGCCACGAGTTCTGCGGCGAAGTCGCTGCCGTCGGCGATGAAGTCACCACGGTCAGGGAAGGCGATTTCGTTTCGGCCGAGATGCACGTCAACTGCGGCAAGTGTCTCCAGTGCCGAACAGGCCAGGCGCACATCTGCCAGAACGTCAAGATCCTCGGTGTAGATGCCAACGGCGCGTTCGCCGAATACGTCACCATCCCCGAAACCAACATCTGGAAGCTCGACCCCGCCATCCCTCAGGAATACGCGTCCATCCTCGATCCGCTGGGCAACGCCGTGCACACTACGCTTGCGGGCGACATTGCGGCCAAGACCGTGGCGATTACCGGATGCGGCCCGATCGGGCTGTTCTCGATCGCGGTCGCCAAGGCGTGCGGAGCGACGCAAGTGTTCGCCATCGAGGTCAACGAGTATCGTCGCGAAATCGCGCGCAAGATGAAGGCCGACTTCGTCCTCGACCCCTCGAAGGACGACGTGTACTCCATCGTCATGGACCAGACCCACGGCGCCGGCGTTGACGTGCTGCTGGAGATGGCAGGTCACCCGGACGCGATCAAGACCGGATTCAGGATCCTTCGCATGGGCGGCCGCGCATCGCTGCTCGGCATCCCCTCCAAGCCAATCGAGTTCGATCTCGCCAAGGACATCATCTTCAAGGGCGCGGTCGTGCAGGGAATCAACGGTCGCAAGATGTACGAGACCTGGTTCCAGATGACCGCGCTGCTCAAGGCCGGCAAGCTCGACCTTCACCCGGTCATCACCGACCGCATGGCGATGAAGGACTTCGACAAGGGCATGGACATGCTCAACTCCGGCAAGGCCAGCAAAATCCTGCTCTACCCGAACGGAGTGAAGTAGAAGTTCGCCGAGAACAATGACGGGCCCAGCACAATGCTGGGCTGTGAAGCTCAATGTGGACCGGTTGGTGCGATCCGTAGAAGTTAGCGCAAAGCGCCCGCGCGCAACCCGAATTCCGCAGCAACAGCGCAGAACGCGAATAAGCCGAGAACCAGCGCCGAAGGCGCGGAACAGTCGTAGCCCAGCACGTCAGTGCTGGGAAGAAGTGAGACAAAAGACAGAGTCCCGCAGGGACGGCACATGGGCCACACGTACACGTCTTCGATCTTCCATTGCGTCTTCTCGACGAAAGATCGATCCAGCACGATCGTCGATCCGGAGAAGCTCTGGGCGTACCTGCGCGGAACCGCGAAGAACATCGGCCTCCGTGCTATCGCAATCGGCGGGACGCGCGACCACGTGCACATCCTTCTTTCGCTCCCTGCGAACATGCCACTGGCTGAGGCCGTCCAGAAACTCAAAGCGAACTCTTCGCGTTGGCTGGGCGAGGCAGGTTCGTGGCCGGGATGGCAGAAGGGGTATGGGGCTTTCAGCGTGTCTGCATCCAACCTCGCCGCCGTTACAGCCTACGTCGAAAACCAGGCAGCGCACCACAGCAAGCGCGGCTTCCATGATGAGTTCGTTGCGCTGCTGGAGAAGTCGGGCGTTCATTTTGATCCGGCTGACGTGTTCGACTGAGTGCCGTTCCCTGCGGGACTCGATCCGGCGCGCTGCCGACCCAGCACTCACGTGCTGGGCTAATCTATGCCGTCGCTTCGCGACTTTGCCTCAGTGCTCGATCCAGCGCCAAGGGTAGGGAATAAGAATGCGGGGGATGCCATCCGGCTTCGATGCCATGCCGCACAGTGCCGCAGGCTTGGACAACTGCCCGCACCCAGCGCCGCACGCAAAGGGGAATTGCCCGCGCGCCAGCGCCGCAGGCGCGGAACGGTTGTAGCCCAGCACGTGAGTGCTGGGGAAACAGAGCGATTAGAACGGAGTCCCGCAGGGACGGCACGCACCCGGCGCGCTAAAATATCCGGTCACGATCCTCACGCAAGGTGCTCTGATGCCAACTGCTGCCACTCGCACCAATCCGCTCTCTTTTCTCTCCGACGAACTCAACACCCTCAAGCAGAAGGGAACGTACTTCAAGCTCCGCGTGCTCGACGACGAGCAGGCGCCGGTTTGCCACTTCGACGGCAAGCAGGTCATCAATCTCGCGTCCAACAACTACCTCGGACTGACGACGCACCCCAAGCTGCGCGAGGCCGCGCTCGCGGCAACGAAGAAGTACGGTGTCGGCTCCGGCGCGGTGCGCACCATTGCCGGCACCATGAAGCTCCACATGGAGTTGGAAGAGAAGATCGCGCGCTTCAAGAACGTCGAGGCCTGCGTCGTCTTCCAGTCGGGCTTCACCGCGAATGCCGGTACAGTCTCGGCGATCCTCGGCAAAGAAGACTTCATCATCAGCGACGAGCTCAACCATGCGTCCATCATCGACGGATGCCGTCTCTCGCGCGCCAAGATCCTGGTGTTCCGCCACAAGGACATCGCGCACGCCGAAGAGCAGCTGGCGAGCGTGAAGGACCAGCCCGGAAAGAAGTTGCTGATTACCGATGGCGTCTTCTCAATGGATGGCGACATCGGCCCGCTCCCTGGGCTGTGCGAGTTGGCCGAGAAATACGGAGCCATCATGATGGTCGATGATGCGCACTCCAGCGGCGTGCTCGGACGCCAGGGGCGCGGCACCATCGATCATTTCGGCATGCACGGCCGCGTTGACATCCAGGTCGGCACCTTGTCGAAAGCCATCGGAGCCCTCGGCGGATACGTCTGCGGCACCCGCGACCTGATCGAGTTCCTCTACCACCGCGGACGCCCGTTCCTGTTCTCGACCTCGCACCCGCCGTCAGTCGCGGCCACCTGCATCGCCGCCTTCGACGTGCTCGAGAACGAGCCTGAGCACATGGAGCGGCTCTGGGACAACACGCGCTTCTTCAAGAAAGAGCTCGGTGTGCTCGGCTACAACATCGGCGGACAGAACACTCCGGCCAGCGAGACTCCCATCACGCCCATCATCATCGGCGAAGGCCGCACGACGATGGAGTTCAGCAAGGCGCTGTTCGAGGAAGGCGTGTTCGCCACCGGCATTGCATTCCCGACCGTGCCGGAAGGCAAGGCGCGCGTGCGAACGATCGTCACCGGCGCGCATACCAACGGTCAGCTCTCGCAGGCCCTCGAAGTGCTGAAGCGGGTCGGCAAGCGCATGGGGATCATCCAGTAGTTCTCGACGGAAACGAGAATCAAACACGAGAGGCGCCCTCAGCGGGCGCCTCAACTTTTTTATTGGTCTATCCGGATTGGTCTTATCGGTGTGAATCCGTGCCAATCCGTGGTTAAGGATGTCTTTGTAGTTCAGCCAATATAGCGGTTCCGAACTCCTCCGCCTTCTTCGGCCCGATCCCGGCAATCGTCTGGAGTTCCTTCAGCGTTCTGGGCCGCAGGCGGGCGATCTCCATCAGCGTGGAATCATGCAGGACGCGGAACGCCTTCCAGCCTTTTTCTCGCGCGAACTCCAGTCGCCACGTCCTGAGCCGCTCGAACCGCTGCTTTGCTCCGGCGTCAAGCGTCAGCGACGTGCTCGCCTGTGCCGCCGAGCGGAGCGCACGCGGCTTGCTGCTGGATTTCTGCTCCGTCGCTCTCAATCTGCGAACAGCTTCCGGATCGGGCTGGTAGCGATGGTTCGTTCCGCGCTCGCATACATCGCACCTGCAGTCACGCACCGCCGTGCTCTCGCCGAAATAGTCGAGGATCTGGCGCCGTCGGCACACATCGGACGACGCGAAGCCCAGCATGGATTCCAGCTTGCTTTCCGCATGACGCCGCAGGCGCGCAATGTCCGGCAGCGAGAGCGCCGGGTTGTTATCGCCGATCGTCTGGATGAAGAACCGTTGCGTGCGCAGGTCGGCTCCGCAGTGGTAGAGGATGCAGTGCGCCGGGCGGCCATCGCGTCCCGCGCGTCCCGCCTCCTGGTAGTAGGCTTCGACGCTGCCGGGCAGGTTGTAGTGCACCACGAAGCGGATATCCGGCTTGTTGATGCCCATGCCGAACGCGTTCGTAGCGACCGCGATGCCGTCTTCGGCCTGCATGAAGCGTGACTGGCTCTTCGCCCGTGCCGCCTGCGTCATCCCCGCGTGATAGGCGAAGACCTCGCGATCCGCGAACTTGTCTTCCAGCAATGCCGCGAGTTCTTCGACCGCGCGCCGGGTAGAGCAGTAGATGATGCCGCTGCCTTGCCTCGTGCCGAGGAAGCGCAACAGCGCCGGATCTTTCTGCGCGCTCTTCTCGAAACGGCGGGATGAATACGTCAGGTTCGGCCGGTCGAATCCCGTGACGTGTATGCGTGGTTGCTTGAGGCCGAGCAGGGTAACGATGTCGCGGCGTACCTGCGGCGTGGCCGTCGCCGTGAGCGCCATCGTGACCGGTTCGCCCAACATGCGCCGGATCTCCGCGAGCCGCATGTACTCCGGACGGAAGTCGTGTCCCCAACTGCTGATGCAGTGCGCTTCGTCTATGACAAACAGCTTCGGACGCAGCTTGGGCAGCACGCGCTGGAACGACGGCGCCGAGAAACGCTCGGGCGCGACATAGAGCAGTCCCGCAAAGCCCTGATGCAACAACCGCAGTGCTTCAGTCGCCTCTTCGCCGGATTGCGAGCTGTTGAGCAGCATCGCCGGGATGTTCAGCGCGCGCAGTTGGCGCACCTGGTCGGCCATCAGCGAGATCAGCGGAGAGATGACGAGTGTCAGTCCTCTTCCAACCACCGCCGGAAGCTGGAAGCACAGGCTCTTGCCGGCGCCAGTCGGCATCACGGCCAGCACGTCGTGGCCGGCGAGCACGTCTTCGATGACCTCGCGCTGCCGGGGACGGAAACTGCTGAGTTGGAAAACCGACGTAAGGGTGGAATCGAGAATCTGCATGGGCCGCAGACTTAGAGTAGCAGCGGTCAAGGCGCTCGACCACGGATTAACACCGATTGGAACGGATCGGACCTGGAGCGTGGTGATCCGTGTCCATCCGTGCCAATCCGTGGCCAGCTATCCCTCGTACACGACCCGTCCGCCGACGATGGTAGCGACCACCTTGCCGTGGAATTCCATGCCGTCGTACGGACAGTTGCGCGACTTCGAGCGGGTTTTGCGGACGTCGTACTTCCAGCGCGCCTTCGGATCGATCAGCGTAATGTCGGCAATCGAGCCTTTCGCCAGCGTGCCCCTTCCTTCGAGGTTCACGATTCGCGCCGGATTCGTCGTCAGCAGTTCAATGACGCGGCTCAGCGGGGCCTTGCGCCTGCGGTGCAGTTCGGTAACCGCCGCGGCGAACGCAACCTCCAGTCCGGTAATGCCGTACATCGCGCGGTCGAATTCCACTTCCTTCTCGTACAGCGCGTGCGGAGCGTGATCGGTCGCGATGGCGTCCACCGTGCCGTCCAGCAGTCCTTGCAGCATGGCTTCGCGGTCGGCGGCCGTGCGCAGCGGAGGATTCATCTTGTAGCGCGTGTCGTAGTCCGTGCAGTTTTCCTCGGTGAAGAGGAAGTGATGCGGGCATACCTCGGCCGTGACGCGCGCCCCCGCCTTTCGGCCCAGGCGAACCAGGTCGAGTCCCTCCAAGGTCGAGATGTGGGCCACGTGCAACGCGGCTTTGGTCTCGTGCGCCAGCCGGACGTCGCGCTCCACGATCTTCCACTCGGCCTCGCGCGGTTGCCCGCGCAGTCCGAGCCGGAACGACGTCGCGCCGAGGTTCATCGGCGAGCCCTTCGTCAGCCGCGTGTCCTCCGCGTGCTGAATGACGGGGATGCCGAGGCGAGCCGCCGCCGACAACGCATCACGCATGATGTTGTCGTCGAGGATCGGGCGCCCGTCGTCGCTGACGGCCACCGCTCCCTCGGCCACGAGTTCGCGATAGTCGCTCAGCTTCTCGCCGGCGCTGCCCACGGTCGCCGCCGCGATTGGAAACACATTGACCACGGCGCCGCGTTCGGGATCGCGCATCCACCGCGTGATCGCCGGCGAGTCGTTCACCGGAGCCGTGTTCGGCATGGCGCACACCGACGTGAACCCGCCCGCCGCCGCCGCCGCCGTCCCGGTGGCAATCGTTTCCTTGTGCGACTGCCCCGGCTCGCGCAGATGCGCGTGCAGGTCCACGAATCCGGGCGCAACCACCAGGTTCTTGACCTGGATAACCTTGTCCGCGCCTTTCAGCGTGCCCGGCTTCGCGACTTCCGCGATGCTCCCGTTCCGGATGAGAAGGTCGCGAGGCTCTTCGATGCGCTGCGCAGGATCGATCAGCAGACCGCCCCGGATCAGAAGCGTCTCGCTCATCGCTTGCCTCCCAACAGCGCCGCCAGGATTGCCATGCGCACCTTCACTCCGTTCAATACCTGCTCCAGCACGACCGACTGCGGGCTGTCCGCCACCTCGTCGGTCAGTTCCATGCCGCGGATCATCGGCCCGGGATGCATGATGATGGCGTTCTTCTTCGCCAGCCGCATGCGTGCGGCCGTGAGTTGATACTGGCTGACGTACTCGTCCACGTTGATCTTCATGCCCGACAGGCGTTCCTGCTGGACGCGCAACATCATCACCACGTCAGCGCCCGCGACCGCCTTGTCCATATCGCGCTCGATGCGTATGCCCGGCCCGAGCTGTGCCGCCGCGTCGGGCAGCAGAATCTCCGGCCCGCAAAGCGTCAACTGCGCGCCCAGCCTGGAGAACAGGATGGCGTCGCTCCGGGCCACGCGGCTGTGGAAGATATCGCCGACCGTCACGATCTTCAGCCCCTTCAGCGTCTTCTTGTGCTCAAGGATGGTGAAGGCGTCGAGCAGCGCCTGCGAAGGATGCTCGTGCATGCCGTCTCCGGCGTTGATGATCGGAATGTCGAGGATGCGGGCCAGCAGGTTCGGCGAGCCCGACGAAGGATGCCGCACCACAATCGCGTCCACGATCGAACGCAGCGTCAGGCCGGTATCTTTCAGCGACTCGCCCTTCTCGGCGCTTGACGAGGACGTGTGGATGACGACCGTCGATGCTCCAAGCGCCTTCGCGGCGATCTCAAAGCTGACGCGCGTCCTTGTGGAGTTTTCGTAGAAAAGGAGAGCGACTCGGCGTCCGCGAAGCTTGTTCGACGGTCGCGCTGGATTCATCTTCCGGGCCGAGGCCAGGAAATCAAGGATCTGCCGGGAACTGAGAGGCTCGATCCCGAGGAGTGATCGGGGCTTGGCGGGCATTAAGTGGTCCTGTGTGCGAAGCGGGCCGGCTTGCGGACCCGGTCGCCGCTAGGAGTTCACATCTTCGCGTTCAACCAACAGTACCTTCTCTAACTGGTCGGTCTCTTGCAGTTTGACTTCAATGATCTCGACCTCACTGGTCTGCACGCGGCGTCCAACGAACGTGGCCTCGATCGGCAGTTCGCGGTGTCCGCGGTCGATCAGAACCAGCAGTTGCACGCGACGCGGGCGCCCGTGGTCAAACAGCGCGTCCAGCGCGGCGCGGACCGTGCGGCCGGTGTAGAGCACGTCGTCGCAGATCACGATGTCCTTTCCGACAATGTCGAACTCCATCGGCGCGGGCTGCACGACCGGCTTCGGGCCAACCGTGGAGAGGTCGTCGCGATACAGCGTGATGTCGAGCGTCCCGGTCGGAACCGGAGCTTTCTCGATGCGCTCGATGTGCTTCGCCAGGCGCTCGGCGATCGGAATGCCGCGGCGCTTGATGCCGACCAGTCCGAGATTGCCGATGCCGTTGTTCTTCTCCACGATCTCGTGCGCCAACCGTACAAGGGTGCGCTCGATCTCGGAGGCCGACATGATCTGCCCCTTTTCGCGCAGATGAGGGGGCCGTGTAATGACATTCATGATGCCTCGATGATACGGGATGGCGATTCAGGGCGGCAAGGATTGAGTGGAAGGGCGTCAGTTGCTGGTCGGCAGTTGCTAGCGAGGGTCGCCAGAATCCGGCGGTGCGCCCGGTGATTCACCGCTCGCCCGTTCGTGCCCCTTCGTGTCCTTTGTGGTGAGCCATTCGCTTTCAGAGTTTCACCGCGGAAACGTACGGTAGGCGATTTCTCGTTCACTATCGTGGATCGGACATTCCGACGAGGACGATTACGCGCCCTTGCTGAGTCTGAAACACGCTTCTGGTTGCAGCGGCGATCTCTTTCACGGGGATCGCCTGTCTGGTGCACTCAACTGGTACACCAGTTGGACCTGCACTGATGACCGCTACTCCATCTTTTGTCGCAG
>DASPLH010000146.1:0-4898 GCA_035627675.1 Clostridia bacterium
GACCACCGTAGAGATCGCGTGCTTGAAAATCAGCTGCTCCTGGTTGTTCGTTTCAAGTACGACCGAGTACTTGTCGAACGAGCGAATGCGTCCGGACAGTTTCACCCCGCTGAGAAGGTAGATGGTGATGACGGCCTTGTCCTTGCGTGCGGTGTTGAGGAAGGAATCCTGAATGTTCTGCGCCGGTTCCATATTTTCTCCTTTTTGGGTCAGAACAGCCGACATCTGCATGGCCACCGTGATCTCATGCGTTCTCGAGGAGCACAGAGGCAATGGCCGGCAGCACCAAAGGCGAAAGCCGCAGAGATAGTCCTCGCGCGGCCTGCTGCCGAACCGCACAACGATAGTTGTTCGCAAGCCGAATTTCAACTAGGGACGGCCGAAGCACTGTCCGCGTGACTGGCTGGATCTACTTGCAAAGAAAAAGCGGGGAAGCCGTTCGGCCTCCCCGCCCGAGTTGGATAGCCTGACTTCGGCTTAGAACTCGTACTTGAGTTGCAGCAACAGGCTACGACCACCGCGGCGCGTGTTCTCTACGTTCAGGAACGTCGCGCTGGTAATCTCGCCGTCGAATCCGTTGACGCCAAGGTTCGGATGGTTCAACGCGTTGTAAACGTCCATACGCGTTTCAATCCGGTGTCCTTCGCGAATCTTGAACGACTTCGCGATGGTCGCGTCGAACCCGATCGTACCCGGGTAACGGAAGCTGTTGCGGCCGATGTTGCCGTTCTGACCGTCGATGTACAGATACTGGAACGACTCACGCGGCATAACGGCATCGCTGTTCCACTCGCGGAACGTGGTGCCATCGACCGTGTAGCCGAGCAGGTACTGTCCTGCCGGGTTGCCGTAGCTCGGGCGATCGTTGAAGGCTTCACCATCGCCGTTCTGATCGTAGCCGCCGAAGTAGATGGTTTCGGGGGCTCCGGATTCGAAGGTGAGCACGCCGGTCGTCATCCAGCCGTCGAAGATCGCCCCGAGCACGCCATTCTTCCACGGCGAAGCAGGAGCCACTGCGTAGCTGATTGCGGCACGGTGCGTGCGATCGAACGCCGAAACGCCACGATCGCTGCGGGGATTCTTCACATCCTGCCAACGGGTTGCCCCGCCGCTGGTGAGGAAGACTTCCGACTGGTTGTCGATGGCCTTGGACCAGGTATAGCTGCCGCGAACCTGAACAAAGCCGACGCTGCGCGATACCGAGGTCTGGAGCCCGTGATAGACCGAGTCGCCGCGGTTGCTGCGAACAACGATCGAACCGCGGGTCGCTACTTCACGCGTGCCGGTAGCCGGGTTCACAGGGTTGAGCTGCTCGTTCAGCCAGAGACGCTCACCGCGGGTGCCGACGTAAGCGACTTCCGCCTTCAACTGCAACGGGAGTTCGCGTTGAACGTTGACGTTCCACTGGTGAATCATCGGATTCACGAGTTTCGTGTCGACGGACGTGATAGCGGCTCTCAGGCTTGCAACCGGAGCGGCACTCGCAATCATGTCCAGAGGGTTGAAGTAACCGCGGCCGCCAGGCTGCGCGGCGGACTGATCGGCCGTGCGGCTGTAGTTGATCGCGTTCGGCGACGACGACGCGACGTTGTTGCTGATGTTGGTGAAGAACGCGTCGTAGAACACGCCGTAACCGCCACGAAGGACGGTCTTGTCTTCACCGAAGAGGCCCTGCCAGAACTTCGGCGTATAGGCGAAGCCGAAGCGGGGAGCGAAGTTGTTGCGGTCCGCACGAACTTCCCTGCGGGTCGTGAGGCTGTCGGTCGCAAGGGTCTCGCGATCGATGCCAGGATACTGAAGGCTGTTGAGCGCGTCGAACGGGTGATACTCGTAGCGAATGCCGTAGTCGAGCGTCAGGTTCGAGCGAACCTTCCAGCTATCCTGGAAGTAGTAGGCCTGCTGGTTCGTGCCGATGTTCTGGCGCGGGTTGCCGAAGGCCTTCGCGAACGTACCGCGGGTGCCGCTGAAGCCGTCCAGATAGTTCGCCAGGTCCGTGCAGGTGGCGAGTCCGATCGCCGAGCAGTCGCCGCCGCCCGTCACGTCCAGGACTCCGTAAGTGTTGAACGGAACCTTGTCCTGAACGAGGAGGATCGCAAGATCCGCACCCATCTTGATGGTGTGCGTACCACTGCTCCACATCACCGCGTCCTGGAACTGGAAGGTCTTGTGGCCGCGTCCCTGCGGGAACAGCGCCTGGGAATAACCGCCCCAGAAGAAGCCCAGCGAGTTGGCCAGCGTGATCGTCGGCGTGGTCGCCAGAGGGTTGGCCAGCGTGGCGTCGGTCGGAGAGAACGCGAAGTCGATCTGCTGTCCCGAGAAACGGAACTCGTTGATCAACGTCGGCGAGAACGTATGTGCCCACATGACGCCCATGTTGCGGGCCGGTCCGCCCTGCTGCGTATCGGCATACGGCAGTGCCCCCGAATTGGCAAACAGGTCGGGATTGCTGTCGTTGCGGCTATCGGTGTAGCGGACGTAAACGTTGTCGTTGTTGGTGGAGTAGTCGACGCGCGTCGTCCACTCACGGCTCAGGCTCTTGCCCTTGTCCGTGCGGGTAAAGAAGCCGTACTCCACCGCGCAGTTCGGGCATCCCGCGCGGTCGCCGATCGCGACACTCGCGGAAGGATTGATCGCGCGCAGGTCGCCAAGCGCCCGCACGATCAGAGCAGCGTTGGTATTGCCGGCCTGAGCAAGGTTGTTCAGGACGTTGTAGCCGGCCTGCGTGGGAATCAACAGGCGCGCGGCACCCGGGTCGCCGAAGTAGCGGTTCCACTCCGAGGTGCCGAAGAAATACAGCTTGTCCTTGTACACCGGGCCGCCGATGCGGAAGCCGAAGATGTTGTTGACGTACTGCGGCACACGGGTCAACCCGTCCGCAGCGTTTTCCGAAGTGAGCGCGTCGAGACCCGCGCCGGCGTACTTCTCCCACAGGGCGGCGTGGTATTCGTTGGTTCCCGAGCGGAACGAGAGGTTCGACACCGAGCCACCGCCGCGGCCGAATTCCGCAGCATACGAGTTGGTCAGAATCGTAACTTCCTTGACCGCTTCGACGTTGGTGGGCTGAAATGCCTGGCCGGCGATTCCGTTGTCGTTGTTGTCAAAGCCGTCGATCAGGAAGTTGTTCGAGCGGGGACGGAGACCGTTGACCGAGAACGCACTGCCGTTCGTCATGTCGTCACGGTTGGAGACCGCGGAGACGCCAGGCAGCGTGACTGCCAGCGAGTAAGGATTCAGGCTGGCGTACGGAAGGCTCTGAACGGCCGTCTCGGGGATCGTCTTCGAGAGCTCGCCCGATTCCGTCTGGATGGTGTCGGCCGAGGCGATCACTTCCACGGTCTCGCCCGTGGCCGCGATCTTCAACTGAACGTTGTTGGAGGTGATGACCGAGGTGCGGACGACGACGCCGGCGACCTTGGTCTTCGAGAATCCCTGGGCTGTGACAGTCACAGCGTACTCGCCAGGCGTAAGCGGCTCGAGGCGGTATTCACCGTTGCTGCCGGTAACCGTAGAGCGCGTTTCACCGCCTGCCGAAGCCGCAGCCGTAACTGTAGCTCCCGGGACCACTGCGCCAGTCGCGTCCGTAACGACGCCGGCGATCGTGCCCTTGGTGGTCTGCGCCAGACCGATGCCGACCAACATCGTCAGCATCAGGCTCAGCACGACCAGGGAACGAAACATGGAGTATGGCTTCACTTTTGTAGCTCCCTAGAATGAATGGGTTGAACATCGTGAGGACGCACCTCGCTCCCTGCCCGGGAACTTCGCGAACCCACCTGATTAGGGGAAAACCTACTCAGAGGAGCAACTTACATTCCAGAGTTACTACGCCCACAGTTACCGCGAAATCAGAGATTTAGGAGGATCCTGTTGAAAATTCCCTCGGGCATACTACTGAATTACATATTTTTTGAGGTATTGAATACATATTTCTGTAATGTTAGTCCGTAGGGCTGAATTATTACTTCCATCACACGTATATGTGACCTGTCTCACAGCTGGCGCGCGTCCTCGGCCGGTGAGGCACAACCCACGCCACCCTTACGGCGTACGGTAGAATCGTCCGTTCCTCGCGAAGGCTTTTTTATGGACCAAAAATCGAATACTTCCCTTGTGGCCGAGGCGCAGGCAGCGCCCGTGCCGATGCTCGACCTTAAACGGCAGTACGCCACGATTCGCTCGGAGATTCAGGCGGCCATTGACCGCGTCTGCGAGTCGCAGCAGCTGGTGCTCGGCGACGAAGTCGCGGCGCTCGAGAAGGAGATTTCGCAGTTTATCGGCGTTTCCGAGACGGTGGCTTGCGCCTCCGGCACCGATGCCCTGTGGCTTTCGCTGCAAGCCTCCGGCGTTGGTCCGGGAGACAGCGTCATCACCACTCCGTTCTCATTCTTCGCCACGGCCAGTTCCATCCTGCGGTGTGGCGCGCGCCCTGTATTCGTGGACATCGATCCGGCGACGCTCAACCTGGACCCCGCTGCGCTGGCGGAGCGTCTCGAGAAGCTGCCACCGCAGAACGTCAAGGCCATCCTGCCGGTACATCTCTACGGACAGTGCGCCGACATGGATCGGCTCTCGGCCATCGCCGATGCTCATGGCCTGATGATCATCGAGGATGCGGCCCAGGCCTTCGGCTCGGCCTGGCGCGGACGCCGCGCCGGGGCCCTGGGGAAGGCAGCCGCCTTCAGCTTTTATCCGACAAAGAACCTGAGCGCGTTCGGGGACGCCGGCTGCGTCACGACCAGCGACGCCGAGGTCGCCGCCCGTATGCGCCGCCTCCGGAATCATGGCAGCGGCAAGCGCTACTACCACGATGAGGTTGGCTGGAATGCCCGCATGGACGGGATTCAGGGCGCGGTTCTCCGGGTCAAGATGCGCCACATCGAGCGTTGGAACGAGCGCCG
>DASPLH010000147.1:0-7099 GCA_035627675.1 Clostridia bacterium
CCCTCGAGCAGGCGATCGACCGCGCCGGCTTGAAGGCCGGGAACAAGGGATACGAGGCAGCCATGGCCGCCGTCGAGATGGCTAATCTGAAGAAGGACGTCGCACGCCAGGGCGCGGACGGCAGTCGTTAGGACCGGAAGAGACTATGGGTACACGCAGGAAATCACGGGAACTCGCGCTGCAAATGCTGTTCCAGTCCGATATGGGAAAGCAATCGCGCGAGCAGGTCGAGCGTACGTTCTGGGCCGAACGAAAGGATCTTGAAGAGGGCGTTCGAGGCTTCGCCGAGGACCTGTTCCGGGTCGCGATGGAGCGTTCGGAAGAGATCGACGGCCTCATCGAGAAGCACGCCGAGAACTGGCGCATGGAGCGAATGGCTGCCGTGGATCGCAACGTTCTGCGCGCCGGGGTCGCCGAGTTCCTCGGTTTCCCGAAGACGCCGCGACCGGTCATCATCAACGAAGCGCTGGAAATCGCACGGCGTTTCTCCAGTCCCGAATCCGTGCAATTCATCAACGGCGTGCTCGACAGCGTCGGGCGCGATCTCGACAAGAACTCCCGCAAGTAGCTCCCCGCCATTACCGAAGTAATCTGGCGTACACCTTAACAACGGGAATGGAATAGCCGTTGTGGTGAGTGTTGACCTCCTCCGCGGCAGGTGCACGATGATCTGGTCCAGCGAAGCACGCAGGCTGCTCGACCAACTTCTTGCGTATGTTCCAAGTTTGCTGCGAGCCGACGTAGCCGAGAAGGCCAGGTTGGGCGCCGAGGCAAACACGCGGGAACAAGGCGGCACAGAAGTCGAGGTGAACACGGCAGTGGAGGCGCTGATCGGCGTAGTGCCCGACCGCCTTCGGCCACGAATCCGCGAGGGGTTGGAGAGCACAGTCATCGACCATTATCGATGAATTCTTCCGGCAGCGGTGACACGGATACGACCCTCGCGGCACAAGCCGACAATCAAAAAGCCCTCGCCTTGAGCGAGGGCTTTTTTCGTGGCCGGGAGGTTGCTACCTGCTGCGAACCGCAACCAGGTCGGGGTTCACGGCAGTTCCCGACGGGTTCTTCAACGCGGGGTTGATCTGCTGTGCGTCGGAACCATTGCTGAGCGAGATGCGGTGCACGTTCCCGTCGCTGGCTCCTACGTAGAATGACTGGCTGTCCGACGTGAATGCACCCGAATACACGGCATTCACGCTGCCGGTCAGGTTCACCGCCGCCGACGTTCCGCCGGTCAGGTTCGCCAGCCGGATTGCGTTGTCGCCGATCGCCACCGCCTTCGAACTGTCGGGCGAGACATAGAGGCGCTTCGCGGCCACTCCGCCGAGGCTGATCGCCGAACGCGACTCGCTCACCGCCGGCGGGCATGCCTGCGAAATGCTCGCATCCGAAATCAACACCAGCTCCGAGCCGTCCACTGCAACCGCACCCTTTCCGTCTGGAAGGGCGCGGACGACCGTGGGCGTTCCGGCAGTCTGCGAATCCACGTCGGTGGTCTGGTCGCAGGTTGCGCGCGCGGTGACCGCACCCGGTTGCGCCAGGTAGGCGATGCGTCCTCCGGCATGAACCGCGACGCTGTTCACGACGCCGGAAGCGTCAACCGAGCGCGCCGTGCTCTGGCCGTCCCACACGTAGGCGACGGTGTCGCCCGTGGAAAGCCATGCGAAACGCGAGTCGGGAGCGAACGAAGCGCTGGTCACGCCCGAGATGTTCTGCGTTCCGACCGGGAACTTGTTGATCGCATCGATGAAGTAAACCGCCGAAGAACTCGCGGCGATGACATTCGCGCCGTCCGGGGATATCGCGAGGACCTTCGCGTTCGCCGCCGAATCCATGCTGGAAATCGTAGCCGGACTTGCCGACACATCGACGATCAGCACGCCACCGCCGTCCGTACCCAGGACCACGCGGTTGCCCTGCTGGTTGATGAGTATCGAATTCGGAACGCGCGGCAACGTGATTGCGGTTCCCGGCGAGCCGTTGGAAGCGTCGATCGGGACCAGGCTCGTGCTCTGCGTGCTGCCGGCGTAGATCGTGGGAGGGTTCATCGTGCCGGTGACGGTGCCTTGCACGAAGTTGCTGAAGGTGGCAGCCATGTTCTTGTTGCAGTTCGGGTGAGAACACGAGGCCAGCAACAGTCCCGTGGATCCGGAGTTCGTTGCCGTAGCCGTGGCCGTAAGCGAGGTCGATCCCGCCGTATTGGTAAACGCGTAGAGGTTCGTGCTGAGGTACGACAGCGGCACCGAGCTCAGCGTCTTCCCCTTGCTGTCAACCGCAACGGCCACCAGAGCTTTCGTGCCGCCCTTCTCGACGGAGAACGCGTTGGTCGAGCCGCCGGCGGTGATCGTCAACTGCGTGACGGGACAAACGTTGACGGGAACCGAGGGGCTGTTCAGCCGTCCGAGACTGGCCCACACGCGGGTAATTCCTGGGATGGCTCCCTTGGCGAGCCCAGGGGTGGCTGCGTTGTCGAACTTGACCACCGTTGGATCGACGGCTCCCCACGTCGCGGGTCCGACGATGTCGGCCGGGATCTCGCAAGGGGTAGCTCCGCCGCAGACCACCGTGTCGTTGCTGTAGGCCTTGGCTTGCAACTGGACCGTCTCCTCGACCGAGATGCAGCCCGCGGCCGGCGCTGCCACCTGGACGGTATCGACCTTCTGGTGGATGTAGACCTTGGAGGTGGCTGTGATCGACTTGTCGATTCGCAGGATCTTGGCCGTGATCGTGGCGCTGCCGGCGGTGGTTGCGGGCGTGCAGACGATGAAGTTCGCGTCCCACTTGCCGGCGCAGACCGCGCCCGCAGGCGACACCTGCACGAGGTTGGGGTCGCTGGAGGTGTACTCAAACTCCGCCAGCACGCCTGTGCCTCCGCTGTCCAGTGCCGAGGCCGTAACCTGCCCGACGTCGCCGTAGTTCAGCGACAGATTGGCCGGAACGATCGTGGCGCTTGCCGGGCCGCTGGGCGCGTTATCGCTGTCTCCGCCGCACGCGGACATTCCGAGGATAAGGGCAAAAGAGCAGAGGACTACCGATACTGGGAACCGCCGCATGTAACCTCCCCGCGCACCCGCGCGGCAGATTGTGGAAGGGAAAACGTCAGTTTAGAAGCTGGGGTAAGTTCGTGCAAGCCGCCGGAACGCACGCCGGCGGGCCGAAAAAGTGCCGGGACGCCTTCCGGACCGCACTGTTCGCGCCTGCCGCAGTGCTACAATCGTTAAACCGTGGTGGACATTGATGTTTCCCCGCGGTACGTGATTGACGCTGTCAGCCTGAGTTGCTATAGTAGAACGGTTCTGCGAGTCTACTTTGGCGAAGTTGTCGGCTGAGTTGTAGAGTCAGGCCCAAGGATCGTTCCCGATCCGGTTTAGGGCTCCCTCGCTGAAACGTACCTGCGCTGCCTCTCGTGCAAATGCGAGGGGGTATGCAGGTCGCGGTTGCGAAACGGAGTGCCTCCTGCCGAAAGGCGGAGCAGAGTGCCACCGTCGCTTACCGGTAAATCACGGAATCCCACGTTCCCCGTTGGAAGTTAGCGCGGGGAAGTATGGCCGAAAGCCCGAAGGCATTTTGGCCAGCCTTGAAAGGGTAAAAGCGGCAGCGTGCTGGTGTTTTGCCGCCGGCGCTGCTGTGATGTGGAGCTACGCGAGCGTTGCTCGCGGGCTTCAGGTGCGCGATTCGCGCCCGCATGACTTAAGGAGCTGCAAGAGTGCCTACTTTTAATCAGTTGGTACGCAAGGGCCGCACGGCGCCCCGGTACAAGACGGCCAGCCCTGCTCTGCAGGCCTGCCCGCAGAAGCGCGGCGTCTGCACCCGCGTATATACGCAGACCCCGAAGAAGCCGAACTCGGCTCTTCGCAAGGTCGCCCGTGTTCGCCTGACCAACGGGATCGAAGTCACGACCTACATTCCGGGCGTCGGACACAACCTCCAGGAGCACTCCATCGTGCTGATCCGCGGAGGCCGTGTGAAGGACCTTCCCGGCGTGCGTTACCACGTCATCCGTGGAACGCTGGACGCGACCGGTGTTGCCAACCGCAAACAGAGCCGCTCGAAGTACGGCGCAAAGCGCCCGAAGAGCTAACGCAGGTTCGATTTCGCCCGCCGGCTCAACAGGGAGCCGTGCGGGAGTACCGCCGGGAGATCCGGCTGGGAAGGGTAAAGGAAAAAGATGCCAAGAAAAGGACATGTCCCCAAGCGCGAGCCGATGCCGGATCCGATCTACGGCTCCACGCTGGCCAATAAGTTCGTCAACGCCCTCATGTGGGATGGCAAGAAGAGCACCGCGCAGGGAATCTTCTACAAGGCCATGGAGAACCTCGGACAGAAGGGCGGCGATGACGCCCTGAAGCTGTTCAAGAAGGCGGTGGAGAACTGCAAGCCGCTGCTTGAGGTCAAGACCCGCCGCGTCGGCGGCGCGAACTACCAGGTGCCGGTCGAAGTCAATCCCGATCGCCGCACCTCGCTGGCTCTTCGCTGGCTGATCAGCTACAGCCGCCAGCGTCCTGAAAAGGGCATGGTCGACAAGCTCACGAACGAGCTGCTGGACGCCGCCAACGGCAAGGGCGCCGCGATGAAGAAGAAGGAAGACGTTCACCGCATGGCCGAGGCCAACAAGGCGTTCGCGCACTTCCGCTGGTAAGCAGGATTCAGGCGAGGTCCCTGGGGCCTCGCCGATGCCATCGCACTCAGGCGGAGCAGGGTGCTCCAACGATAGCCAACTAGCGCAGGTGCCCCACGCCGGCGCGATGACACGAAAAAGGAAATCGAAGTGGCTCGACAGGTTCCATTACAGCGCTGCAGGAATATCGGCATCATGGCGCACATCGATGCCGGCAAGACGACTACGACCGAGCGCATTCTGTTCTATACCGGCCGCCTGCATCGCATTGGCGAAGTCCATGAAGGCACCGCCACCATGGACTGGATGGCGCAGGAGCAGGAGCGCGGCATCACTATTACGTCGGCCGCGACGACTTGTTCCTGGAAAGACATCCGCATCAACATCATCGACACGCCGGGTCACGTTGACTTCACCGCCGAGGTGGAGCGTTCGCTGCGCGTGCTCGACGGCGCCGTCGCGGTGTTTGACGCCGTGCATGGCGTCGAGCCGCAGTCGGAAACCGTATGGCGCCAGGCCGACAAGTACGGCGTTCCCCGCATTTGCTTCATCAACAAGATGGACAAGATGGGCGCTGATTTCGATCACGCCGTCGACACCATCCGCAAGCGCCTGAATGCCCGCCCGGTCGCCATTCAGATGCCGATCGGCCACGAAGACAAGTTCAAGGGCGTCGTCGACCTGTTCGCCATGAAGGCCATTTACTGGCACGACGAGACGATGGGCGCCGACTACTCAGTCGAAGAAATCCCGGCCGACCTGCTGAAGAAGGCCCAGGCCATGCACCACCTGCTCGTCGAGACCATCGTTGAAAACGACGAGGGCGACGAGCTGATGTCGAAGTACCTCGAGGGCGAGGAGATTGCTCCCGAGTTGCTGAAGGCGTCGCTGCGCAAGAGCGTCATCGCCATGAAGCTGTTCCCGGTCATCTGCGGAACCGCCTTCAAGAACAAGGGCGTGCAGCCGATGCTCGACGCGGTGGTTGACTTCCTGCCTTCGCCGCTCGACATTCCCCCGGTCAAGGGCTTGAATCCTGATTCCGGCCTGGAAGAGGCGCGTCCGGCGGAAGACAATGCCCCGTTCGCGGCGCTGGCCTTCAAGATCATGACCGACCCGTTCGTCGGCCAGCTGACCTTTATCCGTGTGTACTCCGGCACGCTGAAGAGCGGCGACTCGATCTTGAACGGCAGCAAGCAGAAGAGCGAGCGCATCGGCCGCCTTCTCCGCATGCACGCCAACAAGCGCGAGGAGATCACGGAAGTTCTTGCCGGCGACATCTGCGCCTGCGTGGGACTGAGGAACGTCACCACCGGCGACACCATCTGCAACAGCGACAAGCCGGTCGTGCTCGAGTCGATCGAGTTCCCCGAGCCGGTGATCGCGGTCGCCGTGGAGCCGAAGACGAAGAGCGACCAGGAAAAGATGGGCATCGCGCTCGGCAAGCTGGCGCAGGAAGATCCCACGTTCCGGGTTCACACCGACCAGGAAAGCGGCCAGACCATCATCCGCGGCATGGGCGAACTCCACCTGGAGATCATCGTCGACCGCATGATGCGCGAGTTCAATGTGCAGGCCAACGTCGGCAAGCCGCAGGTTGCGTACCGTGAAACGGTTCGCAAGAAGGCGGAAGCCGAGGGCAAGTACATCCGCCAGACCGGCGGCAGCGGCCAGTACGGACACGTGAAGCTGCGCATCGAGGCTCAGGAGCCCGGCAAGGGCTTCGAGTTCGAGAACGCGATCATCGGCGGTTCGGTTCCGAAGGAATACATCAAGCCGATCGAAGCCGGCATTAAGGAAGCCATGGAAGGCGGCGTCCTGGCCGGTTACCCGATGGTGGACGTGAAGGCTGTGCTGTACGACGGCAGCTATCACGAAGTGGACTCGAACGAAATGGCCTTCAAGATCGCCGCTTCGATGGCGTTCAAAGAGGCAGCCCGCAAGGCCAGCCCCGTGCTGCTCGAGCCGGTGATGTCGGTTGAGGTCGTGGTTCCCGAGGAGTACATGGGCACGATCATCGGCGACCTGAACAGCCGCCGCGGCCGCATCGAGGGCCTTGAGCATCGCGCCGGATCGCAGGTTGTGAAGGCGATGGTTCCGCTGGCCGAGATGTTTGGCTACGCAACGAACATGCGCTCGAACACCCAGGGCCGTGCGACCTTCTCGATGCACTTCAGCCGGTACGAGGAAGCTCCTCGCTCCGTCGCCGAAGAGATCGTCGCCAAGGTGCAGGGCAAGGCGACCACGGGCAAGTAGCAAAGGATTTCGCGGGGCGCGAGCCCCGCGCGGCAGCAACCCAGCAGTAGGCGAGCAGCAGCCGCTCGCGATTCCAGACGGAGCTCTGAGCAATGGCGAAAGAGAAATTTGACCGCAGTAAACCGCACGTCAACGTTGGCACGATTGGTCACATTGACCATGGCAAGACGACACTGACGGCGGCGATCACGAAGGTTCTTTCGAAGCACAATCCGAACATCAAGTTCC
>DASPLH010000148.1:0-3415 GCA_035627675.1 Clostridia bacterium
CGACAAGCAACGCCAGGCGATGATCGATCAGTGGAGCAGTCAGCGCGACTGACGCCATGGACATCGAAGCTCTCCGAACCCGCATTGATGAGATCGATTCAAGACTAGTCGAACTCCTGAACGAGCGCGCGCGCTGCGCGCGGCAGATTGGACAGTTGAAGCGTGACCAGGAGCTACCCATCTACGAGCCGCGTCGAGAGCAGGTGATACTCGACAACGTGCGCCGCAAGAACAGCGGTCCTCTGCCCGACATGGACCTGCTGCAAGTGTACGAACGCATTATCGACGTGATGCGGAAGATTCAACTCGAACAGGCCGGAGTGCCGGAGCGGGCCAGTCGCGGCTCGGAGATGCATGAGAAGGACTGAGGTAAGTTCTCGATGATTGTCGCAATGGCCGAGGCCGCCGGCGAAGAACAAATTCAACACGTAATCGAACGGCTCGTCGCGCTCGGGTTTACCGTCCATCGCTCCACCGGAGCGCGACAGACCGTGCTCGGTGTGATCGGCGCTACCCAGGCGCTCGATACCCGCGAACTCGAGATGCTTTCGGGCGTGTATCACGTTCATCGCATCAGTTCGCCTTACAAGCTCGCGGGCCGGTCCTTCCGTCCCGAGGGAACGGTCGTCAAGCTTCCCAACGGTCTGGAGATTGGCGGCACAGCCGTCGTCGTGATGGCGGGGCCGTGCTCGGTCGAATCGCGCGAGCAGATCTTCGCCTCGGCGGAGCAGGTCGCGCGCAGCGGGGCCCGCGTGTTGCGCGGCGGGGCCTTCAAGCCGCGCAGTTCTCCGTACGCGTTCCAGGGACTGGGGCTGGAAGCCCTGAAGCTCCTGAGGGAAGCCGCCGACCGGCACGGGTTGCTCGTCATCAGCGAGGTGATGGAAAACTCGCAGATCGAAATGATGTTGCCCTTCGTGGACATCCTCCAGGTAGGCGCGCGGAACATGCAGAACTTCAACCTGCTCCGCGAACTCGGCAGGGTCCGAAAACCAGTCCTGATGAAGCGAGGCATCGCTGCCACCTACGAGGAGATGTTGCTCTCGGCCGAATACATCCTGAGCGGCGGCAACTACGACCTCATCCTGTGTGAACGCGGCATTCGGACCTTCGAGTCTTACACGCGCAACACCATGGATGTCGCGGCCATCCCGATCATGCACAAGCTTTCGCATCTGCCGATTACCGCCGATCCTTCGCATGGTACCGGCCGTCGCGACAAGGTAGCGCCCATGACGTGCGCATCGCTGGCAGCCGGAGCAGACGCACTGATCATTGAAGTCCATCCCAACCCCGAGAAGGCACTCAGTGACGGAGCCCAGTCGTTGTATCCGGAGCAGTTTGCGCAATTGATGGACCAGGTGCGCGCCATCGCTCCTGCCATCGGCCGCAGTATCGCCTAGCTCGGTGCCGCGCCGTTGTGCGGTGCGGCGGTCAGGTTTGGGACAAAGAATCTGTGCTGCGTTGAAGGAGGATCGATGCGTCTTCTGCTGCAATTGCTTGTCGTATGTGCCGTGACCATGTTGCCCGCGTCGGCGCAAACCGCGCCTGCCGCTCCTTCCCACACGCCGCCAAAGACGCTCGGCGACCTGGCTTTCATGACCGGCCACTGGACTGGCAAGGTCGGGAGCACCGCTGTTGAGGAGTTCTGGAGCAAGCCGGACGGCGACAACATGATGGGCGTCTATCGCGAGGTGACCGGCGGCAGGGTCGAGATGTACGAGATCCTCGCGCTCGAGCAGGAAGCCTCGGGGCCCGTGCTGAGGCTCAAGCACTTCGATCGCGGACTGAAGGGCAGGGAAGAGAGAGACGTCGCGAAGACATTCACACTGGTGGAGAGCGATGCCGCGAGCGCCCGGTTCCAGGAAACCGGGACAGGCACCGTGCTGCTATACCGGCGCGTGTCGCCCGACGTGCTCGAAGCCTCACTCATCAAAGTGAAGGATGGCAAGCCTTCGCAGATAGTGTTCCGTTACAACGCGGTGAGATGAAGATCCAATCCATCACGGTGATCGGCCTCGGACTCATCGGAGGATCCATCGCCCTCGCCCTGAAGCAGGGCGGTTTCGAGGGCACGATCGTTGGCTGCGATTTTCCGGATGTGCTCGCCGTGGCCGGTCGTCGCGGGGCCATCGATGCCGCCGAACAGGACCGTGTGCGAGCGGTGTCGTCGAGCCAACTGGTCGTGCTCGCAGCTCCCGTGGCGGCGAATCGCAAACTGCTCGGCGAAATCGCGCCGCACGTTCCCGAAGGCGCTCTCATTACCGATGCCGGCAGCACGAAGGCCGACATCTCAGCCGAGGCCGGCGCTGTGTTCGGGCCCAACTTCCTCCGGCGATTCCTTCCCGGACATCCCATGGCAGGCAAGGAAGTCTCGGGCATGGAACACGCCGACGCTGGCCTGTTTCGAAATGCGCCCTGGGTGCTCACTCCTCCCGGCGGACGGAATGCGCTGATCGATCCTGCGTTGAGCCGGGGAGTGCACAGCGAATTCATCGCATGGCTGGAGAGAATTGGCGCGCGTGTGGTGGTCACCACTGCGGAAACGCACGACCGCGTTCTGGCCTACACGAGTCACCTGCCGCAGGTTCTTTCAACGGCGCTCGCCGCTTGCGTCAGCGAAGCGGTGGGCGAGGAACCGGCGCTTCGCGAGTTAAGCGGACGCGCGTTGCGAGACATGATTCGGCTCGCGAAGAGCAACCCGCAGGTATGGGCGGAGATCTCGGCCGCCAATCGCGAAAATCTCGGTGAAGCCATCGAACGGCTCGAACGGCAACTCGCCGCGCTGCGCACCGCTCTGGGCACGGAAATCTTTCGCGAGGAGTTTGCGCGGGCAAGGCAGTTCGACCCCGACGCCGAACTGGTCAGGGACGATACGGACCCGCCGAAGTTCCGGTAGCACCGGTTCGCCGTCCAGCACACATCTAGTACAATCGTCGGTCGCTCGGGGCATGTGGGGCCTCCTGCGCAACCATCCCTATGAACAAGGTATTTGCGAACGCAGAAGAGGCCATCTTCGATATCCAGGATGGCGCCACGCTGATGGTCGGCGGCTTCGGGCTGTGCGGCATTCCGGAAAACCTCATTGCCGCCCTGGTGAAGCGGCGAGTGAAAGACCTCAACACGATCAGCAACAACATGGGCGTTGACGATTTCGGCCTCGGACTGCTGCTGCGTCAAGGACAGATTCGCAGCCACAAGGGCAGCTACGTCGGCGAGAACCGGCTGTTCGAAGAGATGGTGTTGGCCGGCAAACTCGATCTCGAGCTTGTGCCGCAGGGAACGTTCGCCGAAAGGATTCGCGCCGGGGGAGCCGGCATCCCCGCGTTCTTCACGCCCACGGGCGTGGGCACCATCGTCGCCGAGGGCAAGGAGACGCGCGAGTTCGACGGGCGCCCGTACGTCATGGAGCGCTGGC
>DASPLH010000149.1:0-14834 GCA_035627675.1 Clostridia bacterium
ACCACTACGGATATCGCGCCGTAAAGCACCAGCAGTTCGTCGGCACGGGATACTTCGACGATGTCACGCAGGTGATTGCCGGCGGAGTGTCGAGCGTGACAGCCCTTGCCGGGTCCACGGAGGAAGAGCAGTTTACGGCCAATGGCTTTGACGAGCGCGAGAAGGAAGCGGTGACCGATCCCGGATGCGCGCCCATCCTGGGCGACTGCCCCGTAATCAACGACGTGGTGGATGCCTCGCAACTGTTAGGCACAGACGATCCGGCAGCTCCGCCCCCGAAGACCGGCGTTGCCTGAGCCGTTGTCCGGCGACAAAAAACCCGTGCCTCGGCACGGGTTTAATCTTTGGTCCGCATCGAATTTCTACGTGAAAGCGTGTGGGCGGTCCGGGTACTTGCCGACGGCGTGCTGAAAGTCCGGATCAACGCGCAACAATTGGCACTGGCTGGACGAGACGGCAGAAGGTTCATAGCGCACGCGTTCGCCACAGGTCTCACAGGTCGGGAAGACGGCGAATGCCACCTTGGCCAGATGAGCAAGACGATGGCGGTAGTGGTGCACCCAGTAGGCACCACCCTCTAGAACTGGATCTCCGGGTTTGAAAGCTCTCCTGAACATCGCTGTTTAGCTCGCTCCCAAAGAAATCGGCGACTAGCATACTCAAGATTTCGCAAACTGAAAACCGTGAGAATCAGGCCCAGCACTATGGATTCCGGCTGTGCCTCGCCGGACGCAGCGCACTGGCGGTTTTGCGGCCGTGAGAGCCGCCGGGGAATAGATTTCTTACACGGTTGCGCCTGTTCATGACGCTGGTCCGCCGCCCGAGTACGTCGCTTCTGCCTGGCGGCATGAGCCTGGACCGGGTACGTCGCTGCCGGGACCGTGGCCTGCGACGACGAGTTCTAGCCCAAAAAACGTTCGCAGCGTGGCCGGCTTTCGAACTGAACGGCCGTTTACTTCGAGCCGGAGTTTGTGTCGCTCTTGCCGCTGCCGCCGTCCGGTTTGGTCTCCGGCTTGGTCTCGGAGGCGCTCGCCTCCGTCTTGTTCGACGCGCGTCCGCCGGAGCGGGCGTAGTCGGTCACGTACCAACCCGAGCCCTTGAATTGCACGGCCGGAGCGGAGAGCAACTGCTCGACTTCATCCTTGGCGCACTGCGGACAGGTGCGCACGGGTGCGTCAGAAAAGCTCTGGATCTTCTCAAAGCGGTGTCCGCAACTCTTGCACTGGTATTCGTAAAGAGGCACTGAAGCGGTTCCCCCAGAATCACAAAAAGACGGGTTCTACTCCGATTGTAGGGTTGTGGGCAGAACCGGTCAATTTCGGCCCGATCTGGAGCGGATGCGGTAGGGATGCGGATTCCCCGGAGCCGCACCCTGTCGCGAACTGTCGTAAACTCGCCATGTCGTCCTACGCGCACAATGCCTACCGAGGAAGCAATCCGCAAGCCCGCGCTCTACCTGGTCGCCACCCCCGTCGGGAACCTGGAAGACATCACCTTTCGCGCCATAAACATATTGAAGAAGGTCGATGTGATCGCCTGCGAGGACACTCGGCAGACGCAGAAGCTTCTCAATCACTTCGGCATCGACACCCGCACCACCAGCTACCACGAGCACAATGAGCTGACGAAAGCCGCCGAACTGGTGATGCGCATGGAGCAGGGCGCGGCCGTCGCGGTGGTGACCGACGCGGGAACCCCGGGCATTTCCGACCCCGGCTACAGGCTGGTCACGCTGGCCGTTCGGCATAAGATTCCGATCATCCCGATTCCGGGCGCGACGGCGTTTGTCGCCGCGCTGGTCGCGAGCGGATTGCCGACCGACGCGTTTCGTTTCAGCGGATTCCTGCCCACGAAGTCCGGCCAGCGAAGGAAGTTGCTGGAGGAGATCAAGAGTTCGCCGCGCACGCAGATCTTCTACGAAGCCCCGCACCGCATCGTCGAAGCGCTCGGCGACATCGTGGATGTGCTCGGTCCGAACCGGCACGTGGTGGTGGCGCGGGAGGTGACCAAGCTGCACGAGGAGTTTCTGCGGGGCACGGCGGCCGACGTATTGGCGGAACTCAAAGGGCGCGACGAGGTGCGGGGCGAGATCACCTTGCTGATCGGCAAGGCCGACGAACACGGTACGCCCGTGGTGCAGCAGAAGAACGCGCGCCAGCGCGTCCGCGAGCTGATGAAGACCGAAGGCGTCGACGAGCGCGAGGCCATGAAGCGCGTCGCGAAAGAGATGGGCGTGAGCAAGAGCGAGGTCTATCGGGAGCTACAGAAGGACAAGCAGTAGACACCATATTTTCGAATTGACGGATTTTCGAATCGTCGGATTGCTACTCCCGACAAAGTGCGCCGGTTTGCGAATTCGACAATCCGGCCGGAATTTCGTAAATCCGAAAATCCTCTTACAGCACCGAACAGATCACGCACTTGAGGTAGTACGTCTCTGGGACGGAGAGCAGGATCGGATGGTCCTGCGACTGCGTGCGCTTCTCGATGACGCGAATCGTGCGGTGCGCGTCAACCGCAGCTCCCGATAGCATCTCCAGGAAGTCCGATTCGCCGACGTGATACGAGCAGGAACACGTGACGAGCACGCCGCCGGGCTTCAGCATCTTCAGCGCGCGCAGGTTCAGTTCCTTGTATCCACGCAGCGCGTCTTCTCGCTTGCTCTTGGTCTTCGCGAAGGCCGGCGGGTCAAGAACGATGGTGTCGTACTGCTCGCCTGCCGCCGAATAGTCCTTGAGCAGTTCGAAAGCGTTGGCCTCGATCCACTCGATCTCGCGTCCGCCGTTGAGTGCCAGGTTGGCGTCGGCCACTTCCAGCGCGGCTCGCGAGACATCGACGCCGGTCACGCTGTCGCACACGCGATTCAGGTGCAGGGCGAATCCGCCCTGGTAGGTGCAGATGTCGAGCGCGCGCCCGCGCGCGTAGCGTTCGGCCGCGGCGTAGTTCTGCCGCTGGTCGAGAAACGCGCCGGTCTTCTGCCCGCCGAGCGCGTCGTACTGGAACTGAACTCCGTTTAGCGAAAAAACCGTCGATGTTTTCGTCGCGCCCTCGTCCGCCGGGTACGCGATGCTGCTCTCGCGCGGCGACAGGCTTTCCAGTTCGCGGATGCGCGGATCGACGCGCTCGACGATCGCTGCGGGCCGGAGTTCGTCGCGCAAGGTGTCGATGATCGCCGCGCGCACAGGCTCCGGATCCATCGCCTGCGTCAGCACCTGGAAGGTGACCACGTCGTTGTAGCGGTCGGCGATGAGGCCGGGAAGCTGATCGGCTTCGCTGAAGACGACTCGGTACGCATCACTGTCGCGCACGACCTCGCGACGGTAGGCGACAGCCGCGGAGATGCGCTCGCGCACGAGCGACGGCAGGTCGGAGACGCCGTTGGCGTTCAACATGCGCAGCGCGATCTGCGAGGTGCTGCTGTAGAGCGCCGTCCCGAGCGGCTTTCCGCGGTGGTCCACTACGGTGACGAGCGATCCGGGCGCGGCTTCCGCGCCGGACTTTATGTCCGAGCGATACACCCATGGGTGGCCGCCGTGCACACGTGAAACCGCGCGCGGGGTGATCGTAACCTGCGGATTGTCTGCGGAGCGTTTCAGGGCCTGTTCCGGTGTTCTGCGGCGCTGCTATTCGCGAGCGGCGCTGCGGGGAATCTGGTGGCGAAGGTCTTCAAGGATCTCGGGAGGCAACTGTTCCTTGTGCTTGTCCTCGATGCCGGGCTCGTCCACGAAAAGGTTGCGCCCGTCGCGCAGCAGGTCGGCGAAGGCCTGCTGGTACGTCGTGCCCTTCTCCGTGTGCTTCTCGAGAGCGCTGCCGGTCAGCGCGTCGTAGGCCTTCATGGTTGCGTTGCCCTTGCTGTTGACCAGCACGACGAAGGCTCCGTGCTCGCCCATCGCGGGAAGGAACAGCCAGTCGCGCTCGACCTGCGGGATGTTGCTTGCTGCCGGCGCGGGTTCGGCCTTTTCGGGGTTGTAGTAGAGGATGCGGCTGCACGCATCGCAGCTCTGAACGCCGCCGCTCTGTACCACCGACCACACCTGCGGGCGCAGCATCACCTGGCATCCCATGCAGCGCTGGCCGCGAGCCTCGGCCAATCCCGTGCCGCGCCCCCTGGAGACGCGGTCGTACTGGACCAGCAGGCTTTCATCGATCCCGCCGCGGAGTTCGTTGCGCTGCGCGACCAGTGCCGCAAGCTCGCGTTCGGTCTCCGTCGAGCGCTGCGTGGCTTCAGCCTTTTCGCGGTTGTTGATCTCGGTCTCGGAGGTGAGCGCGGCCTCGGCGGCCTTCAGTTCGGCCTGATGCGCCTCGAGCTCGACCATGGCGTCGAGAATCTTGTCTTCGTACCCGCGGATGGCCTGCTCGGAGAAGGAAATCTCGTGCAGCAGCGCCTTGTACTGCTCGTTGGTCTTGACCGAGCTGGACTGGTCGCGGAACTTGGATACCTTGGTGTTCTCCGACTGGATGTCCTGCTCGTAATTGCGGCGCGCGTGCTCGTTGGCCTTGATCGCGGCCTTCGCGTCATCCACTCGCTTGCGCGCCGAAGCCAGCTTCGACTCGATCTGTTGAACGCGTTTGGGCAGCGCGGCGATCTCCGTCTTCAGCACGGAGATACGCCCGTCGACTTCTTGCAGGGACAGCAGTCTTTCCAGATCAACATTCATGCGGGTTGCGACGATTCTAGCACTCGGCGAGCGGGCGGGTTCGGGAGGTGGCAGACAGAGGCACAGAGACAAAGAAGCCCTGAGATTTTCGATTGTCGGATTTAGGGATTTTTCGAACTTAGATCCGAAAATTTTAAGATCCCAAAATCCCGACTTTGTTGGTGGTCCGCGAATGAAATCCTTCTGGCCGTAAGTTATTCACCGGATGGGAGCCTGGGCAATCGTTCGCTAGGCTAAATGCGTGACTTTGGAATTTACCCGTTTGCTGCTGGGGCTGCTCATTGCTCTGTTCCACAAGCCCCTGGCCGACTTCATCACCGATCAGGACCGAGCGCTGGTGGCGATGTTCCGCCAACGCGGCGTAACGCTGCCCGGCGCGATGGAGCGGGAAACCGCCCGCAATCTCTACTTCGGGGTTGGCATCGTCGTCGCCATGTATGAGCTGGCGCGCATCTGGATGCTCTACCGCTAGCTTTGCCGCCGAGGGCCCGGCCGCGCCAGACTTGCCCGGAGCTCTTCGCGTCCTCCCAGCGGTTAGTGCATGATAGGAAGTCATGTCTCACGCACCGGTCACGGCAGTCATCTTCGATTACGGCAAAGTGCTGTCCATGCCTCCCACGCAGGCGCAGTGGGATCGGCTTGCTGGCTTCTTCGGGGCCACGCAGGATTTGTTTCAGAAGCAGTATTGGGGGCATCGCGACGCCTACGACCGCGATGAGTTCCGCGCAGCGGGCTACTGGCGCGCGGTGGCGAAGGACAACGGCAAAGATGTAACCGATGCCGAGGTCGAGCAGCTCATCGAGTGGGACAACGAGCAGTGGACGAACCTCAACCCCGAGATGCTCGAGCTTTCCCGCCGCTTGCGCGCCGGCGGCGTCAGGACGGCGATCCTGTCGAACATGCAGGCCGAGATGCTGGCCTACATGCGCCGAAAGTTCGGCTGGCTGGATGAGTTCGAGGTGCAGATGTACTCGTGCGATGTGGGGATGGTGAAGCCCGTCCGCGAGATCTACCTCAAGTGCTGCGCGGAGCTTGGATCGCGGCCGGAAAACACGTTGTTCCTCGACGACAAGATGCCCAACATCCAGGGCGCGCTCCAGGCCGGATTGCAGGCCCTGCTGTTCGAGGGCAATCGGACAGAGGTGGAAGAGTACCTCGCGGCAAGGGTGTGAGCGTGCATCCGCCCTCCCAGCTTCTTCGGCTACGCCGTTCCCACATTTGCTCGCTTCGCGAGCAGATGTGGGGCACCGACCATTAGAAACAAAGCACCCGAGCGAAGCGAGGTCTTTTGCGAACCGCACCTCCGTTCCCACACTTGCTCGCTTCACGAGCAGATGTGGGGGCACCGTCTCTTCCTGCACTCCCTATTCCTGTGTTTCCCAGTCCACGATTGTTCCGGGCATGACCAGCACTTCTAGTTGGGATAAGGCGGCGGCGAGCACACGGCGCTGCTTTTCGACCTGACCGGCGCAGCCCAGCACGCGGCCCATCGTATTCGTGACCGGGTGGAGAGCGCGGGGCGGGCGCATTGATTTCGACTCGTTCGGCTGGACGGTGATCAGCACGGTCGGAATGCCCTTGGCTTCGATCTCTCTCTGAACAACCGCCACCACGCGATGACACAGCGGGCAGCCGCCGGTCAGCACCGCGGCATCGGCCTGCGAGCGTTCGATTTCGGTGGCAATGGCCGGAGCGAGTTCCTCGTACTGACGCTTGAGGTCGGTCGAAGCGCCCTTGAAACCGATGTGCTTGTTGGAGACTCCGCGGATGAGTCCCTCGGCGGCGAGTTCGCGCAGGCGGTCGATGGGGAAGACGCAGTTGATGTCGCGCTCGGCCTCGCTGGAGTCGTAATGGCCGTGGCGGATGCGGAGTTGCGAGCTGTCAACGTCGGCCGGCAGGACGCGATACGTGGCGTCGTTGTGGTCGGCGAAGGGCGGCTGATCGGCGTGGTAAACGCCGGTGGCCGATACCAGCGCGATACGCATGTCCTGCAACGGGGCCGTAACGGGTGTGTAGGGCACGCACTTACGCGACATGTCGAGCATCGTGTCACTCCAAAAAAATCTCCGGACGCCCCCCACAGGCAGTCCGGAGTAATCACCTCACGCGGCGCCAAGCGCATCGCGTGCTGCTACTACTTTGATGCTGCAGAGAACGTCCGGTTGCAGGAATTCCTTACGGCTTCGGGATGCCGTGTTTTGCCAGGAACTTGTCGGTCTCGACGATGGCACGCGTGATCGTTCCGCGCCCGACCTCCTGCTCGCCGTCTCTGGCATGCACCCGCAGCATGTAGAACTTGCCGTCGAACGAATCGACGACGGCTTCCGCCTTGATGACGGCGTTGATGCCGGAGGGCGCGCGGTGTTCGATCTGGATGGCCGTACCCACCGAGATCTCCCCCGGCTCGCAAAACGGCTTCAAGGCGTTGAAGCCGGCGGTCTCCAGCAGCCGGATCAGGTCGGGCGTGGAGTAAACGGGCGGCAGCTCGTGATGGTGCGCCGTCAGCGTCTTGTCGAACTGCACACGCTCTTCGGCGGTGCCTCGGGCACCCATTGGGACTTGTTTAGCCATAGCGGGACAGAGTAGCGGGTTGCCGCCTTTGCTGCAAATTCATCGGCCAAAAACGGCAAAGCCACGGAGCGCCACAGACTGGCGGCCCCCGTGGCCAGAACAGAACGTGCTCACTTCTTGTTCACGGCCTTCTTCAGTTCGATGCCCGGCGTGAACTTTGCGACCTTGCGCGCCGCGATCTTTATCGTCGCGCCGGTCTGCGGGTTGCGGCCGTTACGAGCGCGGCGTTGCGAAACGGCAAAGGTGCCGAAGCCTACCAGGGTTACGCGGTCGCCTTTCTTCAGCGCACTGGTTACGCTTGCGACCAGCGTGTCGATGGCGGTTGCGGCTTGTGTCTTGCTGATTTCCGCTTCGCCGGCGATCTTGTCAATCAAGTCAGCCTTATTCATACAAGACTCCTCGGGGGCACCCATCGAGAGCAGTGCCGGATGATTGGCAGCATTACGCGCCCGGTCCCAAAGGGTGTCAAGCAATGTTGCTGGCGACGCCGCGTCCAAAGCGGGTTTTCGTTCAATAGTGGGAAATATCGATAACCATGAAAAAGAGCCCGCCGGAGCGGGCTCTGCTGTGAGGCGCGGAATACCTACTGGCATCCGGTGAACGAAGCTTCCGTGGCGTTGACCGTGACTCCGGGCGTGACGGCCAGAACTCCGCCGCCCTGCAAGGTCGCGACCTTCACTTCGGACGGGTTGCACATCGGAGTGGCGCCGCTGTTGGGAGCGTAGGCGAGCGCGTCAACCGTGTACGTGACCGGAGTGGCCGTGGACTGCGTGTATGTCGTGCCCGCGGCGGCGAATGCTCCAACGTTCGGCTGCATGGCCGGGACCGCAAGCGTATAGGAAGCGCAATTTGTGCCCGCAGCGCACGCGGCTCCGGCCTCGGTCGTCACCGTCACGCTGGAGGACTGCTGCTGCGCGAGCGGAACGACGAAGAGCACGTTGCTTCCGTTGACGCTGATCGTCTGGAGCGCCGACACGGTGACGTCCGCCGCCGCGCCCGTGTTGTTGTTCGTCGTGGAAACGGCGCCGGTGATCGAGGCCTGCTGGGTATTCGCTCCGGTCTGCGCGATCAGCGGCACCTTGCCCAGCGCGTTGCCCGGTTGGACGCCGGTGGTGACCGTCGGCGCGTAGGCTACGTTGGCGCTCGCCCCCGCGACGCCGACGGCAACGCTCACCACGTCATACGTCCCGGCCGGAACCGGGCAGAAGATGAAGTTCCCGGTCGCGTCTGGCGTGGTCTGCATGACCACGCGGTCCACTCCGCTTGCGTCCTTCTGTTGCAGGGACACGATGGCCTTCACGCCGAGCAGCGGCTGTTGCGTCCCGCTGTCAACGATCGTTCCGGTGATGGATGTAGCGCTGAGCGAAACTTCGCCGGCGTGCAGCACCGGTTTCAGGCGGAAGCCGCCCGCTCCCTGCGTCACGATGGAGGCACAGGCGTCAAAGTCGATATTCAAGCCGCGTACTTCGCCGGGGTTGATGACGAATTGCCCGCCTGCGATCTGTCCGGCGGGGATCTTGATGCCCGTCTGCGTTTCGCTGGAGAGGTTCAGCTTGTAGGTCTGCCCGTTGTAAACGACGCAGTTGTTGCCCTGGGCGCACTGGTTGCCGGGAACGTTGACCGAGTCAGCCGCGAGATAGACACGAATCTGCTGGTACGTCCCGGCCTGTATCTGCGTGTTCGAACCGAGTTGCGCCAGCAGGCATCCGCTGCCTCCAAGGCCGAGCAGGTCCACCTGCTTCGGCGCTGACTTCAGCGCCGGCGTGAGGCTGACCCACCCGGCGTCGTTCGCGTTGGCCGTGGAACTCTGGTGGATCTGGACGTCAGCGATGGTGACGTACACATGGCTGTAGGGGCCTGCAGGCGAGGCGCAGGTCGGCGGATCGCTGAGCGAGACGTTTACGAAAGCGGGTTCGGCCGAGCCGGACTGACGGCCGCCGTCGCCGCCACAGGCGACCATCAGCGTCGCCGCCACCACCAGGGTCAGCATCGCGACGACAAGAAGGGTTCGAGAGCGCATGGAGTCCTCCAAATGAAGAAAGCAGCTACAAACGTGCAAGTTGAATGCCGTGCGATGCGCAGCAGCGCACCTTCGTAACGTGCGAGGAACAAACGCTGGCGATTACACAGCTTGCAGGCAGCACGAACAAGTTCCGAGAGGACACCGCCGGAAGGACCATGCGAAACCGGCGAAGAAGAATTTGCGCGCAGGTGGAAATTCCTGCCAGGCAAAAAAATCAGCCACGGATTTGCGCGGATTGGACGGATAACCAAAGGAGAGGTCTGAATCCGTGTTCATCCGAGGAGATCCGTGCTCATCGCATTTCACACCGGTCTGGGCCGGGACAAAGGCCGCGGTTGCGGGCCTGCACTATGATGACGGGGTGCTAAGCAAACTCCACAGCCACCTGGTGCGGACGCAACTCCTGAGCGCCGGGGATCGCGTTGCCGTCGCCTGTTCCGGGGGAGCGGACTCGACTGCGCTCGCCGTCGCGCTGGCCGAGCTTCGGCAGGAGCTGGGAGTCGTGGTTTCCGTTGCTCACCTGAACCACGGGCTGCGCGTCGAAGCCGACGCCGACGAGAAGTTCGTGCGCGAGTTGGCGGCGAGTCTGGGATCGGAGTTCCACGCGGCGGCCGTCGATGTCCGCGCGATTTCGCAAGACCGGAGGATCTCCCTGGAGGCCGCGGGTCGCGCCGCGCGCTACGAGTTCTTCGCCCGGCTGACAGGCGACGGGCTGGTGGACAAGGTCGCCACGGCGCACACCGCCGACGACCAGGCGGAGACCGTCCTGCTGAGATTGGCGCGGGGCGCGGGCACTCGGGGACTGGCCGGCATCTACGACCGTGTGCGCGGCCGGACGATTATCCGGCCCATGCTCGGCATCCGTCGCGAGGAGGTCGAGACGTTCCTTCGCCGCCGCGGGCAGCCGTGGCGTGAAGACGCGACCAACCGCGACCCGCAGTTCACGCGGAACCGTGTGCGTCACGAGCTGCTGCCGCTGCTCGAGCGCGACTACAACCCGAACATCCGCCGGGTGCTGAACGAAACGGCCGAGATCGCGCGCGCCGAGCAGGACTGGTGGGATCGCCAGGTGGCTGAAGCCCTCGACGGCCTCCGCCGCGGCGACGCTCCGGACATCGCCGCATTGGACGCCAAACTTCTGGCTGCAATGCCGGTGGCGGTGCAGCGTCGCGTGCTGAAGCATGTGGCCGAGTCCCAGGGCCGCGCTCTCGACTTCGCGCATATCGAACGCATCCGCCAGATGCTGCTGGAAGGCAAGGCCACCTCGCAGCCGATCTTGTCGGATCTCACGGCCGAGGTTGTCCGAAAGCACGACGGGCAGCGGCTGTTGACGCTCGCGGTGAATCGCCGGGAGCACGTATCGGGCGGATACTCATACCAGTTCACGGTTCCGGGCCGGGTTGAGCTTCGCGAACGCGGAACGGTGTTGTGCGCGCGCATTGTGCCGCCGCAGCCGGCGTCTCCGCTGCTCGACCGCTCCGTCGCGGGGCGCACCTTGACGGTCCGCAACGTCAGGCCCGGTGACCGCTTTCATCCATACGGACGCAGCGAGCAGAAGTTGAAGTTCCTTTTGCAGGAGTTCCGCATTCCCGCCGCCCAGCGCCCAAGCTGGCCGGTCGCAACCCTTGCCGACGGGCCGGAGGAAGAAATCGTGTGGGTGGCGTCGCTGCCGCCCAGCGCGCGTTATGCGGCGAGCGGCGCAGCGGGCGTTGTAATCGAGGAACTTCCGCTGCCCACTCGAGAATCGTAATGACGGCTTCGGCAGCGGCATAGCATACTGAACAGGAACATACCCCCAAATCATGTCACTTCCATCGCTCCGGACCGTTCTCACGGCCGACCAGATTCAGAAGCGCGTTCGCGATCTTGGACGCCAGATCTCCGACGACTACCGCGGCAAGACGATCCACGCCGTCTGCATTCTCGAGAACGGGTTCATGTTTATGGCCGACCTGGCGCGCTCGCTCGACGTTCCGGTCGTGTGCCAGTTCATCAAGCCGTTCACGAGTTCGAAGACCGAGAACAGCGTGGAGACGACGGAGATCTTCTATAGCCCGGAGGCCGACGTCGAAGGCAAGGACGTGCTGCTGGTTGAGGCCGTGCTGCACTCGGGGGTCACAACCGACTTCGTCATCCGCAACATGCTCACCCGCGGCGCCTCTTCGGTGAAGGTGGCCACGATGCTCGACCGCCATTCCCAGAGGCGAGTCCCGCTGCAACCCGACTATTTCGGCTTTCTCGTGGACGACGCCTTCCTTGTGGGTTACGGCCTCGGATCCCCCGACCTCTACCGCAACCTGCCGTTCATGGCGGCCTACCCGGCGAAATAGCCCTATACCGCTTGTCGGCGGCCGGGGGGAGCGGCGATCGGGGGCTACTTTCGCCGCCGCACCCGTTCGTAGGGTTAGGTAGTCATGCCGAGCGCGGTCCCACGCTGAACGAGTACAATTTGTCCGTGGGCCTTTCGTTCCGCCGGGTGGCGGTCTAACAACGCTCCGGATCGTTTCCCCGGCACGTGTTGAGTGTCCGGTTTGGGAAGCGATTCCAATTTCCGTACGTCTTCAGACCGGGACGGGCATCTAATTGGCTGGGGGACTTCGGTTTCCTCCCGCCAGGCTTTTTCTGTGGGCCTGAGGTCAGAGGAGCTTTCTCAGTGAATTCAACGGTCAAGCAGGTCGTGTTCTGGCTGGTTATCGTGCTCTCGGGCGTGCTGCTGTGGCAGGTGGTCGCGAAGAGCAACACCGGCGTCAAAGAGCGCGCCATCAATTTCTCTCAATTCATGTCCGACGTGAACCAGGGCAATGTTCGTGACGTCACGATCATCGGCCAGGAGGTGCGAGGCACTTACCGCGACGGTAAGTCCGGCTTCAACACCACGGTTCCGGCCAACTACCCGGACATGATCAAGCAGCTTTCCGACAAGGGCGTCAGCATCACCTATAAAGACGTGAGCGGCGCCGGATGGCCGACGTGGCTGCTGAACCTCGCACCGCTCATCCTGCTGGCCGCGCTGTGGTTCATCATGATCCGCCAGATGCAAACCGGCGGAAACAAGGCTCTGTCGTTCGGCAAGAGCCGCGCGCGCCTGCTCTCCATGCAGCAAAAGAAGGTCACGTTCAAGGACGTGGCTGGCGTGGATGAAGCCAAGGAAGAACTGCGCGAGATCATCGAGTTCCTGCGCGAGGCGCAGAAGTTCCAGAAGCTCGGCGGACGCATCCCCAAGGGCGTGCTGCTCGTCGGACCTCCGGGAACGGGTAAAACCCTGCTGGCCCGTGCGGTTGCCGGCGAGGCCAATGTTCCTTTCTTCAGCATCTCCGGTTCGGACTTCGTCGAGATGTTCGTCGGCGTCGGCGCGAGCCGCGTCCGCGACCTGTTTGAGCAGGGCAAGAAGAACGCCCCCTGCATCATCTTCATCGACGAAATCGACGCCGTGGGTCGTCACCGTGGCGCAGGCCTCGGCGGTGGACACGACGAGCGCGAACAGACGCTGAACCAGTTGCTGGTCGAGATGGATGGCTTCGAATCGAACGAGGGCGTGATCCTGATCGCGGCAACCAACCGTCCGGACGTTCTCGATCCGGCGCTGCTGCGCCCCGGACGCTTCGACCGCCGCGTGGTGGTCTCGCTCCCCGACATCCGCGGCCGCGAAGAGATCCTCCGGGTTCACACCCGCAAGATTCCCTTGGCCGACGACGTCGATACCTCGGTCCTCGCCCGTGGCACACCGGGCTTCAGCGGCGCCGACCTGGCCAACATGGTCAACGAAGCCGCCCTGAACGCCGCTCGCCAGAACCGCAAGACCGTGGCGATGTACGACTTCGAATTGGCGAAGGACAAGGTGCTGATGGGTGCCGAGCGCCGCTCGATGATCCTGACCGACGAGGAAAAGAGAGTCACGGCCTACCACGAAGCCGGACACGCGCTGGTCGCGGCCATGCTTCCGAAGGCCGACCCGCTTCACAAGGTCACGATCATCCCGCGCGGCATGGCCCTGGGCGTCACCATGCAGCTGCCGGAGACCGACAAGCACAACTACACGCTCGACTACCTCGAGACGAACCTTGCTGTGCTGATGGGCGGACGGCTGGCCGAGGAGCTCTTCCTTGACCAGATGTCCACCGGCGCCGGCAACGACATCGAGCGCGCGACGGACATGGCCCGCAAGATGGTCTGCGAGTGGGGCATGAGCCGGCTTGGTCCGATGACCTTCGGCAAGAAGGAAGAGCAGATCTTCCTCGGACGCGAAATCGCGCAGCATCGCGACTTCAGCGAAGACACGGCGATCAAGATCGACCAGGAAGTCCGCCGCTTCGTGGACGAAGGCTATAACCGCGCCAAGCACATACTGGAAACCAAGCGCGACGTACTGATCGCGATTGCCCACGCGCTGCTGGAGCGCGAAGTGCTGGACTCGAACGAGATCCAGGCGCTCATCAACGGCAGACCGCTTCCGGCACGCGTCATCCCAGGCTCGGGCGACGATCAGGGCAACGTGCAGCACGTCCTGAAACCGGAACCGGGACGCCAGCCAGGACTTGCTCCGGGCGAGCGGCCTTCCCCGGCGTAAGCCAACAACAGAACAAAACACAGGGGCAGCCTCCGGGCTGCCCTTCTTCGTTGCTGTGCCGCCTTCTGCCGAAGTACTATCTCGCGGAGCCCACGACATGTTCACTCCTGCACAGACCCTGCACCCGGCGTTCACCCACGCGCGGTACACCGTTCGACGCAAGGCCTTCAGCCTTCTCGGCTTGAAGTTCTATTTCGAGGACGAAGCCGGACAGCCCTTCGCCTTCGTGAAGCGCAAGGCGCTTGCGATCCGTGAGAGCCTGCGCGTGTTCACCGGCGACTCGGAGCAGCAGGAACTGCTGCGCATCACCGCCCGGCAGATCATCGACTTCGGGGCCGGCTACGACGTGGTCGATTCCACGACCGGACAGCAGGCCGGAACCCTGAAGCGTCGCGGGTGGAAGTCCATGGTCCGCGATGAATGGGTCATCATGGACGCCACAGGGCAGGAGATCGGACGCATCCGCGAGGACTCGATCGGGCGCGCGCTCATCCGCCGCTTCGTCTTTGCCATCCCGCAGTCGTACACCTTCGAGGTTGGCGGAGCCGAGATTGGCACGGCGCGGCAGAACTGGAACTTCTTCCTTCCCAAGCTGTTCGTGGACTTCACGGCGGCCGACAACAGGCTCGATCCGCGCCTCGGATTGGCCGCTGTTGCCTTGTTGATTACCATCGAGGGACGCGAGGGGGACTAAGGTAAATCAGGGGTCAGAGGGGGCCTACGAAAGAAATTCCTGGCGCGAGCGGCAACCTGTTTACCTGAAAGTAAGCTCCTATTCGGCGCGCCACCTTCCATTATCGGCGTTTCGCTTTCGCAGAGGGTGGTTGCCGGGGGACACCATGTCCGCTTCCTTCCTTCGCCTCGCGGCCGCTCTCTGCTTCCTGTGCGCGACAGCCGTTGCGCAGGTCACGTTCGGCATCAACGAATACCCAACGCGCGCACTCGACGAAGTGCGACGTGGAGACTTCA
Source organism: Clostridia bacterium (assembly GCA_035627675.1). Taxonomy (GTDB): domain Bacteria; phylum Acidobacteriota; class Terriglobia; order Terriglobales; family Acidobacteriaceae; genus DASPLH01. The sequence continues at coordinate 14,789 of DASPLH010000149.1, forward strand.
ACCGCGACGGCAACCCCGACGCGATCGCCTGGAGCACGAAGAGCGC
>DASPLH010000150.1:0-16550 GCA_035627675.1 Clostridia bacterium
CTCCACGGAGGCGGCCTTCTTCTTTGACGGACGGAACTAATTCCAGTGTCACCCTGAGTTCGCCGCGATTGCGGACTCAGCTATCTATTCCTGACATTTGTAATCATGAATTCCTTCCAGCATCAACCTTGCGCAGCGGCAAATGCATGGACCCTGAACGCCGGTGAAGAGGCGTTCAGGGTGACACCTTCACAGGCGTGGATGTAGTCGTCAGGCGGCCATTTGCGCGAGGTCGGCGGCGACGGCTTGCGCGGCGCGACGTCCGGAGACGAGCGCGCCGTTGCTCGACGCCGTATCGCACCAGTCTCCGGCAACGTACATTCCCGGAGCGATTTGGGGATCGATGGTTTGCAAGCCGCCATCGGCGGGCGATTTCGCCGGCAACGCCTGCGGGATTTCGTAACGCGCCAGCGTGCGCCAGCCACTCACCTGCGGTCCGAACCACGATTGCATCTGCTCGCGCACGGCCTCTTCGCTCAGGCTCGGCCCCGCATGGCGGCCGACCGCGGACGCCACCATCAGCGCGGCACCCTCCGGCGCGTAGCTTGGCGCGACGTTGCTGACGAGGGCGACGTTGTTCACCGGACCGACGCCCTCGCCGTTGAGGACCAGCAAGGGGCCCTCCACGGGCGCGCGGTCTGCTGCGAAATAGAAGCATGTGTTCGACACGAAGCGTGGCGTCTGGGGGCGTCCGATCAGCCGGGATGCGGTGGCGGGATCGGCGGCGATGACGGCGGACCGGCACGCGATCTCTTCTCCGCTCTCCAGGGTCACTCGGCCGCCGGACACGGCGCGGACAGGCGAGTTGGTTCGAACCGAACCGACCGGAATCTGGGATGCGAGTTGCCGCGGGATGGCCTCCATGCCTTCCGATGGCAGCGCGGCGCGTCCGGTGGCGAACATCCTGTAAACGTACTCGAACTTGCGGCTCGAGGTCTCCAGCTGGTCTTCGAGGAAGATGCCGGCAAAGAACGGGCGGAACAGGCGGTCAATGATGGCTTCGCTCAACTCGAGGCTGCGGAGGCGTTCGAGGGTGGTCGTCTCCGGCGCGCTCAGCAGATCGTCCGAGGGAGTCCACATCAGGCGCACGGTCATGGACGTCACACGTACCTGGTCGGCAAGGGTTCCCACCGGCGCGAGCAACGTCCCGAGCGCCGCAAGCGGCACGCGCGTGGGATCCGCAATGTGGTGGAACTTGCCATGCCACCGGACGAGCGCTCCGGGTTCGAAGTTCCGCAGGCGCAGCATGGAATAGTCGAGCACGCGGATGCACTCCGGATAGGCGGTGAGAAGGACCTGGAATCCGCGGTCCATCAGGAAACCGTCCTGGCGGTCGGTGCGCACGCGCCCGCCGACTCGGTCCGACGCTTCCAGCACGAGGAAACTCATCCCACGAAGGTTCAGCTCTCGCGCACAGGCGAGTCCCGCCAGGCCGCCGCCTACGATGACAACGTCGTACATCGTTCCCCCCTCGCGAGAGTGAGATGCACCTTTCATGTTTTGAATCCTCAGAAATGTCCTTTGATCTATATGCTTGCTGAATCGCGGGAGGCGCCGGCGTTTATGCCCGTGAATGAAACCATCGTCCAGGGGCTCAAGCCCTATCTCATCGGCGAGAAGATCCGCACCCTGCGCCTGAAGAAAAGCATGGGACTGGTGGAGCTGGGCAAGCACACGGGACTCTCGGCGGCCCTGCTTTCGAAGATCGAGCGCGGCAAGCTGATTCCCACGCTCCCTACTCTGCTGCGGATCGCGATGGTCTTCAGCGTTGGGCTTGATTTCTTTTTCAGCGACGATCGCAAGCGAAGCCTCACCGAGGTCATCCGCAAGGAAGAGCGCAAGCGTTTTCCGGAGCGACCGGGAGCTGCGGAGGTCTCGTACTTCTTCGAGTCGCTGGACTACAAGGCCACGGAGAGGAAGATCAGCGCCTACTTCGCCGATTTCGAGCCGATCGCCGACGAGAAACTCAAGCCACACCAACATCCCGGAGTGGAGTTCCTGTTTCTGGTCTGCGGCGAACTGACGATGCGCATTGCCGGAGACGACGTTGCGCTGAACGAGGGTGACGCCATCTATTTCGATTCATCCGTCCCGCATACATACCGCCGCACGAGCAAGAACCCGTGCCGCGCGCTGGTGATCACGACCGCCCAGTAATTTCCCCGCGCAAAGAAAGAAGCCACCGCATCCGGTGGCTTTTCGTTACGAACTTCCGTTGTCAGTGGCCTCGACGAACCGGCGCATCACCGGCAGGCGATGACGGGGCCTGCCGCATTCGCCGCGCGCCACGCATCCCGAGCGCCAGCATGACGCCCCCGAAAATCAGAAGGCATATGCCCCAGCCAAGATTGATGTTGATCCCCAGGGACGCGCGATAGATCGCCCTGTCGCTGATCAACCCGTAGCCCGTGAGCAACAAGCCGATACTGAGGAACAGCATTCCGATCGGCGTACGAATATCGAGTCCCATCGCGGTCTCTCCTTACCAGAAGATCAGGTTCAGCATGGCAACCAGCACGAGCACGGCCACGGCCAGGGCGCCCGGCCGCAGATACCACCGTACATGCTCCTCGCGCGGACGCTCGGTCAGCGAATAGACGAGCCCGACCAGTTCGCGATCTTCGCGAGGCTTGGTCAGCAGGCTGACGACGATGGTCACGACAAAGCACGTCGTCCACGCCCAGATGGCGGTCCAGAAGTTCTGCGCCATCTCGCTGGGGTAGGTATGGAGGCTGCCGAGCCAGCCGCCCTTGATTCCAACGGAGGCTCCCGTCGGCAAGCTCAGCCCGTGATGAAGCGCGGCGGCGATGGTTCCGGAAAGCAGTCCGGTGAATGCGCCGTGTCCGGTCGCGCGCTTCCAGAACATTCCGAGCAGGAAGGTGGCGAACAGCGGAGCATTCACGAATGCGAATACCAGCTGGAGCATATCCATGATGTTGTTGAACCGGGTTGCCGCGTAGGCAGCCGCGACCGACAGGGCGATGCCGAATACGGTCGCCATCCGGCCCATCCAGAGATAGTGCTCGTCGCTTGCGTTCTTGTTGATGTACGACTGGTAGATGTCGTAGGTCCACACCGTGTTGAAGGCCGTGACGTTGCCGGCCATGCCCGACATGAAGCTGGCGAGCAGGGCTGTGAGCCCGAGCCCGAGCAGTCCGGTCGGGAAGTAGTGCAGCAGCATGTTCGGGATCGCGAGGTCGTAGTCGAGGACCGGCTTGCCGTTGGCGTCGATGATCGGCGCGCCGGTGGTCTCGTTGACCTTCGCCGGGATCAGTCCCTGCCCCGGCGCCTGGTGCGCGACGACGCCGGCGGTCGCGGCCGAAGCGACCGGCTGCGGCGTGGGCAGTGCGATGGCGATGAGTCCGGGAAGGATCACGAGGAACGGGAACAGCATCTTCGGCACGGCGGCGATGAGCGGCGTACGGCGCGCGGCGCTCATCGAGTCGGCGGCCATCGCGCGCTGCACGACGAGGAAGTCCGTGCACCAGTAGCCGAACGAGAGCACGAATCCGAGGCCCATCGCGAGGCCGAACACTTCGACCCCGAGCGGGTTGGTGGACGCGCTGCCCATTCCCTGCCACGAGTGCGTGAACGACTCGGGCAGCGTGCGACGCAGCCCTTCCCATCCGCCGACATTCTTCAGGCCAAGCCACACCAGCGGCAGGAACCCGGCCACGATGAGGAAGAACTGGAGCACTTCGTTGTAGATCGCGCTGGTCAGTCCGCCGAGGAAGATGTAGGCGAGCACGATGAGGGCGGCGATGATCATGCTGACGTGAAAGATCCAGCTCGGATGCACGCCCATGGCCTCGAACGGCGCGTCGAAGATGTGCAGGGTCAGGATCAGCTTCGCCATCGCGTACATCGAGATGCCGGATGAGAAGATCGTCATCACGGCAAACGAGATCGCGTTAAGCCCGCGCGTCTTCTCGTCGAATCGCAGGCGCAGGTACTCGGGCACCGAGCGCGCGCGCGAGCCATAGTAGAAGGGCATCATGAACACGCCGACGAACACCATCGCCGGAATGGCGCCGATCCAGTAGAAGTGACTGGTGGCGATGCCGTACTTGGCTCCCGACGCGGCCATGCCGATCACTTCCTGCGCGCCGAGGTTGGCCGAGATAAAAGCAAGGCCGCAGATCCAGGCGGGAATCGACCGCCCGGCGAGGAAGAAGTCCGTACTGGTGCGCATGTAGCGCTTGAGTGCGACTCCGATGCCCAGCACGAAGGCGAAGTACACCAGCATGATGAGCCAGTCGATGGCGGTGAGATTCACTTTCGCTCCTGTCGACAGAGGTGCAGATGAGTAGCTCTACATGGTTCCACAACTGGCGCGGAGTGGCTAGTAATGAAAACAGGGCGACGGTGGACGAAAAGCTGGATGGGCGCGGTGTTTACTAAACAGAATGCCCGGCGGACCGGACGCTTTCGCGCCTGCCGCGGATCGGCCTACCGGGCTCGCGTGGCGGCGGGACCGTTCGTGCCCTTCAGCAGGCCTGACCACACTTTCGCATTCTGACGGTAAGCGCGCTTCTGCTCGCCGAGCAGTGCGCGGTACTCGGGGTTGCGCGCCAGGGCATGCCAGGCGGGATTCGACGCAAGCCACGGATAGTTGCCGTAACCGAGATAGATGGCGCGCCGCAGCCAGTGCACGGCTTCTCCGGGATCGTTGGCGACGGCGAAGTAGGTCGCCACGCGATACGCCATCTCCGCGTCGGCTTCGGCGGCCGACATCGCCTGTTCGGTGATGAGTTCCTCGGCCTCGTTGCGATCTCCGGTGAGGGCGTAGCACATGGCCAGCGTGGGGAGGGTGATCGTCAGGTTCGGATCGTCGGCGATTACGGACTGCAACGTCCGCAGCGCCTCGTCGAGCTTCTCCATCCGGAAGTAAAGATACCCGAGCGAAGCTCGGAGCAGCGTGTGTCCCGGCTCCAGCGAGAGACCCTTGTTGATCTCCTGCATCGCGAGTTCGATCTGGCCCTGGTAGTGGTAGATGCGTGCGCGGTGGTTGTAGATCATCGGCGCGTCGGCGGGGTTGGCCTTCAACGCCGTGTTGAACTGCTCCATCGCCTGTTCGTACATTCCGTCAAGCCGCAGCATAATGCCGGCGACAACGTTGACCATGAAGTCGCCGCTGCCGGAGCGCAGCAGTTCGGAGACGCGCTGGCGTGCGCGATCCTTCTCTCCGCGAGCGAGGAAGGTAAATACCTGGAACAGGTTCGCTTCGGGGTTGCGCGGGTCGAGCGACAGCGCGCGCTCGAAGCTCTGGCGCGCGCGCATCAGGTGCCGCACGCCTCCGAAGCCGTGACGAAGGTACTGAAGGTGAGCGACCCCAAGTCCCGAATGTGCGGCGGCACTGTCAGGGGCGACGCCAAGAACTTCGTGAAACAGCTCCACGGCGCGCTCGAGGTCTTCCCGGCGACTGGTGCGGAGGAGAAACTGCGCCAGCACGGCGCGGGCCTGGAGGTACTGCTCCGAGGCCTCGGCCGGTACGGCATCCGTGCTGGGCGCCGCTGAAGCGGGTTGCGGCGCAACGCTCACGACAGCGGCAACAGCGTCCGCGATGTCGGACTGGAGCGCAGGTATGTCGAGCCGCTCGGAACGGAATTCCCTTTGCCGCAGCAGCAGGCCCGAGCGCACGTCCAGGAGCTTCCAGTTGACCTCGACATCTTCCTTCTGCACCACGCTGCCGCCGACCACGCGGGCAACTTTCAGCAGCTTGCCGCGCTCGACGTCTCCCTCCGGCATGCCGGATTTCATGACGGCGCTGGCCGAGTGCACCCTAAGGTGCGGCAGGTTGTGCAGTCGCGAAGCGATCGCTTCGGCAACGGCAAACCCCAGCATCGGAGACGGCTGGCCACGGTCCACGTAGTCGAACGGCAGGACGGCAATAGAGAGTTCGTCGAGCGGCTCGGAGCCCAGCAGTCGCTCGACAACCATGGACCACCAACCCGTGCGAGCCGGGTCGCGGAACTTAAATTCCGCGGGGCGGGATTCGGCGGGTACCGCCAGCGAACTCTCGGCGGCAAACAAGGGCCACACCCGCAGCAGCTCCTGGCGGAGCTCGTGGGCGGAGGCGAAGCGCTGCGCGGGGCCTTTCGCAACCGCACAGGCGACGACTTGCGCCAGTGCGGCGGGAACTTCGGTCCGGATCTCGGTCAGGTCTCTCGGTGTGCTCGTGCGGACTACGTCCGCGATCTGCTGCTCAGGGAGGCCGCCGCGCATCATGGCCGCCGATTCGAACGCATGCGTGAACGGATGGTGCCCGGCGATCATCTCGTACAGCATCACTCCGGCGGCGTAGACGTCCGTCTGCTCGCTGCTGTGGCCGCTGTCGAACTGCTCGGGCGCGACGTACGCTATGGTGCCTCCGTGCGAGGCCATGGAGCCTGCACGCACGGAGTTTCGAACCTTGTCGGAAGTGCTGGACGATTTGCGCCTGGCCAAGCCGAAATCGAGGATCTTCACCTGTCCGCCGTCGGTGACGACGATGTTCGCCGGCTTGAGGTCGCGATGGACGACACCGGCGGCGTGCGCGGCCGCGAGCCCCTCGGCAATCTGTATGCCGATGGATACGGCGAGACGAAGATCGAGCCTTCCGCGCTTGATCAGCTCGTCCAGCGGGTGACCGGGGACGTATTGCATGGCGATGAACCACTGCCCGTCGGCTTCGCCGACCTCGTAGATGGCGCAGATGTTCGGGTGGTCGATGGCCGAGGCGAGGCGGGCCTCTCGCAACGAACGGTCGCGGGCATCGTCTCCGGGGCCCTTGTGCTTCAGGAGCTTGATGACCACGGGACGCTCGAGCCGCGTGTCGCGAGCCAGGTACACGACACCGTTGGCTCCGGAGCCCAGCTTCCGCTCCAGTTCGTAGTTGTGGATCCGCTTGGGGGCCATATTCCATGCTAGCGCATGTCGGCCCCGTTCCGCGGCGGCGCATGGATGCACCGCCGCGGTCTGGGACGGGAGGATCAGGCGGCCGGCATGATCTCTTCGCGCTCAGTCTCGGGCTCGCTGAAGCGCCGCCATAGCCAGAAGCCGATGGCCACGGGGATTGCGGTGCCGATTGCGGCGCCTACGGCGTCCGCGTACTTGCCGCTCTCGGACCACTCGTCGCGAACATCGGCGCCCTCGCTGGAAGGCTTGAAGAGGATGCCGCTGCGGTCGCCCTCCGGCGCAGCTTTCTTAATCTGCGTCGTGTGCGTGTGCAACGCCATATGCTTCTCGCTCAATTTCTTCGATAGCTTCTGCTGGAAGTTCATCAGCTTCCCAGTCCCGCCGATCGAGACTTCGTCACGCGGCCTCCACGCAGTCTGCACAATGGCTTCGGCCACCTGCTCGGGCGCATAGACCGGCGGGATCGGCTCCACGCGGTGTCCCGAATGGTTGGCGGCATGGCGGAAGAAAGGCGTATTGATGCTGGGCGGCATGATCGTGCAGACGTGGATGTCGCGCTCGCCGTTAGCCCACAATTCCTGGCGGATCGCGCCGCCGAGCCCGACGATGGCGTGCTTGGAGGCGACGTAGGCTGCCTGGTAGGGGGCAGGGCTCTTGCCCAGGACGGATGCGATGTTGATGAGAACACCACGCCGCGACGTCTCGCGGAAGTGGCGGATCGCGGCACGGGAACCGTACATGACTCCCAGCAGGTTCGTGTGAATCACCTGCTCGCTCTCGCGCATGGGCACTTCGTCGAAGCGTCCGATGGTGGACACGCCGGCATCATTGACCCAGACGTCGATGCGCCCGAAATGCCGGATCGCCTTGCGCGCGAGTCCCTCGACGTCCGATTGGTCCGACACGTCGCATTCGACGGCGATTGCGTCTGCTCCGAGCCCATTGCAGTGCTGGGCCAGGTCTTGCAGCAGGTTCTTGCGCCGGGCCGCCAGCACCAGGCGAGCACCTTCCTCAGCGAAACGGATGGCCGCAGCCTTGCCGATTCCGCTGGAGGCACCGGTTATGACTACGACAGGCTTTTCCCAATTCATGTTCATGGCTTGCTCCAGGGGTGACGTTTACGTGGCGGGTGAATGCTCTGGTAGACAGATGGAGGCCGTTCACGAGGAGATGTCCCCTTACGAGCTGCACATGGCGTTTCGGAGGCTTGGCGCACAGCTCGTGTGCAGGTCGTGATCCATCTCTTCAGATGTTGTCGCGCGGCTGGGGCACTCCGGAGCTGAACGCCGTTACCTCCGGCCCCGCCTCCCCGTCGCTCGCTGCCGCTGAGCTCCGGGCGGCCCGAGTTATAATCGGAGCAGGTCCGCTGTAGCCCGCCTTGCAGGCAGTTCCAGCAATTCCCTTAACACTTATGATTTCTGTTTCCAGCGTCTCCATGCGCTACGGCGCAAAAGTTCTGTTTGAAGATGTTTCCACGGCGTTCACGCCGGGGAAGCGGTACGGCCTCACGGGTCCGAACGGCGCAGGCAAGTCCACGTTCATGAGCCTGCTGACGGGCGAGACGGACCCGCAGAAGGGCTCCGTGGTGCGCCCGAAGAAGATCGGCGTGCTGAGCCAGGACCAGTTCGCCTTCGACGCCTATCGCGTGATCGACACGGTCATCATGGGCAACAAGCGCCTGTGGACCGCCATGGAAGAGCGCGAGACGATCTATTCCAAGCCGGAGATGACCGACGAAGACGGAATGCGGCTCGGCGAATTGGAAGGCATCGTCGGCGAAGAGGACGGGTACACGGCTGAGACCGACGCGGCGCTGCTGCTCCAGGGACTCGACATTGGCGACGAACTGCACGAGCGCCGCATGAGCGAGTTGCAGGGCGGACAGAAGCTGCGCGTGCTGCTGGCGCAGGCGCTCTTCGGGCACCCGCAGGCCCTGCTGCTGGACGAGCCCACCAACCACCTCGACCTCGACTCCATCCACTGGCTTCAGGACTTCCTCAACAGGTACGACGGCGTGCTGATCGTCATCTCGCACGACCGGCACTTCCTGAACAGCGTCTGCACACACATCGCGGACATCGACTACGAAACCATCATCACCTACACGGGCACCTACGACGAGATGGTGCTGGCCAAGACGCAGATCCGCTCGCAGATCGAGGCGCAGAACGCGCAGCGCGAAAAGAAGATTGCGCAGTTGACCGACTTCATCGCGCGCTTCTCGGCCGGCACGCGCTCGAGCCAGGTACAGTCGCGCCGGAAGGAAGTGGAACGGCTCCAGGTGGCGGAACTGGCCAAATCGAACATCCAGCGCCCGTTCATCAAGTTCGAGCAGAAGCGGCCCTCGGGCAAGCACATCCTCGAAGTGGAGAACCTGACGAAGTCGTACGGCGATGTGGAGATCCTGCGCGGCATCACCGCCAGCGTCACGCGCGGAGAGAAGATCGCGCTGATGGGCCGCAACGGCGCAGGCAAAACGACACTTATCAATGCCTTGCTGGCCAATTCTCCAACGACGCCGATGAGCGAACTGCGCCAGACGAGCGGATACGACGGCGAGTTCGTGAGCGGCGGCAAGGTGATTTGGGGACACGAGGCCGCTATCGGATACTTCCCGCAGGACCACAAGGCGCTGATCGTGAAAGGCATGACGGCGCTGGAGTGGCTGCACCAGTGGGACCCGTCGGCTTCAACCGAAGAGATCCGCGGGCTGCTGGGACAGATGCTGTTCGCCCGCGAAGACGCGACGAAGAAGACGGACGTGCTCTCGGGCGGCGAGGCGGCGCGACTGCTCTTCTGCAAGCTGATGCTGCAAAAGCCGAACGTGCTCGTGCTCGACGAGCCGACGAACCACCTCGACCTGGAATCGATCAACGCGCTGAACATCGCGCTCCAGCGCTACCAGGGGACAGTGCTGCTGGCCAGCCACGACCACGACCTGGTGGACGAGGTGGCGACCAGGATCTGGCACTTCGAGTCCGACCACAAACTGACGGACTTCAAGGGCGCCTATGAGGAGTACCAGGCCGTGACGGCGTAGCGCAACGAGCCGTCGCGCCACTCATTTCCGTGCGATACACTGAATGGCACCATTCGGCAGGGCCCGTAGCTCAACGGTTAGAGCAGAGGACTCATAATCCTTTGGTTGTAGGTTCGAATCCTACCGGGCCCACCAGAACGCGTTAGGCGGAAGAGGTCCTGAGCTTCGCTCAGGATTTCGCCTGCGGGCTCCCGCTGCGCTCACGCCCGCACAGCGGCTCAAGTTCGAATCCTACCGGGCCCACCACAAAAGCTCCCGAGCTACTAAGCTGGTGAGCGGCGTACGGTTGCGTAAGCTACAGAGTTCGACCTGAGCTGTGCTCAGGATTTCCGCCGCTGACCACGAAGGTAAAACTCAAACCCAATCAAACCCACGAACGTCATGTTGAGCGGAGCGCGGCTGCAGTTGCCGCGCGGAGTCGAAACACCTCGCGTCCACATTCTCTGGAAGACACAAGGTTGCTTAACTCCGCGCCGTCAACGCTCGCGTCGGAGTGACTTTCCGCGGGCACCGCTGAACTCGTCCTGCCAACTCTGACAACGCAAGGCCCTTCGACTCGGACCGGCATCGTTGGGCCGGTCCTCGCTCAGGGTGACGTTTGCCTGAAGCTACTCGTCGAAGTCTGGTTCTGACCCTGAAGCCTGCGGGCCCAACGCGCGAGACGTAGCACAAGCCTCAATCAGCTCGGGAAAAGAGCTATGATGCGATTGTTGTGCGCAGACGCATCTTGCTGTCGGTGTTTGTCGTTGTGGTTGCCGTGGGAGTTGCAACCGCGCAGGGGCATGGGCGTGGGCGGTTCTTCGGACCCTCGCCAGGGTTCCACAAGGGCTTCGGACATGGAGTTCCGTTCGGCTTCGGCCACGGAGCTGCCATCGGATTTGTGCCCGGAGGCATGGGGTTCGCCAACGGCGCCGGGATTCCCCCAACCAGCAGCTTCATACCGCGTTTCAGCGTCAGGGTAGGCCCGGGCAGCGGAAAATTTTTCGGCCATCGCGGCCTTCGCCATCGCTTCATCCAGCCAGGATTTTTCGGTGGATCGGTCGTAGTTCCCTATCCGGTCTGGTTCGGCGATCCGTACGCCTACTACTCGCGCGAACAGCTTGCGGCAGCAGCAACCGAGTATGTGGAGCAGCAGCGCCTCGACGTGGAACTGCAAGGCGTGAAGAACGAACTGCGGGCGTTGCGCGAAGAACGCGAGAGCGCGCGCGTGGCTCCTCCGCAGCCCCCAAGGGCGGATCCGGCGCTGCCGCCGGCTCCCGAGGCGCCGCCGACGATGTTCGTGATGAGAGACGGGCGGAAGATCGAGACGCGCAACTACGCGATCGTCGGACAGACCCTCTGGATCTTCAACGAGCGGCGTGCCACGAAGTTCCAGATTGCCGACCTCGACGTGGACTCCACGACGAAGACGAACGCTGAGCGTGGCGTCGAGGTTCACCTGCCGCGGAAGTAGCGTACTCCCCGCATCGGGCTCCGCCTTCGGCCCAGCAAATGTGGGCCACACCGACCGCCGCGCATTCCCCACGTTAGCTCCGGCTTCGGCTCCGCAGATGTGGGCCACCGAGGTGACTTGAACCGGCGCTGATGCAATTTTGGGAAGCGCGTGAAGTTATTTCCCACCACACGGGCAGGTGCTCTCGATAAATGCGCCGGCATGAACTCTGACCCGCTTAGTCCCTGATATGTTCAACACATCTCTGGCGGCCAGTTGGCGCATCAGAGTACGTGGGAGCAGCTCCGCACGCTGAAAATCTGCGAACCGCCACGTGAGGGATCTCCGATGTTGTCGAAATGTGCCAATCCAGACTGTTCAGCCGAGTTCCATTACCTCGGCGACGGCAAGCTCTTCGCCGTCCACTTCGAAGACGAGGCGCTTCGCCGTGGCGCAGGCCGCAGCGCCGCACCCGCGTCGAAGAGGCATCCGCGCAGCGTCGAGCATTTCTGGCTGTGCTCGGAGTGTTCCGAGAAGATGACGGTGGGCCTGGACCGCAGCCACAACGTTCGCATCCTTCCGCGTCACGCGAAAGGCAAGGCCCAAAGCGCTGTAGCGTCGTAACCCCTGCCAGCAGGAAAGCGCGCCCGAGAGGCGCGCTTTGTGATTTTCGGCCGCTTGTTCTTTTGCAGCTCAGACCCGGCGCGTCTGGATCAGTTCGGCATCCCGCGCGGCCGATCTTGCCGGGCGCTCGGGGTTGTCATACCTGCCGTTCAATCCGTTCCAGCGGATCTTCAGCATCTCGATCCCCATCCTCACGCCGTCAACGAGCGGGTTGATTTTCGAGCGCGTGTCGTGCGCCCACTCGACGGGAACCTCGACCATCTTCATGCGGAACTTGCGTGCGATGAAGAGCAGCTCGGGGTCGAATCCCCATCGTTCGATCTTCTGGCGGGTGAAGATCGTTTGGGCCGCTCCGCGTGTGAACGCCTTCAAGCCGCACTGCGTGTCGCGATAGTTGAGCCCGAGGATGATCCGCAGCAGGATGTTGTAAACACGTCCGGCGATCTGTCGCAGGATGGGCTGGCGTTCGGTCTGCGTGTCGGCGTCGAGCCATCGCGAACCGAAAGCCACATCGGCGCCGTTTGCAATTTCGGCGAAAAGCCGGTCTGCCTCATAGATGGGCGAAGACATGTCGGCATCGCTGAACAGCAGCACTTCGCCGCGCGCGTCCAGCATGCCGTTGCGCACGCTGTAACCCTTGCCGCGATTGCCGGGATTCTCGAGCAGGCGCACGATCGGGTGACGCGCGCCGTATCGGCGAATGATGTCAGCCGTGTTGTCGCGCGAACCGTCATTCACGACGATGACTTCGGCATCCCAGCCGCGCTCGGCAATGTGCGCGAGGATTTTGTCGAGCGTTGAGGTAACCCGCTCGCTCTCGTTGTAGGCGGGGATCACTATGGAGTAGGTAGGCATCAGGAACTTAGACGAACTCGATTCTAGAAGAGTTGGCAGCTTCGGACGAGCAAAATGCGCCGGAGCCGCACCTGAAGCCGAGCCGCCACAGGCAACTCCGCCGGTCAAGCCACCTGCTCATCCGCCCGGGCGCGCGCGCTCAGCATGTAAAAGAACTCCCGGACGATGTTCCTGTCCCAGAATCCGTGGTCCGCTTCATACAGCATCACCTGTTCGGAGTCGTGATGGGAACGGGCCGGCTTGTAAGGACGCGCCGTTCGGAGCGCATCGTACACATCCACCACCTGGAGCACGCGGGCGAGCAACGGAATGCTCTCGGCGACAAGACCGTCGGGGTACCCCGTGCCGTTCCAATGCTCATGATGGTGGCGGATGATGGGCAGAACGAGCCGCAGCGAACGCAATGGCTTGCAGATGTTCTCCCCGATGACGGGGTGCTGTTTCATCAGACGCCAGTCATCGGCGTCGAGGTTCGCCCCCTTCTTGAGCACCTCGTCCGGAATGGCGATCTTGCCCAGATCGTGCAGGTAGCCGCCGCGACGGAGCGCCACACGCTCGTCGAGACTGAGGCCGAGATGCGCTCCGAGTTCGCCGGCATACTGCGCCAGCCGTTCACAATGCCCTTCCGTGTAGGGATCGCGCGACTCGACGCTCAGGCCGAGCGAACACAACACGGCCTCAGCGTTGTCGAGTTCGTCCGTGTAGTCCTTCACCTTGAGCAGCGAGCCGACTCGCGCAAAGAGTTCTTCGGGGAAGATCGGCTTGTTCAGGAAGTCATCCGCCCCGGCCTCGATGCCGCGTATTTTGTCCTCGCGGTCGGAGAGGCCCGTGATCATGACGACCGGGATCAACCGCGTCATGGGATCGGCCTTCCACTCGCGGCAGAGTTCGTAGCCGGTCTTGCCGGGCATGATGACGTCCAGCAGCACGAGGTCGGGCGGCTCCGTGCCACGCATGTAGGTTTCGGCGTCGGCGGCGTTGTTGGCCGTGAGCACTTCATAGCCGCGCCGGGAGAGCAGTTCGCGCATCAGGATCGTATTCGCCGTGTGGTCGTCCACCACCAGGATCCTGTGGGCGCCTTTGTTCGCGTTTTCCGGGTAGATCGAGGATGATTCCGCCATTCTCGATGTTTGGAGACACACCCGCAGGCAGATGGTTGCATTACGGACGGGCACTGCCGGTGACGAGCGGTTGCGCTCTGCCTTGCATGCGGCTAACCTTGCGACCATGCGAAAGTTGGCCATACTCTTCTTACTTCTCGCTGTCCTGGATCACCGGGGCTGGGCCGCAAGCAAGCCCCATGTCATCAGCTTTGGCCGGGTCACCGCGGTCAAGCACTTCCTGGGCCCCGATGAGAGCCGTACGGAACCGATGAATGTGCGTCCTCTGTACGTGGATTCGAAACTGAGGGAGTTCACGACCGGAGAGGCACACGACGTGACCGACAGGCTCTTTGTCGTCCGCCGGGCGTTCCGCCTCAACAACAACCTGCCCGGCGACGAGCGCAAGCTGCCGAGCTGGGTGTGGCAAAAAGGCGGCTGGCTGTTGGTGGATCGCCTCACTGGACGCGTTTCGCAACTCGCGCTGCCGGATTTCGACCCGTTCTACTCACAGGCTGCATGGTTCCGCGACTACGTCGCATACTGCGGGATCAGCGACAACAGCGAACAATTGCTGGCCGTGGTAGCGCAACTTGGCCGCAAGAAACCGATCGTCAGGAAGACCATCGGGCAGCCGAGCGGGGGAGAAACTCCGGACTCGGATTGCAGCACGCCGACGTGGGACAAGCAGCCGACCAGGGTGACGTTCCTGCCCAAGCGCAGCGAGAAACAAACGCTGAGCATCTTCGGGCGCGCGGTGGACGCCGCACCGGGATCGGAAGAAGAATAAGAAAGTGCGAAGTGTAAAGTGTAAAGGGTGAAGTGAAGGCCCGCCTTCAAACGTGAGGCATTCACTTCGCACTTCGCACTTCTTACTTCTATGAAGTCGTTTGATGAGTACCTTCACGACGCCGAAATTGCCCACGGTCATCTGTGTGCCGGGCAGGTGCTGGGCGTGCGCATGGCCATGCTGGGACTGGAGAAGTTGGGCATTGAAGACCCTCGCGGGCGCGACCGGAAGCGGCTGGTGACATTCGTCGAGATCGATCGCTGCGCTACCGATGCGGTTGCCGTGGTGACCGGGTGCCGGCTCGGCAAGCGGGCATTGAAGTTCCGAGATTGGGGCAAGATGGCTGCGACGTTCGCCGACCTGGAGACGGGACGCGCCATTCGCATTTCGGCCAAAGAGTCTTCCAAAGAACTCGCGCGACAGATGCACCCTGAAATCGAAAGCAAGGGAAAGCAGCAGATGCTCGCCTACCGCGAGATGAGCGCCGATGACCTGTTCTCGACCGAGTGGGTCATTGTCGAACTGAATCCGTGGGACATGCCGGGATACAAGGGTCCGAGGATCGCTTGCGCGGCGTGCGGCGAAGGAATCAGCTTCCAGCGCGAGATCGAGCGAGAAGGCAAGACCCTTTGCCGAGGATGCGCCGGAGAGGGGTATTACAAACCCCTTAAGTAAAAAGCGGTTTCGGAGGTTTCGACAAAGGTTTCGGAGGTTTCGAGCAACAGCTTCAGAGGTTGGGAGCTAACCAGCGTTTTACCTTCGAAACATCCGAAACCTCCGAAACTTCCGAAACGTCTTCGTAGTCTCTTCGCGAGTCCACTCTGCCCACATGCTATAATCCATTGGTTTTGCAGCTCTGTTTGCGTTCTGGGCGTGCTGTCGCATCGCATAAGACCCGGTCACACCACGCAGTGAGCAGACGATTCGGGAGGATCGTATCGACAAGCGTTTCATCCGCACGAACGAGCGTATTCGCGTCCGCGAAATCCGCGTCATAGACGATCAGGGCAATCAGCTTGGCATCATGCCGCCCTTCGAAGCGCTCAAGATGGCCCGTGAAAAGGGCATGGACCTGGTAGAAGTTTCGCCCACCGCTCAGCCTCCTGTTTGCCGCATTCTCGATTTCGGCAAGTATCTCTACGAGCAGGAGAAGAAGGAGCGCGCGGCCAAGAAGAACCAGAAGACGATCGTTCTGAAGGAAGTGAAGTTCCGCATCAACGTGGACGAACACGACTATCAGACGAAGAAGAACCACGTGCTTCGGTTCCTGGACGAGGGCGACAAAGTCAAGGCGACGATCTTCTTCCGTGGCCGCGAAATGACGCGACAGGGACTTGGCCGCGAGATCCTGGAACGGTTGATTACCGACATCGGCACCAAGGCCATTGTCGAGAACCGTCCGAGGCAGGAAGGCAATACCCTGCACCTGATTCTCGCGCCTCCGAAGACGCAGAAGTAGCCCGCAGGGGCGGTGGCCGGGCGCAGGTCCTGGTCGCGTAGCGCGCCTCGGAAGACGCAGAAGTAAGCAAGCAGACGACCGACGGTGCGCCTTCCGGCACGATGGTTGTCGCAAGCTTCAGGAAGTACAAGCTTTAGGAACACGCCCGTGGTCGGCAAGCCGGACCTGCGGATTGCCGAATCGGGCGTGCTCTGTTTTAATAGAAGAGCAACGGAACCCCTATGCCGAAACTTAAGACTCACAGCGGCGCCGCCAAGCGCTTCAAGAAGACAGGTACGGGCAAGGTAAAGCGTGGTCACGCTTTCCAGCGCCACATCCTGACTTCGAAGCCGACGAAGCGTAAGCGCCAGCTC
>DASPLH010000151.1:0-4211 GCA_035627675.1 Clostridia bacterium
GATTGACTGGGGCGGCAACCGCGTTCTAACCGAACAGGATCTGAATCGCGTCGCCGTGTGCGTTACCGCGCTGCCCGGCTCGCATCAGCGGGAGGAGCAATCAGCTTACGACTACTACATTGCCGGACTGACATTTCTGTCACTGAATGACATTCACTGGCAGTGCGAAACGGCGGTCTTCGGGAATTTCTTCGAATGTCTGAAGCAGATGATGAAAGACGCTGGAGATTGGGAGCCAAACACGAGCTTTCAGCAATCGCTGCTGCGGTTTCTAGATCAGATGTTCCCCAACATGGACGAACGAGAACGAATCGCCAGCCTCTCCGCCCGCTTTGAAGCAAAGGACTTGGGCGGTATCGCCGTCAAGCTAGAGGAGGCAACGTTCATGAAACTGTTCTGCGACGCATACTTCCTCCGAATGGCGAAGCAGAAATCGGGGCAACGCCAGGGCAGCGCTGCTGCTGGAACTCCGACATCCTGAAACGTAGTGCTCCCACGAGCTACTTCTCGATTTACATATGGATTACATGAAGCGAGTGGCGCGCCCTGAGAGATTCGAACTCCCGACCTTCTGATTCGTAGTCAGACGCTCTATCCAGCTGAGCTAAGGGCGCGCATAGGAAGGACTTACTGCGCGGCTACAGATGACGTTGTTCTCTCGAACAACTGAACTCAATATAGCAGACGGGTTGCTGTTCGCCAAGTCCGTCTGCCCTGGGTTGTGTGCTTCGAGGCGCTGAGGCCTCGCGCAAAGGCCGCGCTCGGGCTGTGAGTGTTGCGACAAGTCCACCCAGGGCTTTCGCGCTTCGCGCGATGCCCTGGGCTAACCACAATCGCGACCTCGCCTTCGGCTCGGGCGCAAAGGCGCAGGCGTGATGCGCACGCCCGCCCAGCCGAGGGCGGCTGGGCCTACATGTCACAGTGGGTCGAAAAACTGAAAAACCGGGTCAACTACGACGCGACCTGGATCGGTTTTGTCGCTTCGTCGCTCCCTACCGAGACTCGGTCCTTGATCTGCTCGTAGAGCGCTTGACCGACCACGTAGCGTTCCAGCAGTTCGAGCTTGTTGCGATACGGACGCTGCTCCACGATCCGGTCCGCGAGCGTGCTTTCTATGCCGAGCGCTTCCAGGTCGGCTTGCGAGGCGGAGTTGAGATCGAGCCTGGTGATGCCCGTGGCGGCTGCTGCTCCGCGTACTCCCATGCCGCGTGCTCTTCCACGCGTCAACAGCGCGAACGCGCAAGCCGCTACGAAGCCGGCCAGGAATGTCCAAAGACCTTTCATGATGCCCTCCGTGCGAGAAGTCACTTTTGTGATGGCGCGAAGCGCCCGCGTGTTGCTGCCGGGCTAACCGTTGTGCGAAGTTGATGTCATGCGCGTGCTCGTTGCCTCGTCGAACAAAGGAAAGCTGCGGGACTTCGCTGCCGCCGCAGCGGTGCACGGAGTAGAGATCGATCTGCTGCCCGGCTTCGAGAACGTGCCGCTCGCGGTGGAAGACGCCGAGACCTTCGAGGACAACGCGCGCCTCAAAGCCGAGCACTACAGTCGCTACGCGAATGGCGAGATCGTGCTGGCCGACGACTCCGGCCTCGAGGTTGACGCGCTGAACGGCGCACCAGGCGTGCGCTCGGCGCGTTACGCTGCCGGCGACAACGCGGACGGAAACTCCGATGACGCGGCGAACAACGCCAAGTTGCTCCGCGAACTCGCATCGCGCAGTGGGCCGCGAACCGCACGCTTCGTCTGCGTGATCTCGGTCGCGCGCGGCGGAGAGGAACTCGCCAGCTTCCGCGGCACGGCCGAAGGCGTCATCATCGATGCCCCACGCGGCAGCGGCGGCTTCGGATACGACCCGTTGTTCCTCTTCCCCCAGCTCGGCAAGACGTTCGCCGAACTGTCGGGAGAAGAGAAAGCCGCGGTGAGCCACCGCGGCGCTGCCTTCCGAAAGTTTCTCGACTGGTGCGATTGCCGGAGATAGCTTCAGCTCCAGCGTTCCCGCAAATTCTTGCCTATCGCGAAAATGCATAGACCCTGAGCGCCAGTGAAGAGGCGCTCAGGGTGACACATTGTTAGAAACACTTCAGCGATCACTTTTGGCCGTTGAAATGCTGCGCAAATATCTTCTCCGGATCGATGGCGATGAATTTGCCGGTGCTGCGTGCGAGCACTTCGCCCGCCGCTGTCCTGATCTCGGCTACGTTGGTGTGCACGCGTCCGCGGACGCTGCGGTTGCGACCTTCGGCCACCAGCGGCTTGCCCAGCGGAACCGGGCGCAGATACTCGACCTTCATCTCGCGGGTAAGCGCGATGACATGGCGAAGCTTGTTGGCCTTGCCCATGGCTTCGTCGAGGATGGTGGCGATGATGCCTCCGTGCGCGTGTCCCGGCGGCCCCACGTAGCGCCGCGGAAGCTTGAAGTTGCAGACGAAAGTCTTGCGCGCCTCGTCGAGGACGAACTTCAGGCGCATGCCTTCCGGATTGTCGGCGCCGCAACCGAAGCAGTGGTTCCGGGGAATCTGGTGGTGCTTCGTGTCGTGGCCTGGGCTGTGGACTCGGGCAGTTCGGCTCATCGCTTTCAGTCGTTCTCCGTCGCGGAACTCTGTTGGTATCCGATTATGGAAAAGAGTGCCGTCACACGCCAGTGTGATCTTTTTGAGTTAGTCTAGTCGGCAAAGCAGCGGCCATGGTTCAACCGCCTGTGGGCCACTCGCATCTACTGAGCAACCGCGTGTCTGTGGGTGGCACGCCCAATCATATGCCTGGGATCTATTACCGTTCCGTGGGAGACCGGCCGACCACCGGCGGCGGAGGGCGTGGGACACTGCCGCCCGAACCGTTTGGCGGAGGCGGCGGTGGGGGCCGCGGCGACGGCGACCACGACGAGACTCCGAGCTATCGCGAACGCCTGCGCCGTTACCGCATGGGGCTCTTCGTCACGAGCGGCTCCATCCTGATGCTCTTCATCTCCTTCACTACCCTGCTGCTCGCGCGCCGTTACGCAGGACGGTTCGATCCCTTCAGCGGCGAATTCGTGACCCAGTGGGTGCCGCTCCAGCTCCCGGTGAAGCTGCTGGCGATGAACACGGCGATTCTGCTGATCAGCAGTCTCACGGCAGAAGCGGCCCGGCGAGCCGCCTCAAAAGAGGCGATCCTCGTCCCGATCACCAGGATCCCCGGCGTCGCTCCCATCCCGCAACGTGCGTCGGTATGGATCGCGATCACGAGCCTGCTTGGATTCGGCTTCCTCGCAGGCCAACTCGCGGCATGGCGCGTACTGCGGGTCGCCGGTGAGTTCCCCGACGCAAACAACCTCGCGAGTTCGTTTGTATATCTTCTGACGGGCGCTCACGCGCTGCACCTGTTCGGCGGGTTGGTGGTGCTGCTGTACGCGCTTGTGGCCCCGAAGCCGCGCCGCTCGCTGGAGTCGCGCCGACTGGCGGTGGATGTGACCGCTTTCTACTGGCATTTCATGGGCGCAATGTGGCTTTACGTGCTGGTTGTCCTCTATGCGCTCCAGTAGCCAGGCGCGGCCACCGATGAGGCTGAGAAGGACTTGGCCGTTTGAGCCTGCTTACCCCGACCATCTATAATCGAGGGATTTAGCAGCCGTGCTGGAGTTTTCTGTGCGCGCACCGCTCGTTGGAACGGTGTGCCGCCAGCCTGGCTGTGCGGTCCCGATCATGTCGAACGAAGCCATCATCGTACGCGGCGCACGCGTTCATAACCTGAAGAACATCGATTTCGAGATTCCGCACAACACCCTTACGGTGGTGACCGGAGTCTCCGGATCGGGCAAGTCGTCGCTCGCCTTCGACACGATCTACGCCGAAGGACAGAGGCGGTATGTCGAGTCGCTCTCGGCTTATGCGCGGCAGTTCCTGGAGCGCATCGAGAAGCCCGACGTGGACCTCATTGACGGCATCGCCCCGGCGGTGGCCATCCGGCAGAAAAACCAGACGAGAAACCCACGCTCCACCGTCGCGACCGCGACCGAAATCTACGACTACCTGCGCCTGCTATTCGCGCGCATCGGGCGCACGTATTGCGGCAGCTGCGGCGCGGAGGTCAAGAAGGATACGGTGGACGACGTCGCCGAACGGGTGCTCGCTCTCGGCGAAGGGACGCGGCTCAACGTCGTGTTCCCTCTGCTCAGCCCTCCCGCCCCCCAGGAACCCGAGAAGAAGACTCGCGGTCGGAAGAAGAAGGCCGAT
>DASPLH010000152.1:0-7459 GCA_035627675.1 Clostridia bacterium
CTTCGAAACCTCAGCAGTTATTCATTGCTGCCTTGAACGGCGTCATGTACTTCTCGGGCAGCTGCGTGCGTTCGAGGTCAGGGCCGACGACGAAGTGAGTAGTCTCTCCCTCGGCCAGCGTGGCCCCGTCCTCCGCGCGTACCACTTCGTAGCCGAAGCGGATGAGGAACCCGCGCAGGTTCACCATGCGCGTGCGGATCGTCACCAGGTCGTCATATTTCGCGGGCTGCTTGTAGCGGCACTTCACCTCGACGACCGGCAGGTGGTAGCCGTCACTTTCCATCTCGCGATAGCTGTAGCCGATCTTCCGCAGCAGCTCCACTCGGCCCACCTCGAACCACACGATGTAGTTCGAGTGATACACCACTCCCATCTGGTCTGTGTCCGCGTAACGCACGCGGACAGTAGCTTCGCTTACGGTGCCCATCGAGCCGTTATTGTCCCTTCCAAACAGGTTTGCGCTTCTCGAGGAATGACGAGATTCCTTCGCGGAAGTCGTGCGTGGCGCGAATGCGGGCGTTTGCATCGACAGCGGCGCGCACCGTGGCGTTGAGTTCCTCGAACGAGAAGCCTGTGAGCAACTGCTTGGTCGCGGCCAGCGATGCCGGAGAGTTTTCCATCAGCTGCGCCGCCAGTTCGCCTGCGCGCTGCGTCAGGCGCTCAGGCTCCACCACTTCGTTGACGAGCCCGATGTGGTAGGCCTCACTGGCGCCGATGATGCGTCCGGTCAGCAAGAGGTCGCGGGCATGCTTCTCGCCAACCTGGCGCAGCAGGAAGGTCGAAACGATTGCCGGAAGGAAGCCGATGCGCACTTCCGTGTAGCCAAACTTCGCGTCGGCGGAAGCCACGGTGAAGTCGCACAGAGTGGCGATGCCGCAGCCGCCCGCGATGGCCGGGCCGTTCACGGCTGCGATCGTCGGCTTGGGGAACTCGTAGATCGAGCGGAACAGCAGGCCCATGGTCTCCGAGTCCTGGCGGTTCTGCTCCGGAGTGCGACCGGTCAGCGCCCTCAGGTTGTCGAGGTCCATCCCGGCGCAGAACGCCTTGCCCGCGCCGGTGAGCACAACGATCTGCGCGCTCGAGCGTTCCAGTGCTCCAAGCACGCGCAGCAGTTCGTCAATCAGCTCATAGCTGATCGCGTTGCGCTTCTCGGGACGGTTGAACGTGATGGTGGCGATGCCACCCTGCTCGGCTACCGTGAGTGTGTTGTAAGACATACGGGTGAACCGAGCAGTGTAAGCTTCCGCTCCGTGCGGCGGCAACCGGGCGTTGCCGGTGTGCCCGGGGCGTGCGCAGACGCGCTCCGTTGGGTGCGAGTTCCGAGTTGCGGGTTCGTCCTAGAGGAACCTGCCGCCGATATCCGCGCTCCGCGTGACCAGGGAGTCGAGCGACCTCCGGATCGGCAGGCCGACACCGCGCTTCTCCAGCGCGGCAATCACGCCCTCTGTAGGGATGTTGCCTACGAGGTCGTCCTGCGCGAACGGACACCCGCCGAGTCCTCCGATGGCCGAGTCGAAGCGCCGGCATCCGGCGTCGTAAGCGGCCAACACCTTGGCTTCGGCCTCCGTGCGCCGGGCGTGCATGTGAACGCCAATGTCGAACTTCTCGAAGCGCTCCGTGGCCTCGCGCACGAGTTGCGAAACCTGTTCGGGAGTGGCGACTCCAACGGTATCGGCCAGCGAGATCGACGTGACTCCAAGGTCGGCGATGTTGTCGATGGCGGCCATGATCTCTTCGACGCTCCACGGATCGCCGTACGGGTTGCCGAAGGCCATCGAGATGTACACGACCATATCGCGTCCGGACTCGTCGGCCTTCTTCGCGATCGCCTCGAGCACCTCGTAGTTCTCTTCCGGTGACTGGTTCTGGTTCTTGCGCAGGAAGGTCTCGCTGACCGAATACGGAAACCCAAGCGTCTGCACGGCCTCAGTCGCAATCGCCCGCTCCGCGCCCTTTTCGTTCACCACGATGCCGATAATCTCGACGTCATCAGGCGGGTCGAGTTTCTTCAGCACGTCTTCGCTGTCGGCCATCTGCGGTACGGCTTTGGGCGAGACGAACGACACGGCGTCGATGTGCTTGAACCCGGCATCGATCAGCGCACGCAGGTAGTCCACCTTCGTCGCCGTGGGAATCTGCCCGCGAAGGCCTTGCCACGCGTCGCGAGGACACTCGATCAACTTCACGTCGTTCGCCATATTTTCTTAACCACGGATCTTCACGGATCAACCACGAAGGAACCGAATCGAATTCCATCCGTGATGATCCGTGCAAAATCCGTGGTTTCGACTTTCGTCCTTACGTTTGCAGGATGCCGACATTGAACTTCGGGACTTCTGGATTATGCCGCGCGGCGCGCAGCGCCCACGTGATGGCCTCGCGCGTGTCCATTGGATCGATGATCTTATCGACCCACAGCCGGGCCGCACCGTAACGCGGGTCCATCTGTTCCGTGTAGGTCTGGCGCACGGTTTCGAAGAGCTGCTTCTTCTCCTCTTCGTTCAGCTTCTTGCCTTCGCGCTCCAGTTGCTTCAGCTTGATTTCCACCAGGGTTCCCGCCGCGGACTCGCCGCTCATGACCGAGTAGCGCGCCGAAGGCCAGGCAAAGATGAAGCGTGGATCGTAGGCCTTGCCGCACATTGCGTAGTGACCGGCACCGAACGAGCCGCCGACGATAACCGAGATCTTCGGCACCACGGAGTTGGCGACGGCGTTGACCATCTTCGCTCCGGCGCGGATGATGCCGGTCCACTCCGCGTCGCGTCCTACCATGAAGCCGTTGACGTCGTGCAGGAAGACCAGCGGAATCAGGTTCTGGTTGCAGTCCATGATGAACCGCGCGGCCTTCTCGGCGCTCTCCGTGTAGATCACGCCGCCGAACTCAATCCGCTTGTTGCCCTGGTGATCCACCTGCTGCACATGCTTCTTCTGGTTGGCCACGATGCCCACGGCGTAGCCGTTGATGCGCGCATAGCCGCAGATCAATGTTTCGCCGTACTCGGGCTTGTACTCATCGAGCTTCGATCCGTCCACGATCCGGGCGATGATGTCCTTCATGTCGTAGGGACGCGCGGGATCGCTCTCGAAGATGCCGTAGAGGTCTTCTGCCGGATACAGCGGAGCTTCGGGTTCGGCGCGATGGTACGGGCCGGGCTCGCGATAACCCATCTTGTCCACGATCGACCGGATGCGCTCGATGCAGCTCTCGTCGGTGGGCTCGCGGAAGTCCACGGTGCCGCTGATCTGCGAGTGCATCTGCGCGCCGCCCAATTCCTCGGCCGAAACCTTCTGGCCGATGGCGGCCTGCACCAGCGCCGGGCCGGCGAGGAACAGTCCGCTGCCTTCGGTCATCAGGACGTGGTCGCACATGACGGGGAGGTATGCGCCGCCGGCAACGCACATGCCCATGATGGCCGTGATCTGCGGAATGCCCATGGCCGACATGACGGCGTTGTTGCGGAAGACGCGTCCGAAGTCGTCCTGGTCGGGGAATACGTCCTCTTGCAGCGGCAGGAAAACCCCTGCGGAGTCCACGAGGTAGATCGTCGGCAGCCGGTTTTCGATGGCGATGTTCTGCGCGCGGATGACCTTCTTGGCCGTCATCGGGAAGAACGCGCCGGCCTTCACGGTTGCGTCGTTGACGATCATCATGAACAGCCGGTCATGCACGCGCCCGAGCCCGGTTACCACTCCGGCAGACGGAGCGCCACCCCACTCGTCGTACATCTTGTAAGCGGCATGGGTTGCAATTTCGAAGAACTCCGAGCCGGGGTCGGTCAGCAGGGCGATGCGCTCGCGGGCCGTCAGGCGGTTCTTCTTGTGCTGTGCCTCGACGGCCTTTGCTCCGCCGCCCTCCCCGATTTTCAGCTCTTCGTTGCGGAGGTCGGCCACGCGCCGGGCCATATCACGCATGTTCTTCTCGAATCGTGGGTTGCCGGTCTGGATGCTGCTGGACAGGACGTTATTCAGTGCAGGAGGTTGTTTCCGTTCGGACATCGATCACCTACGCGGTTTCAAAGGCGAACCTATAAATGCAAACGACTAAGCGTATATGAGCGGGCAAACTCAAGGCAATCACGGTCGTCGGAGCTCACACGCTCTATCGCCACAGCGGCGCAGGCATTGGCCGACCGCGTCGTCCGCGATGGCGTCTACGAGCCCTAACTCCACCGCCCTTGTCGCCAAAACCTTCTCGGCGCAGACGAACATCGCCAGCGCCCGCGCCTTGCCGATCAGGCGTGGCAAACGTTGCGTGCCGCCCCAGCCCGTGATGAGGCCCAAGGCTGCACCGCGGTGTCCGAAGACTGCGTTTGGCGCCGCAATGCGATAGCGGCAGGCAAGCGCCAGATCCAGGCCTCCGCCCATGCAATACCCGTGCACGGCGGCATAGGTCGGGGCCGGAAACTCGTCCACGGCATTCATCAACCGCTGGCCCATGGCAGCGAACTCGTAGGCTTCCGGACCGGTCAACCGGTTGATTTCCTTGAGGTCGGCCCCGGCGGAGAAGAAATGTTCGTTGCCGGTCACGATAAGGGGCAGGGGATCAGCCGCGCGCGCCAGCTCCGAAATCTGCTCGGTAAGGGCGATGACGCGCGCGCGGGTCAGGGTATTGGTTGGCTCGGCGCCGGACAGGCGAAGGACGGTTGCCTCCGGGCGGGGTTCGAGCGAGAAGAACACAGGCGCGATCTCGCGAGCTTCGGGGACAGAGCCGCTTGGCCGCTCCCCATCCCCGGCTCGTGTCACCTGGGACTAGGCCGCCACTCCGCGCGGCTTCACGTTCTCGCGGATGAACTTCACGATGTCGTCCATCGGTGTTCCGGGCTGGAACACGCCGGCCACGCCCACCTTTTTCAGGGCGTCGACGTCCTGGTCGGGGATGATGCCGCCTACGAGCATCAGCACGTCGTCCATCTTGTTCTGCTTCATCATGTCCACGACGCGGGGAACGATGGCGTTGTGGGCTCCCGAGAGGATGGAGAGGCCGATGACGTCAACGTCTTCCTGGAGAGCGGCGTTGACGACCATCTCCGGGGTCTGGCGGAGGCCCGTGTAGATGACTTCCATGCCCGCATCGCGCAGGGCGCGAGCGATCACTTTTGCGCCGCGGTCGTGTCCGTCCAGACCGGGCTTTGCGACGAGTACGCGAATCTTCCGTTCAGTAGCCATAGATAGGATGACCTGCTCCGGACCGCCTGAACACGGCGGAATCCCGTGCAGAGTCAATGATAAGCCCAGCAGCGCTTCATTGCACCTGAGAACGCAACGGCGGAGCCGGCGTCTGCGGCGGTTCCTGGCCCGCGGGCAGCGGATAAATGCCCATGCGCCGCGCCACGGCGACGTCCACGGTCAGCACCTGGTCCGCCGGAGTCTTCTTCAGGTACTGCTGCGCCCTGGCAATCGCCTGCGCGAAGTTCCCCTTCGGCAGCACCGTCAGGTCGAGGTACAGCACGTCCACGGCGCTCGGTCCCAGCCTCACGCCGACGAACGCGTGTCCCGGGATGATGACCAGCACCGGTTGCATGCCGAGGTTCTCGATGGCCGAGGCGTAGGCCACGGAGATGTCCATGCAGTTCGCGGAATCCAGTGTCAGCGTCTCCCGGGGCATGCGGATGCGCTGGGAGGCGCTCGTAAAACCGCCGAACGTATAGATCGTGCTCACGTAACTGAAGCCCGACTCTTTCAGCGCCTTGAACACCGCCTCCGCCTGCATGCGCACCTGCGCGGGAAGCGCCTGCACGCGCTGCGCGTTGATGTTGTATCCCGGCATGCGGCCGTTGGGCGCGAAGCGACGTGCGCTCGACACCAGCTTCAACACCGACTCGTCGTGCGGCGTCACCCAACGCGCCACCAGCTGCGCGTTGGAGAACTGCTTGCCCCAGTACAGGTCGGAACCGCTGTGAATCAGCACCGGGCGGCGCTGCGCGAAGCTCGTCGCGCCGACTTCATTGGTGACGGCGACATTCAACGACGCGCGCTCGATCTCGCGTATGTCATACGCCGCCGGCAGCAACTCGGGCTCGAGGCGGAGACCCACGGTCTGTCTCGGGCCGACCACGATGGACTGCCGCAGGGGACGGCTCCAGCCCGGGATTTCGGCATGCACGATCTGGATGACGGGCTCGTCGCCGCCATTGCCGATCGTCAGCAGCGCCACCGGCCAGTAGTCCGCCGGGGACGCCGCCGCCAGCGTGGGGAAGATCTCGCCACGCCCCGGCACGTCGAGCTGATATTGCAACAGCAACGGCGACACACGCCGCTCCGCTACGGCTTTGGGCTGCGGTTCGACCACGGGAGGCTGCGGGACGGGAAGCGTGAGCGTGAGACGTCGTATGTACCACCACGTCCAGCCCATCCCGGCTGCTCCGGCGAGAGTTGTTAGGAGGAACACGACAGCCAGTACCTTGGCCGTCCGTTCTGACATTCTGGAGAATGGGAACACGTTTCCGTTAGATGCTCTGGCGTCCTCCCTGACCCCCACAGAGCAGGGTTGCCCGTCTCGGGCACCACCGGCGCGCCGCTCACGACAGGGCCAAAAGCAGGTTCAACGACGAAGATCCAGTCCGGCCAATGCGGCACTTTCCTGCTCCGCTCTACTTCGCACTCTCAATCTTTGTGGTAATCTCGCCCGCAACGTTTCGCCGGGGGTGAGCGAATGAGGAACTTCCGGGCCCTTCTGCTACTTGTCTCCGTCTCGATCGGCAGCCAAACCTACGCGCAGCACAGCCACAGCTCAGACCGGAAGGGCATTGAGAGTCCTGCGCCAGCCCTGAAGAACATAGGCGAGCTGCACCACAAGGTCAGCACGAAGAATCCGCAGGCCCAGCGCTACTTCGACCAGGGACTCACGATGCTGTATGGCTTCAACCATCTCGAGTCCGAGCGGTCGTTTGACTACGCGGCGAAACTCGATCCCAAGCTGGCCATTGCGCATTGGGGCGTGGCACTCGCGCTTGGGTCGAACATCAACGACCCGATCACCAAGGACCGCGAGCAACGGGCCGCGGCGGCCATCCGGCGCGCGTTGAGGCTCAAGCAATATGCGAGCCCTGCGGAGCGGGCCTACATCGACGCGCTGGCCAGGCGGTACATCGGCCGCGGAGATCGCGCGGCAAAGGACCGGGCGTACGCAAACGCCATGTCCGTGGTGGCGCGCCGATACCCCAACGATCCCGACGCAGCAAGCCTGTATGCCGATTCG
Organism: Clostridia bacterium; assembly: GCA_035627675.1. Classification (GTDB taxonomy): domain Bacteria; phylum Acidobacteriota; class Terriglobia; order Terriglobales; family Acidobacteriaceae; genus DASPLH01. Next base: position 7,199 of record DASPLH010000152.1, read on the forward strand.
CTGATGAACCTTATGCCGTGGGACTACTACACCGCCGACGGCAAGCCTAAGCCCGAGATCAGGAAGGCGATCGTCGCCCTGGAAAGGGTGATGAAGCGCTGGCCAAGGCATCCTGGCGGGCACCACCTGTACATTCACGCCGTGGAGGCTTCGAATACGCCCGAACGGGGAGAACGCAGCGCCGATGTGCTCGGCGATCTTGTGCCGGCGGCCGGACACCTCGTGCACATGCCCGGACACATTTACATGCGGGTCGGCCGG
>DASPLH010000153.1:0-3156 GCA_035627675.1 Clostridia bacterium
GAGTGCAAGGGCGGCGAGTGCTGCAAGGACGCGAAGTGCTGCGGCGGCGAAGCCAAGGCCGAAAAGGGCAAGTGCTGCGGCGGCAACATGTGCGACCGCAAAGCCCACGGCGAGCACAAGAGCTAGTCGCTTCGAGGTGAAGGGAGGCCCGGCCGAAAAGCCGGGCCTTTCCTTTTAGGGTGAGCGCAAAGAGGACGCAATGAGGTCACGTCGGATGGTGGCGGCGAGGCTATTCGCGACCCGGTACTCACCTGCTACGATGTTCGAGATACATTCATAAGGGCACTGGGACTTTTCCTTGGCGACTTTAACTGCTCCGTGGACAGAGGCCGCAGCCGAACGTGTGTCGGCCCGCTCGCTGGCGCGCTTCTATCATCCCGAACTCGACATCCTGCGCTTCTTTGCCTTCCTGCTGGTATTCCTTCACCACGCGATGCCCCACGATCCGGCGTTCTACGTCGCGATGGGCGTGCCGGGCGCGATCGCATCGGTGCTGGCCGGAGCAGCGGCGACCGGCGCGTTCGGCGTGGACGTGTTCTTCACGCTCAGTTCCTACCTCATCACCGAACTGCTGCTGCGAGAGAAGGAGAACTTCGGGGCCGTGGACGTGAAGGCCTTCTATGCGCGGCGCATCCTGCGCATCTGGCCGTTGTACTTTGCCTTCCTCGGGATCGCCGTTGCCTTGCAGTGGGTGGTGCCGGGACAGAAGGTGGGCTGGGGCACGGGGCTGGCGTTCAGCTTGCTCGCGGGGAACTGGTGGATCGTCTTCAAGGGTTTCCCCTCGTCGATCATCTTCCCGCTGTGGAGCGTTTCAATCGAAGAGCAGTTCTACCTCGCGTGGCCCGCAGTGGTGAAGCGCATTGGCGAGCGCGGACTGGTGATCGCCAGCGGAGTGCTGCTGGTGGTCGCGACGGCGACGCGCTTCTACCTCGGGGCGCAGCATGCGGGCGAGTCGCAGGTGTGGTGCAACACGTTCGCCCGTCTGGACCCGATTGCCCTCGGCATACTGCTGGCAGTCTTCCTCGGAGGAAGCGCGCCGCAGCTCTCGCTGATGACGCGCACGTCGCTGGGAACCGGCGGCCTCGCCTGCCTCGCGCTTGCCGCCAACTACTTCGTGATCAAGGGCGATCCGCTGGCGACGAGCTCGATGGTGTTTGGCTATCCGACGGTCGCGCTGGGCAGCGCGGCGTTGCTGCTGAGCGTGCTGAGCGCCAGGGCCGCGCTAAACAAGAGCGCGCTCGTGTACCTCGGACGCATCTCGTATGGGCTTTACGTGTTCCACGTCCTCGGCTTGATGATCTCCGATTCGCTGGTATCGAGCTGGGGATCGACGTTCCCGCGCTTCGCGGCCCACGCGGCGATTGCGTTTGTTGCGACCGTGGCGATGGCTGCCGTGTCATTCCACTGGCTGGAGACGCCTTTCCTCAACCTGAAGCAGCGGTTTACGCACGTCCTCTCGCGTCCGGGTGGATAGAGCGCGCGTGCAGGTGCAGGAAGGCCAGCCACGCAAAGCACGCGAGGAGTGAAACGACGAGCAGGATGATGTGGGCGGCGCCTATGCCGAACCACGCCGCTGCAGCCGCTCCGACCACACAGGCCATGATGCTGAAGACCACGGCTGTCCAGTTGGTGACGACCGATATCAGCGAGTCGTCACGGTCGGTGATGAGCAGCGCGGCCGAGAACGCTCCGAACAGTTCAACCACGAGCACGGCACCGACCGTCAGCCACAGGCGCGTATCGCCGGGCTCAGATCCAAGCGAAGCGAAAGCCCATAGCACAGCCGACACCATGCCCGTGCCCCAGCGGATGTGGCTGAGGCGTGAGCGGCGTGGAAACGGCAAGTGGAGGGACAGAGCCACGCTTGATAGATCCGGCTACTGGACGCGTTGAAGTCTCGAGATCAATTTCTGCGCGAGGTTCTCATCGCTTTCGGACCACAGCACGCGTCCGGTGAGATTCACGTTCTTCTCCAGCGCCTGCGTGAAGGCGACGAGCTTGGCGACGTTGTACTTCACCTTCTGCGCGGTTTCCGAATCGAGCTCCACCTCTTCGTGCAGGAACGCGTAGTCGAGTCCGAAATCAATCTGGATGTGTCCGCTCTCGGTGTAGGCGCCCTCATCGAACTGCTTGCCGTGAGCGATGAAGAGCACCTTGGACGGGCGCTGCGTCCATGCGCCCTGGTCGTCCGGCGACCAGAGATCCCAGTAGGTCTCGAACGCGATCGCATAGTCGTCGTGGACGAGTTCGCCCACGGCATCGGCGGCTTCTTCCGGAGTGGCGGAGGGCGTGAAGCGGCGCTCGAGAACGGACTGCTCGGTCCAGTCCACCGGCTGCACGGAAACGTAAGTCACTCCCGGCTCCTTTGCGGAAAAAGGGAACTGACGTAGGACGGCCACCAGGCGCGGCAGCATCTCTTCCGGCTCGAAGCCGGGGAACCACAGACTCAGGTAGAGCGAATCGGCCATTGGGAAATTGTAATCCCGGCCGGATCGGATGTAAGTTCCGGGCGGATGGCGACGCTGGCGCGGGCGGAGATCAAGCGGGTTTCCCGAGCCACTCGGGATGATGCACCGTCCCGTCGAAGCGCTCGGAGGTCTTGTATTTCTCCCACTCGCCGGCCCTGGCCGCCTGCGCCGTCCTGCGGAGCAGGCTGGCGACTTCCTCCCTGCTCATGGGCTTGAAGGTGCGCGCCGCGCGGACTGCCTGCTCCAGGATTTCCATGCGATCGCAGCCGGTCACAACGACGCTGGTGGGCAGGTTCATCGTGTAGTGGAGGCAGTCGATCGGCGCGACGGTCTTGGTCTTGGTGAAGTAGCCTCCGCCGATCGGTTTCATGCCGATGACGCCGATGTTTCGCTTCACCAGCTCGGGCAGGACCTTCTTCTCGAAGCTGCTGAAATGGGCGTCCATGACGTTGAGCGGGAGTTGGACGGTGTCGGGGGTAAACCCGTGTTGCTCGCCGACCCGCAGCATCTTCAGGTGATGCTCGGGACTCTTGTGTCCGGTGAAGCCGATGAAGCGGATCTTGCCGGCCTTTTGCGCCTCCAGCATGGCCTCCTGCGCGCCGCCCGCGCCGAAGATGCGCTCGGGATCGTTCATGCGAATGATCTCGTGGTGCTGCATGAGGTCGATGTGGCCGGTCTGGAGGCGACG
>DASPLH010000154.1:0-14033 GCA_035627675.1 Clostridia bacterium
GGTGCCTGTAGCGAAGCCGCTCGCAGCCGCCTCGCGCGCGCGCAGCGAGGCCGGAAGCTGCTCAAGGTCCTGGGTGCGATCGGCGCCTGCGGCGCTCATGGCTCCGAGCACCGAGACGGACTCCTCCGGAGCGTGCTCTACCTCACCGGGCTGTCCCGAAGTCTGCGCCACCTGGCGGGCGATGACATCGCCCTCCAGCGCGCGGTTGTAAGCCTCTTCGCCCAGCGCCTGCCGCATCGCTCCGGTCGCGACATTGACGGCGAGGTTGCGCTGGCTTCCCTCCTCGACCTTTCCGAGCCAGGTCAGGAAGCGCAGGCCGCTCGTGCGGGCAACCTCCTTGTCCACTTCGGTCGCCATGCGCGCATACATTGCGGCGTAGTTCGGTGCCTCGGAGGCAGACTTCGCCGGGTCGGGCAAGGTGCCGAACAGCTTGTCGAACTGCGCCTGCGACCACGGCGCCTTCGGGCCAGCGTGTTCAATGAGGGCAAGCGTGAGCCGCGCCGGCGCGATGCGCTTCTCCAGTGCGGCTTCGACCAGGCGCCGCGCCGATCGCGCGAGATTGCGGCAGTGTGAAATGGCAGCGATGAGAGTCTGCTCGGCGACATCGACGTGATCGACCGGAACGTTCTCGACCAGCGACCGCACCGCCTTGCAGTCCACGCCTCCGGAGTCCAGCATGGAGGCCACCGGCGTCTCGCCGCGCTGGATCATCTCCTGCTCGATGCGCAGGCCCTCGCGACTCAGTTGGCGCGCCTTGGCGGGGTGCAGCGGCAGGAGGATGGCCGCCGCCGAGGTGAGTATCCGCAGGCGGTCCTGCTGATCGGATTGCGGGATCGCAACCGCCGAGTTCACCACCTCGAGCGCGAACTGCTTGCGGCGGTCGAGCTTGGGCGCTTTCTGGACTCCGCGCGCAGGCTTTTGCCGCTGTGCCGCGGGTCGTTTCGGAGCGGCTTTCCGCGCGCCGCCGGTGGAGGTCTGCGCAACGCTGCCGCCGGTGGACAGCAGAGCGGCGGCAAGGAGAAGAGAGTAGAACTTCACTCGCATCAGCTTCGATTTTATCACTTGGTAAATAGCTGGTTCGGGATCTTCCCGGACGAAAAGAGACGCGCAGGGCCGCTTCCCTGCGCGTCGCAACCTTCCAAACCCTTTGCGGTGCGGCTACCACGCCTTGAGCGTGATCTTGTCCAGCCAGGTGGAGTAGTCGGCCATTCTGTAGTTGCCGTCCATCTGGAAGGCGACGTTGAGTTCGCTGGCGCCGGAGTTCTGCGGCCAGTAGGCCCGGTTTACGTACGACTTCTTGCCGTTCAGGGTGACAGCGATGAACTTCACCTGGCCGCCGGTGGTGCGCTCGAACTCCCATACGAGGTGGTTCCACTTGTAGGCGACGGGGCGGGCGCACGGGATGCCGGTGCTCTTCCAGCCCTCATGCGCGTTCCACACCCGCCAGGTCTTGGTGTTCACCAGGTTGCACTCGGTGCCGAAGATGAACTTCTTGCCGTTCAGGGACTGGTTCACGTCGAACTCGAGCGCCTGCGAAGCGCCGGGGTCCTTCATGTAGAAGTAGAGGTCATAGACGAACCGTCGCACGCTGCTGTTGGCGCCCAACTGCTTCCACCAGAGCGCGTTGGCGTACGGGGTCGAGCCGCCTATGTTGAACTTGACGGCTTTCCCGTCCAGCGACGGAGAGCTGATCCATTGCTGCATGGAGAACTGGGCGGAGGGTCCGCTGCCCCACTGTCCGGCACACACCGTGCACCATTGCCAGCCGGTCATCTGGTCGATGTTTCCGTAGGTGCGCGCTGTGCTTGGGACACTGGTGGAACCGCTTGAGGTCGAGGACGTGGTGACGTTGACGTAGAGTACCTTGGAGAAGCTGGCGCCCGACTGATCCCAGCCCTTCACTGTCAGCTTTCGGGTCCCCCTGGCGGCTGAGACGTACGTGTCTACTCTCGATCCGCTGACATTCTTCACCAGCACTGAATCCAGATAGACCTGCATCGCAGCCATCGCGGACGACGAACTGCCGGATGCGACGACGTGAATAGGCGATCCAACGGACTGCCCGTTGTAGGGGGTGGAGACGGTAACGGTACCGGCTTGCGCCGAAGCGGCGACTGCCAGGGCGAGTGCGATCGTCCTTGCCAGGCACACGGCCGCCTTTCGGGTTCCAAGCGACATGAGAGACTCCTGAACGGTGATTGAAGGTTCACGCGAACGGGCCGCGCGAACGAAGTCGGCCGGGTCTGCTGCCACGCGTCGTGCGACGCACCCGGGGGAGGAGCAACATCCCCGACCGAGGCACACGCTACGGGCGCTTCTACTCAGGTGCAACGCTAATTCGTGGTAGATGAACGATTTGCGAGTCTAGGTATTAGGACAGGGTTACATCGTACGGACCAGCCCCATGCGCCCGCCGCTCATGGTTATGCAGTCAACCACGCATGAATAGGGACTCCCCGTATTCATTTACATATGTTGATGTGACGGCAGCTACGCAGGGCCAAGTAGGGCCTTAGTTCGCCCGAGTAATTAACGGACATGTAACGGTCAGCAGCGTACAAACGAAAGGCGCGCCCGGAGGCGCGCCCTTCGCACCGCTATCCGTGCTAGACGTGGTGTTGGCGGGTATAGGCTCTCAATTCCTCTACGATCTCCTGCGCGGCGTGTCGAGCCCTCTCCCATTCACCGGGCGGGAACGAGATGGCGCCCACGCGCGCGTGTCCGCCGCCGCCATAGCGCTCGCAGATCCTGGCCAGGTTGGACATGTTCGTCGCCGTGGTCCACGGATTCGAGCCCACCGACACCTTGACCCGGAAATGGCTCTTGCTGAGCCCGACGCTGTAGATCGACTCCGGGTGCAGGTAATACGGCACGAACTTGTTGTAGCCCTCCAGGTCGTAGCCGGTGACGTCAAAGAACAGGGTGCCGTCGTTGCACTCGGTGTGCTTCCGCATGATCTCGATGGACTGCTTATGGCGATCCATCAGCGCGGGGAGCAGTTCGGCTACGAAGGGTTCCTCCAGGATTTCGGCGAGGGGACGGGTGGCGAGCAGGGGAACGAGCCGGGGCGTGAAGCGGTAGTCCTGCGTGGCCTCGATCACCATGGTCAGCTTCATGGCCGGCTCGCTCATGGAGACGGCGTGCTCGGCGCTGTCGTAGAGGGCTCCGTCGATGATGTCGGCCCACTCGACCATCTCGGCCACAGGGGCGAGATTCATGCCGAAGCGGTTCTCCGCGACGGTAGCGACCAGCTTGGTGCAGGACTTGAAGTCCGGGTCGTAGAATTTCGTGTTGCTTTGCTGCTGCTCGAAGTGGGATGCGTCTTCGGGAGTCAGGAATGCGCTCTGATGGTGGTCGAACCACCAGGTGATCTTCGGAGAGGCGGAGTACTTGAAGTCAACGATTGCATTCTCGTCGCCCGTGAAGTCGTCCTCGTTGAACAGCGCACCGGCCCGATGCACCAGGCCTTTGAATTCGAACTCCGCGTGAGGGCGCACCCGCTCGCGGTAGAAGCGGGCGAACAAGGAGGCCGAACAGCAGCCATCGAAGCATTTATCGTGATAGAAGACCCGGACGATCACTGGAACCCTTTCGCCGCAGGACCGTCCATCGCATCGGACTGACCGTTGGCCATGAAGCACTAAAGGGCCGCCGCCTGCGTGCTGCTCAGTCGCCGCGCGTACGACCCCAAAAAGCTAATAGGAATACAGGGCCTGGCGACCGAAAGTCAAGCAGAGCTGCTACGCTTTTGTTTTGTGACGTTTCGCGGCACACAGCGTCTCATTCATCAGCATCACGGGAAGGAGCGGCGATGTCGGGAGAACTGTTCGAGCACCCGGAGTACTACAACCAAACGCTCGCTCCGCACCGGCACCCCGTTCGCGCATGGATGGTCTCCGCCGCAGTTCACGGCCTTGTCCTCGCTGCCCTGCTGCAACGCCCGGAACCGAAGTTCTATCAGCCGTCGTCGGCGTTGCGGGGCGATGGCGGCGGAAACGTCACCCAACTCGTGTTCTCAACGCCCGGACGAAGCGCGCTCGAGTACCGCGAGGAACTCGCGCCGGAAGAACTGGAACGCAACCGCCTGACCGCGCCGGCCGGCAAGCCCAAGCCTCGCCGCGCAACGGAACCCGTACCGCAGCCTCCCACAGTGCAGGTGGCCAGCGACAAGCCCGGCAGGCCAGGCTTCATCCTCGGGTCGGAATACATCGGAGTTCCCAGCGATCACGACATTCGAATCGCTTACCCGATCTTCCATCCGGACCCGGCCATCAACCGCGCAGCTCTGCCCGAGTGGATCCGCGGCGACGTCATCCTCGAGATCATCATCGACCACACGGGTGTGGTCACGGACGCGAAGGTTCTGGAGACAGTCGGCTTCGGCCTCGAAGCGAAGGTTCTCGAGGCCGTGAAAAACTGGCGGTACAAGCCGGCGACATTCGATGGCATGCCCGTGGCATCGAAGCAGGACGTCCGCTTCCACTTCCCCAGCTAGGGTTAGGTCCAAGAGCGTTGGTGCCCCACATCTGCTCGCGAAGCGAGCAAATGTGGGTGAGTAGAACTCTTGGGGGATCACTAAGCCGCACTTGTGGCGATATAGGTTCTGTCTCCCACGTTCGCCAACGGAGGGCGGACGTGGGGCACCGAGCGCGGCACCGAGCGCGAACGTTGGTGCCCCACATCTGCTCGCGAAGCGAGCAAATGTGGGTGAGCAGAACTCATTTGCGGGAATCACTAACGCCGCACCCGTGGTGAGCCCGGATCTATCTCCCACGTTCGCCAACAGAAGGCGGACGTGGGGCACCGAGCTTTGACCCCAACGAAACTACAGGCTGTCGGCCTGTTTCTCGGCCCAGTCTCCGATCACAGGCAGCTTGAACCTTTCATTCTGGAAGGCCTTGAAGAGCAGGAATACCCAGCCGAGCAGGACGGCGATTCCCACCAGCGGCCCGAGGATGAGATTCAGCAACGGAATAGCCCAGACCACGCTCTGTAGGACGAACGTCACCACGGCGTAAGCGATGGACTGAAACGAATGGAAGCGGACAAAGCGGTTCCGGCTATAGGGTTCGATCACCAGGAAAATGATGGCCGGAATCAGCAGGTATGCGATCGCACCAGCAACGTTGTCCTGTAGCCCCGCCGTTTGTCTCGAATCAGTCCTCGGAGCTGCCGCGACGCCGGCGCCTTCGCCCACACCCTGCAAGACTGAACTGCCGCACTTTGCGCAGAAGGACGCATTTGCGGGAACCTCCGCGCCACATGCATTGCAGAAAGCCATTCCGACCTCCGTAGGTCCTGGCGGACCTGGCGCACATCCATGGCGCCTGAGTTGTGCGCAACGGTATCACAGAACATTGCAGGCGAAGGAAGAAAGGCAGAGTAGCGGGCGTCTAGATTACGCGGCGCGAAGGCTTCTTGCGGCACTCGTCGCAGATGCCATAGATCTGGAAGCTGTGGCGCGTGGTCGTGAAGTGGTGCCGCTTCCCTATCTCCTGCTCGATGCGTTCGATGTCCGGAGAGAAGAACTCGACCGAGGTGCCGCATTCGGTGCACACCATGTGATGGTGGCTGCGACGGTTCACCTGGTGTTCGTAGCGGGCCACGCCGTCGTGAAATGCCACTTCGCTTGCGAGCCCGCACTCGGCCAGCAGTTTGAGCGTGCGGTAAACCGTGGTGAAGCCGATCTTGGCGTCCTTCTTCTTCACCAGGCGGTGCAGCTCGTCTGTGGAGAGATGGTCGCGGGTCTCGAGGAAGGTGCGGAGAATCGTGTCGCGCTGCTCGGTGTGCTTCAACCCGACGCGCTTCAGGTGCGAGTGAAAGATGTCTTCCGCCTCGCGCACAGTCTCGCGCGAGATCGTCGAGTGGTCGTCCACGCGTTTGGAGGGAGCTGGCATCTTCAATCCCAGCATACCATTGGGGCCAAGGTCCTCAAGTGCCGATTTGGTCACGGCAGCGTGCCGGGGACGACAAGGTCCGCGAGCGGCCGGTCCGCCATCCGGTGTTTTGTTATTCTAGGCCTTTCCCATGGGAGGTTGTGTTGGCTGAGAGGTTCACCGTCGGACTGGTCCAGATGTGCTGCTCGCCCGAACCGGACGACAATGTCGAGCGCGCGGTTGCGCACGTCCGCGAGGCCGCGAAGCGCGGCGCGAAGGTCATTTGCCTTCCTGAGCTATTCAGGACGCAGTACTTCTGCCAGCGCGAGGACGCAGCGTTGTTCGACCTGGCGGAGCCGATCCCCGGTCCCTCCACGGCACGCTTCTCGGAACTTGCACGCGAACTGCGCGTCACGATACTCGTCTCCCTTTTTGAACGCCGGGCTCCCGGTCTGTACCACAACACCGCAGCGTTGCTCGGCACGGACGGCACTCTGAAGGGGATCTACCGCAAGATGCACATCCCCGACGACCCGCTCTATTACGAGAAGTACTACTTCACCCCGGGCGACCTCGGGTACAAGGTGTTCGACGGCGAGGGCGGGGCAAAGCTCGGAACGCTCGTCTGCTGGGACCAGTGGTATCCCGAGGGCGCACGACTGACGGCGCTCCAGGGGGCGCACGTGCTCTTCTACCCGACCGCGATCGGCTGGCATCCGGACGAGAAGGCGGAGTGGGGTCAGGCGCAGCACGACGCGTGGCGCACCATCCAGCGCGCGCATGGCATTGCGAACGGTGTTTACGTGGCCGTCGTGAACCGCGTGGGACACGAGACGGGCAACATTCGCGGCAACCAAGCGCAGGGCAAAGGCCTGGAGTTCTGGGGCGGATCGTTCCTGTGCGATCCGTTCGGTCGCATCGTCGCCGAAGCCGGTCACGACCGCGAAGAAATCCTGATCGGCGATGTGGACGTAAAGGTCATGGAAGAAGTGCGCCGCAACTGGCCCTTCCTGCGCGACCGCCGCATCGACAGCTACTCACCCATTTGCCAGCGCATGATCGACTAGCAGGCTCGCAGTTTCATTTACCTTCATGGCTCAGGTTCGATTGCACAAAGAAGACACAACCGACTCATCCCCCGCGCTCTTCCCTGCCGGCCTCGGCTTCCGCATGCCGGCCGAATGGGAGCCGATGGCCGCCACCTGGCTGGCGTGGCCTCATAACCGCACGGACTGGCCCCGCAAGTTCGAGCCGATACCGTACGTCTATGCAGAGATCGTTCGTCACCTGAGCCGCGCCGGACGCGTTGAACTCATCGTCAAGGACGAGGCGCACGAGCAGTCCGCGCTGGGCGTTCTGACGAAAGCCAACGTGCTGCCCGCGCGCGGGGAGAACGTGCGGTGCCATCGCTGGCCGACGAACCGCGGATGGCTGCGAGATTCCGGTCCGATCTTCGTTAAGCGCAAGGACGGCGAGGTTGCGGCCGTGAACTGGCGATTCAATGCCTGGGCGAAGTACCGCAACTGGCAGCTCGACGACCAGCTTCCCGAGCGTGCGGCAGAGCTGTTGGGCATGCGGCGATTCGATCCACTCTTCCCTGTCCATGGCAAGTCGCGCCGGTTTGTTCTGGAAGGCGGCAGCATCGACGTCAACGGACGCGGGCTGCTTCTGACCACCGAAGAATGCCTCCTCAGTGAGGTGCAACAGCGCAATCCCGGACTCTCGCGCGAAGAGATCGAGCTGGTGTTGAGCCGCTATCTCGGCATCAAGAAAATTCTATGGCTGGGACGCGGCATCGTGGGTGATGACACGCACGGCCACGTAGACGACATCGCTCGCTTCGTCGGGCCAAGGACGGTGGTGGCCGCTTACGAACCGGACCGCTCCGACCCGAACTTCGAGCCGTTGCACGACAACTTCAGACGCCTCTCGAAGATGACGGATACGGCAGGCCAGCGTCTCGAAGTCGTCAAGCTGCCCATGCCCGCGCCGGTAGTCTTCGACGGACAGCGCGTCCCGGCCAGCTACGCGAACTTCTATATCTTCAACCGCGTCGTGCTCGTGCCGGTGTTCAACGACAAGAACGATCGCGTGGCGTTGAACACGCTGGCTGAAGTTCTGCCGAAGCACGAGATCGTGCCCATCTATTGCGGAGACCTGATCTGGGGATTGGGCGCGATCCACTGCATGACGCAGCAGCAGCCGAAGTAAGCTGCTGAGCTACTAAGCTACTTAGCAGCTGAGCCGAAAGCAGCTGAGCAGCTATCTTTCGAACTTCTTCGGCTCGGGGCCTCGCTCCAGCATTTCGCGCGTCCAGATAGCGCCCTGCCTCGAATAGCTCGCCATCTCGAAGTCCTGCGTGAGTTCCAGGGCATCGACCGGGCACGCGTCTTCGCAGAGCCCGCAGAACATGCATCGGCTGAGGTCGTAGGTGAAGGTCGTCAGTTCCTTGCGTCTTGTGACGGGGTTGCGTTCGCTGCCGACCACGATGAGGTTCTCGGGACAGGCGTGCGCACAGAGATCGCAAGCGATGCAGAGGGTTTCGTTGTTATCGGGGTTGACGTTGAGACGTGGCGCGCCGCGATAACGTTCGGCGATCTGGGGCCGCTGTAGCGGGTACTGTTCGGTGTAGACGTTTTCCGGAGCCTGCTTGCGGAACGTCAAACGCAGGCCCTTGAGCAGATCGAAGAACAGCAACCTGCGAAGCCACTTTGGAGCTAATCCTGCTGTCACCCTGCCACCCTCTTGGCGCGGAGCATATCACATGCGTAAGTGATGGTCCGTTGCGCATCTTGCGCGTGTGATGCCCCTGCACAGGCCGGAGCCGTGCACCGGGTACTGCGCACTGTGTTCGATTCCGCGGTTGGCTTCGCAGATACAAAAAGGGCTGCTCTCTCAAGCAGCCCCTTTCCGCGTTGACGTTCGTTCTACCGGCGGAAGCGCCGGAGGAGACCTCCAGCGATGGAGCCAACTCCGAGCAGTCCGAGCAACGGAAGCGGAGAAGCCGTCTGAGGCAGACGGTTCTGGGCCATTTGTGCGTCGGCCTGCTGATCGGCTCCGGCCTGAGCGTCCGCAGAGGCCGCGCCAGCACCGGTCTGGTCGGCACCAGCGGCAGCCTGGGCGTTGGCATCAGCATCGGCCTGGGTGTCGGTTGCAGGAGCTGCGCTGGCCTGGGTGTCCGTTCCAGGCGCCGCGCTGGCGCCGGCAGCGGCGCTGGATGAACCCTGCGTGTCGGTGGCAGGAGCAGCGGACTGCGAGGTCGAAGCGCTGGTGTTCTGGTCGGCGCTGCTCGCAGACTGCGCCCAAGGCTGGCTGGTCGTCGAACCGCTGGTCGTGGCCGCCTGGTTGCTCGTGGCATTCGGATCAGAGGACGGCGGGACGGATGCGCCAACGGCGGTGTCCGAAGCTCCGGCGCTCTGGGTAGCGGTGGGCGCAGAGCCGGTCTGCGCATTTGCATCGGCCTGCGTGCCGGGCGTCTGCTCGATGCCCGCTACGTCGGCGTTCTGCGCGACCTTTTCGTCGCTCTTGTGGCTGACCTGGTCGTTGTTGACCATCTCGCCGGCCCGGTCTGCCTTGTCAGGCTCAGCCAATTGCGTACTGCCGCTGCCGGAGGCGGACTGCGACGCTGCGTTCGCGTCGGTGCTGGGCTGCGTGCCGGTGCTGCTGGCGTCCGTCTGGCTGGACACCGGCGGCGTCTGGCTCTGGTTGGCCGTGGTCTGGGCATCGGCGCTGGTGGCGGTGCCGGTCGGGTTGGAACTCATGCTGCCCGAAGCCGATGCGTCGCTCGACTGCGTTCCGGTCGAGGCCGCTGCACCGGAGGTTCCGGCGCTGGTGGCGGCGGCGCTGCTGTCGCTCGCCTGACCTGCCGATGCGCTGTTCTGGCATCCGGACGAGATGCTCTGGGCACTCTGGAGCTGCACTTCACTGCCGCTCACCGTGCCCTGGATCGAAACCGTGTGCCCGTTCATGTTCTGGATCTGGCTCAGGTCCGTGCCGATCACCCGGAACTGTTGACCGTTCGCATCCAGGGTGTACGTATCGCCGCTCTTGTTCAGGCAGCCCTGGAGCGTCTGGCTGGCTCCGCTGGCGGTCTGAGACTGGTTGTTCGCGCCGCTCGAAGCATCCTGCGCCATGGCCATGCCGGCGCACAGCAGGATGGTCGAGGTCAGAAGAACTGCTCTTTTCATGCGTACTCCTCCAATTCGTTGCACCCCGTGGGTGTCCGCCTGCATGGTCGTGCTCCGTGCAGGCTGGACAGTTAGAGATGAGTTACCCATGGCGGGTTTGCTCATTCGTACATAGCCAGCAGCTCTGCCCGCGGTTACGCCACGCGTTGTTTGTTCCGCTCGTGCACGCGACGGATTGGCTGTTACGATTTTGAGAACGATGACGCCGACGGATGAAATGTGGATGGAAGAGGCGCTCCGCCTCGCGGCACGCGCGCACGCCGCAGGCGAGGTGCCGGTCGGCGCGGTCGTGGTGCGTAACGGCACGATCATCGGCCGTGGATGGAACCAGGTGATCACTACCAGCGACTCGACGGCGCACGCCGAGATCGTCGCCTTGCGCGAGGCATCACAATCGCTGAAGAACTATCGCATCGCCGGCTGCCAGATGTTCGTGACCCTGGAGCCGTGCGCGATGTGCGCGGGTGCGCTCATCCACGCCCGGCTGGAACGGCTGGTGATCGGCGCGGACGATCCGAAGGCCGGGGCCGCAGGCTCCGTGCTCACGGTCGTGAACAACCCCGCGCTCAATCACGCGATGGAGATCAAGCGAGGCGTGCTCGCCGCGCGTGCGATGGAGATGCTTCAGGCGTTCTTCCGGGAACGCCGCGGGCGTCCTGCCGGCCAAGGCAATCAGAGCGCCGGCTGAGGGCCGCGCTGCCAGTAGTCAAGACGCAGCTGGTCGAGTTCGAGGAATTCCCTGACGATCTGCTCGTCGGAGTGCTCCATCTCCTTCGGAGTCCCGTAGAAGATTCGCTGTCCCTCGTGCAGGAAGACGATGCGGTCCGCGATCTTCTTCGCGAGTCCCATGTCATGAGTGACGACGATGCTCGTCAGCTTCAACTGGTGTTTCAGTTTCTTGATGAGGTTGCCGAGCAGTTGCGCCATGAGCGGATCCACCATGGTCGTAGGCTCGTCGTAGAGGACGGCCTCGGGCTGAGCGGCGAGCGCGCGCGCAATGGCCACCGAGCGCTTCATTCCGGTAGAGAGGTCCGACGGCAGCTGGTCGCGGTATTCGCCGACGCCGACCATCTCCAGGAGTCCATCCACGACTTGGTAGATCTGTTCCTCGTTCAGGTCGCCGCGTTCGCGCAGCGGAAAAGCCACGTTTTCGCCGACGCTCAGGGAATCGAACAGCGCACCGTTCTGAAAGACCATGGTGACCTTTTTGCGGATGCGCTCCAGCTCTCGTTCGTCGTACTCGGTTATGTCTTCGTACGCAACCCAGACGCGTCCGGCGTCCGGCTTGAGGAATCCCATGATGTGGTGGAGCGAGACGGACTTGCCGACGCCGCTGCGGCCGAGGATGCAAACGGTCTCGCCCGGCGTGACCTGGAAGCTCACGTCGTTAAGCACAACGTTGTCGCCGAAGGCTTTGTGGACGTGGTCGAACTCGATGTATGGTCGTGGCTCTTCGCTCATGGGCTGGCGAAAGTTTAGCAGCTGCGGCGCAGAGCTTCCCACTCGCCCGGAGTGTTCGCGTTGGCGAACAACTCTGCTCCGAACCCCGCCGCCGTTAACTCCGCTTCGGAGATGACGCCGGTCGAGACCTGGTTGAGCGCCGTGTGGATCCTGTAACGGCCCGAACGGAGCGCCTGCTCTGCCGCAAAGAGGAAGGCCCGGCGGTACACGGCACAAAGCGGTTGCGGGAGTTCTCCGACGCGAGGGATGGTTACGACATGGTCGGTCGAGCGGGCCCGCTCGAGGAGAAACCTGAGCAGCCCGGAATTCAGGTTCGGCATGTCCGTGGCGATTACCAGATTAAGATCGGTCGAAGTAGCACCGAGCGCCGCGTGGATGCCGCCCAGAGGGCCGCATCCGGGATAGACATCCTCGACAATCTCGATCCCATGCACGATCGACGAATATTTCTCGCGCGAGGCAATCAGCGTCACGCGATCGGCGACCGAACGCGCGATGGCGAGGACGTGTTCGAGCAGGGTGGTGCCCGAAGCATGTCGAAGCAGAGCCTTGTCCTGCCCCATGCGCGAACTTCTGCCTCCGGCGAGGACAAAGGCCGTCACGTCATGTTTCATCTTCGATGTGGCCCCTATGCCTGAGCGACGTCTTCGGGCTGGAACTGTATCTCCATGCCGACGATTCGTCCTGCGGCATCGAGGTCGAGCTTCGCGGGGGCGCTCACCACGGCGTCGCCGCTCGATCCGGGAATGGCGACGAACACACGGGGTTCCACGTAGTCGGCCTGCGTGCGCACGAAGCTGAGGGCGGTCTCGTTGCGGCACTGCTTGGGAACGGTAAAGGCAACATCCGCCAGGTCGCCTGTCTCGGAGAGGGACACGGCGGCTTGTACCGGCATGCGCGCGCGCACGGCGTCTTCTCCCAGAGCAAGGTTGGGTTTGAAGACGACATAGTAGAGGAATCCGTCTTCCGGATCGTAACTCGACTTTTCCACACGCACAGCCATAATGAGTTCTTCGCGGAGACGACTTTCTATCACGCGGTCCCTTGTGGCTCAAGCACTTAAATCGTCATTCCCGTTGAATGTTCCCTTCATCTAAATATCCGTGCAACCTGAAGGCACATTGCGGGTTTACACGGATGGAAGTTGCCGGTTCTGCCGGTGGGCGCGCGGACTGGTGGAGCCCTACGATACGAATCGGAGGCTCGAGTTTCGCGACTACAACGAACCCGGCGTTGCGGCTGAAACGCCGTACACGCCCGCCGAACTGGCGCGGGCCATGCATGTGCGTACTCCGGATGGCCGTTGGACCGAGGGGTACTGGGCCTGGATCGAAATGCTGAAGGTGCTTCCTTCCCGCCGCCGGCTGGCTCAGATGGCTGAGTTGCCGCCGGCGAGATGGTTGGGTCCGCTGGTGTATAAGGGTGTGGCAGCGAACCGGTACCGAATCCCCCGGTGGTTCTTGCGCCGGGTGAACGTTCCAGTTCCGTGCGGCGAGGCATGTTCGCTCGACGGATCGCAACGGTAAGGTTGGCCACTTCCGAGGTGTCCGGGCAACGGGAACTCCGCATCCAACTCTGAATCGGTTTCACAGGAGCGAACGATGAAGGCGAAGCTTTCGCTAACAGCAGTCGTACTGCTTGTATTGATCTCCGCGGTAGTGGCCGGCTGCAACCGGCCGGCAACGCGGTCCGATGCGCAGATCGCGAGCGAGGTACAGGGCAAGATCATGAGCGACCCGATGCTTCAGGGACGCCAGGTCTCCGTGCAGGCCGCGAACGGCGTCGTAACGCTGAATGGCACCGTGAATTCCGATGCCGAACGGCAGGCGGCCAGCAATAACGCAGGCGCAGTGGAGGGCGTGAAGCAGGTGATGAACAACCTGACCGTCCAGCAGGCTGCCGCGCCGGCCGCTGAGGAACCCGCGCCGGCCGAAGCTGCGCCGGCTCCGGAGCCTCAACGCCGCGCTGCGGAGCGGCCGCGGCGCGCCACGACAACCGCTGGACAGAGCCGCACGGCTTCGCGTCCCAGCGCGGGGGTAGCGGATTACAGCGCCAGTTCGGCCCCGGCGGCTCCGGCGAATGTCGCTCCGGCGGCCCCGGCGGCTCCGCCCGCGCCAGCCAAGGTTACGGTCCCGGATGGAGCGACGGTCTCGATCCGCCTGATCGATGCTCTCGATACCGAGACGGCTGAAGTTGGCCAGGCGTTCCGCGCCTCGCTGAACTCGCCGCTGATCGTCAATGACAACGTGGTAGTCCCTGAAAACGCCGACGTCGAAGGCCGGGTTGTGGCGACCCAGGATGCCGGCCGGTTCAAGGGCCAGTCGCTGCTGACGCTCGAGCTGACGAAGATTTCGTTCAACGGCCGCTCGTACCAGGTTCACTCGAACCAGTGGTCAAAGCAGGGCGCTTCGCGCGGCAAGAACACGGCCGCTAAGGTTGGCGGCGGCGCCGCTCTTGGCGCGATCATCGGCGGACTCGCCGGCGGCGGCAAGGGCGCCGCGATCGGCGC
>DASPLH010000155.1:0-8048 GCA_035627675.1 Clostridia bacterium
AGATCCCCAATGTTGAGAGTCTCAGTAAAACTCTCCAACTCACTACAGTCCTCAATTTCGACCTCCTGTCTCTGTGCCTCTGTGGTGAAGCGAAGCCTCACCGCAGCGCCTCCAGCACCTCTGCCGAACTCACCACGCAGAACTCTCCCGACTGCCGAACGCATGGGATCCTTAACGCCTTCCCCGCTGCGCTCAGCTCGAGATGTCCGTTCATCATGCCCGTGCTGTTGATCTCTCCATCGAAGACCGTGCTGCCTCCGCGTGTGATCGTCGCTCTCACGGGCTGGCGGTTCACCAACTCGGCGGCGGCCGTATCGAACATCGTTCTCCACGTCACGCGTGCGTCGGAGCCCTCGCGCCGGTACGTCGCTTCGTATTCCATGGCGACCGTGTTCTCCAGAGCCTCGCCCCACTTGGGCAGTTCTGCGAGATCGAGCCGCGCGCTCTCATCTTCGATGGCGAACGTGCTGTAGTAGCTGACCTTTCCTTCGCCATCCGCGCGCGCAATCGTCAGCGGCGGGAACTTCGGAGTATTCGACGTCGGCCACACCAGCACCAGGTGCGTGATCTCGCTTCCCTGCTGTGGAAGCACGCTGAACGTGCTCACACTCACGGTCGAATAGCTGCGGTCGGGAAACACGAGGTCGAACGCGGCCTGTCCCTGCTGCATGTAGCCGAAGTTCACGGCGGCCGCCGGATACTGCTGTTGCAGTACGCAGGCGATCACATTGCGTCGCGCGACCTCCTGCCGGCGATCGCTCTCCGACAATGTGGCGCTCGGCGGAAATGCCTCCATGCCGCGCGGCAGTCGCTCCGCCTCGCATCCGCCACCCGAGCCGAGCTGCGCGGCAGGAATGCTGCGCGCTTCCTCCGGACGCACCACGCGCTTCGGCGCTCGCACCTGCACGAAGACCGCGATCAGCGCGAGCAGGGACAGCGCTGCCGCCCAAAGCCACTTACGTTCGAAGGCCATCGTGGACGTATTGTGCTCTGCTCGGGAAGTTCAATCAATTCACCACAGAGGCACAGAGACACAGAGGATTTTCGGATTGCCGGACTAGGCGGGTTGTTCTGTGAAATTCGAAAATCCCAAAATTCGGCAATTCGAAAATCTCCAGGAACCCTACGCCTCCCCGGACCGTATCAACAATTGCATCGCAATGCCTGACCATGCGGGCCGGACTTCGTACTCCCGGCTCCGCCTTTTTGCGCACGGCATCCAATCCGCAAAGGATTTGCCTTGCGCCTGTTCCTCGCCATACTGTTCGCGGTTGTTGCTGTTGGGGCGCTCGGCTTCCGCTATCTCACCCGCATGCCTGGCCCACAACACAAGGGGACGCTCCCTCAGCTCACGCAGCCCGAACTGGAAGTCCGCTCCAACCTTCAGCGACACGTCTCGCAGCTGGCCGGCAGCATCGGCGAACGCAACCTGCGGCGTTACGAGGCCCTCCTTGTGGCGCGAGACTACATCAGCGCACAACTCGCCGCTGGTGGTTATCGGGTCAACCGTCAGACCTACCAGAGCGTCGGACGTTCCGTGGACAATGTGGAAGTCGAGGTGCGCGGCTCCGTATCCGCTCACGAGATTGTCATCATCGGAGCGCACTACGACACGGTGGTCGGCACGCCAGGAGCGAACGACAACGGCAGCGGTGTTGCCGCCGTGCTGGAACTCGCACGCATGTTCCGCGCCACCGAACCACGGCGCACGCTGCGCTTCGTTTTCTTCGTGAACGAAGAGCCGCCCTACTTCCAGTCCGAAGAAATGGGCAGTTGGCAATACGCGCGCCGGTCGAAAGACAGGGGCGAGAACATCAAGGCCATGTTCTCCATCGAGACCATCGGCTACTACAGCGACGAGCCCGACTCGCAGCAATACCCTTCCACGCTGGCCGCGCTCTACCCAAAAACCGCCAACTTCATCGGTTTCGTTTCGAACATCGGTTCCGCAAGCCTGCTGAGGCGCGCCGTCGAACGCTTTCGAAAAGCGACGCCCATGCCGGCCGAAGGCGCCGCCGCTCCGGAAGCCATTACCGGCGTAGGCTGGTCCGACCAGTGGTCGTTTTGGAAGCACGGCTACCCTGGCGTGATGGTCACCGACACGGCCCTCTACCGCTACCCGCACTATCACGCGTCCACCGACACGCCCGACAAACTCGACTACGACCGCACGGCAAGGGTCGTGACGGGCCTGGCGGCCATCGTCCGCGATCTGGCCGGCCTTTGAATAAGCGGGCGAAATCTGCAATCCGAGATCTGCACGAAGATTCGACAATTCGGAAATCCGTCGTTACCCTTTCTCTGTCCATGTCTTCCCGATCCTGGTCTGCGCAAATCACAGCTCCGCGTCTTATAGCGCTCCTCCTTCTCGCGTTCTTCGCAGCGCAGTGCGCGTATTTCATCTCGCACGTGCCGCTCACGCAGGTGGAAGCCAACTACGTTTACCAAGGCATCGCGCAGCTTCTGGGGCTCAACGTCTCCGCCGATCACCTTCGCTCTCCGCTGGTGCCGCTGGCTTCCGTGATTGGCATTGCCCCGGTGCTGCCCGCCGGAGATGCGCTCGACCAGTTCTGGCTGGACGCGCACCGCTGGAACATCCGCCTCCCCTTCCTCTTCGCCGGATTCCTTCTCGGAGCCTCGCTCTGGTACGTCGCGCGGCGTCTCTACGGGAGCCATGCCGGATACCTTGCGCTCGGCGTTTACGCCTTCAGCCCCGGGCTGATCGCGCGCAGTTCGCTGGCGGGCCCCGAGATTCTCGGAGCCTGGGGAGCCTTCGGCATGATCTTCACCGCCATAGCCACGGCTCACACGCTCTACGCGCCGCGCGAAGTCGTGCTCTGGAACTGGAAGCGCATAACGATCCTCGGCATCTCCATCGCACTCGCCGTCGGCTCGCAATGGTCGCTCGCGCTCGTCCTGATCCCCGCGCTGGCCTACATGCTCTGGGCCGTGCCGCATCGCCGCCTGGCAGCGCTGTCCATCATGGCGGCCGCGTGCGCCGTGGCGCTGCTTCTGCTCAGCGCTCTCTACGGGCTGGAGTTCGGCCGCTTCGCGCAGGACCTCGCGACCTCGCGCGTGCTCGGCATCTCCGTGGAGTCCACCGTACACGCGCAGATGCTCCGGGCCATCGGCAGCTTCTTCGTGAACGGCTCGCCTGCAACGCTGCTGTGCTTCGTCATAGCGATCACGACGTTCGCCGCCTGGCCTCGCACACGCTTCTTCGGCAACGCCGCCCCGCTCATCGTCGCCGTCATGTTGCTGGTCTTCGGATTCGTCCTGCCGCACTCGGGCGGAGCCATGTTCTTCTTTTACGCGCTGCCGTTCCTGCTGTTGTTTTCCTCGGGAGTCTTCGCCGACCTTTTTGAAAGCCAATCGCCGAGCGTTCCCATCGGCGTCGCCTACGGAGGAGTCGTCGCCCAGGTCGTTTACAGCGTGGCCGGGCTGATGCGCGTCTTCTCTCGCGGCATGTAACGCCTCCTGGATGCGGGTGCCCCACCTTCGCGCAGCCGAAGGCGGAGCTAAGGTGGGGATGTTCCTCAACACACAACCGCCGGTGGCCCACGTCAGCTTGTAGCAAGCTAATGTTGGATAACCGGGACTCCCGCATCTCCCATCCGGAAGCAACACACAACGGTACGCGCAACTTCCGCTTGCGTCCGGGGGTTAGCATGGGCGTATGACACCGACTGCCAAACTCGCGCTGCTCGCACTCGCCCTTGTCGTTTCCACGGCGGCATCTGCGCAGTATCGCCGTCCACCGCAATCTGCCCCGAAGGCCGAGGACAAGCCCGGACTGACGCGCCAGCAACCCGCGCCGGGGGGCAACACGCCGGCATGGCGAGGCAGCGGAGCCGTCGTTCCCGAACCGAATCGTAACGGCCGCGACGGCGATCGCGACCGCGACCGCCACAATCCTCGTAACCCACGCCACTGCCGCCACTGCGGCCCCTACGACGGCTACTACCACTACAACTACGGCGCTTACTACGTCCCTTACGCAGTCACGCCGGGCACAACTCTCGCCCAGCCGACGGCGACCGATCGAGTGCTCGCGAACGGTGGCACGTTCAACACGGGCAGCAACGCCACCTCCGAACTCGACACCGCACCGCCGTCGCCTTCGCGCACCGCGCCTGACTCTGGCCTCGCGCCGGTTGCAACCTCCGCCGATCTCCATCCAGAGCTTCCGCGGAACGACTTCATCAGCGCAGCCGACGGCGACCCCGCGATTCTGGTCTTCGGCGATGGACATCGCGAGGAGGTCGCCAACTACGCCATCCTTGGGCACTCCATCTTCGTCCTTTCCGACGGCCGGAAGATCGCTTTCGCCGAACTCGACCTGCCCGCGACATTGCGGGCCAACGAGAGCGCCGGGTACAGCTTCCGCGTGCCGGGCAGCGCGCTGCCCAGCCCGGCTCGGTAGCGCCTCCCAAGCCGCTCAAAAGCAAGCACTTGCGTGTCCCGCGCAACCTCGGCCAAGGGACCGGGAAGCAGCCCTGCTGTGCTACAATAGTGGTTGCTCTTCGGCGACTAAGTTCCTGTGATTGCAAGCAGTTACATTCAGTCGGACACACTGCCGCACCTCGCGGCGGCAGCTCCTGTTCTGCCTGCAATCCAGAGCTGGCGCGCGTCAGGAATCAGCCATGCTTGCGGTCGGGTGTCTCCCGACTGCCACGCCTGGTGTGGCAAGCGTCCTTCCGCGCAGCGGTCGTCGTGAGTAGCGCGGTTCACCAGATCAACTGAGAACTGGAACCGGGAACTGAGAACTGTCTTTCATGGCTGACGAACAGAATCCGAATCAGCAGCTTCCGCTTGGCGGAGGCCCGGGAGGTCCCGGCGCCGCCAATGTGCAGCCCGTCAACATTGAAGAGGAGATGCGCCGGTCGTATCTCGACTACTCGATGTCGGTCATCATCGGCCGCGCGCTGCCCGACGTACGCGACGGGCTCAAGCCTGTCCACCGCCGCATCCTTTACGCGATGCAGGACATGGGCTTGCTCCACAACCGCAAGCACATGAAGTGCGCCGGTGTCGTCGGCGAATGTCTGAAGAAGTATCACCCGCACGGTGACAGCGCCGTTTACGACGCGCTCGTTCGTCTCGCGCAGGACTTCTCTTTGCGCTACCCGCTCGTTGATGGACAGGGCAACTTCGGCTCCGTCGATGGCGATCCTCCGGCGGCCTACCGTTACACCGAAGCCCGCATGACCGCCCTCGCCGAAGAAATGCTGGCCGATATCGACAAGGACACCGTCGATTTCGTCCCCAACTTCGACGACCAGACGGTCGAGCCCTCCGTGCTGCCGACCAAGTTCCCGAACCTGCTCGTCAATGGCTCGAACGGCATCGCCGTCGGCATGGCGACCAACATCCCGCCGCACAACATGACCGAGATCGTCGAAGCCTGCATCATGCTGGTGAACAAGCCCGGCACGACGCTGGAAGAGATCATGACGGTTGTGCAGGGCCCCGACTTCCCGACCGCCGCCTTCATCTACGGACGCAAGGGCATCATCGACGCCTACCGCCACGGACGCGGACGCTTCATCATGCGCGCCAAGGCTGCGGTCGAGCACATCACGAAAGAAAAGGACGCCATCGTTGTCACCGAGATCCCGTACCAGGTCAACAAGGCGCGCCTCATCGAGCGCATCGCCGACCTGGTGAACGACAAGGTCATCGACGACATCGGCGACATCCGCGACGAGAGCGACCGCGACGGCATGCGCATCGTTATCGAACTCAAGCGCGGAGCGCAGGCCGAGATCGTGCTCAACCAGCTCTACAAGCACACCTCGATGCAGGAGAGCTTCAGCATGATCTTCCTGGCCGTCGTCAACGGCCAGCCGAAGGAGATGGGTCTCGTGCAGGCCATCTCGCACTTCGTCGATCACCGCATCGACGTCGTGCGCCGCCGCACGGCCTACCTGCTCAACAAGGCGCGCGAACGCGAGCACGTGTTGGAAGGCTACGTCCTCGCGCTCGACCACCTCGACAACGTCATCACGATCATCCGCAACAGTTCCAATCGTGGCGACGCCCGCGAAAACCTCGTCGCGTACTTCCAGGGCAAGAAGATCACGATCAACCTGACCGGCAAGACGCCGAAGGTCGATCCCGAGAAGCCCTTCACCACGCGCCAGGCCGACGCGATCCTCGAATTGCAGCTGCACCGCCTCACTCGTCTCTCGATCGACGAGATCATGAACGAGCTGAACGAGATCCGCGAACGCATTGCCGAGTACGATTCCATCCTGTCGAGCGACAAGAAGCTGCGCGCGGTCATCACCAGGGAACTCGAGTACATCAAGAAGACCTACGGCGACGCTCGCCGCACCCAGATCCTCGACGAGGCCAAGGAGATCAAGCTCGAAGACCTCATCGCCGACGAGCAGGTTGCGGTCACGGTCAGCCACACCGGCTACCTCAAGCGCACTCCGATCTCCACCTATCGCCAGCAGCGCCGCGGAGGCACGGGCCGCACCGGCATGAAGACGCGCGACGAGGATTTCGTCGAGCACCTCATCGTGGCCTCCACCCACAACTACATCCTGATCTTTACCAACACCGGACGCGTGTACTGGCTGAAGGTGTACGAGATCCCGGACGTAGGCGCCGCAGGCAAGGGCAAGCACATCGGCAACCTCGTCTCGCTCCAGCCGGGCGAGTCCGTGCGCGCGTTCCTTAACGTTCGCGATCTTGAGGAAGAAGGCCAGTTCATCTTCTTCGTCACCCGCAAGGGCACGGTCAAGAAGACGCCGCTGAAGGACTTCAGCAATGTGATGTCACGCGGCATCATCGCCATCGGCATCGAGAAAGACGACGAACTCGTCGCCGCCACCTGCACCGACGGACAGCAGATCGTCTTCCTCGCCACGCACGACGGCATGGCCATCCGCTTCGACGAAGAGGAAGTGCGCCCGATGGGACGCCCCGCCTACGGAGTCCGCGGCATGAACCTTGCGCCCAAGGACTACATCGTGGGCATGGCCGTAACGCCCAAGTCGCAGGACGGACAGACCGACGGTAAGGCCAACAAGCGCGGCAAGAACAAGGCCGGGGAGAGCGTGGAGCGCGCAATCGCCAACCTGATCCTCACCGTGACCGAGAACGGCTACGGCAAGCGCACTCCGGTGGATGAATACCGCCTCACCGGACGCGGCGCCAAGGGCGTCATCAACGTCAAGACCACGGAACGCAATGGCAAGGTTGTCGGCATCCTGCTGGTAAGCGAGGAGAGCGAAGCCATGCTGATCAGCCAGTACGGCAAGATCATCCGCATGGGCACGCAATCCATCCGCGAAGCCGGACGCGCAACCCAGGGAGTAAGACTGCTGTCACTCGAAGGCGGAGACAAGGTAGCCGCAGCAGTAGTGATCCCGCCAGAAGAACAAAACGGCAACGGCGAAGAACCCACGCTGTTGCAGTAGCTGCGCGTATCGGCGCTGTCGAAGAGATGTGTATCAGGGCACGGCTTCAGCCGTGCCGAAACAAGCGCAAGAAAGAACCCCGGCCGCAAGGCCGGGGTTCTTTCTTGATTATTGCTCGAATGCAAAGTTCTTTCCAACATTGACACGAGGGAATACACTCGTATGGGCACATGATCATACAACCTGGAAAACAGTTTATAAACTGGTTCTACGAGGAGGATCAGAAGCGTACGCTTTTGCTCCAGCCGAAATACCAGAGGAATCCAATCTGGTCGGCGGGTCAGAAATGTTTCCTCATAGACAGCATCATCTCTGATTGTCCAATCCCACAGGTGTACCTAAACGTTCTTACGACTGGGGCAGGTCCGTCTCGGCGAACACTGTACGAGGTTGTTGATGGTCAGCAGCGGCTGCGAGCGATCCTTGAGTATATGAGGGACGAGTACGCACTCGTTCCGCTTACGTCCAGTGCGTATCCTGTGTCGCCGATTTACGCCAACGCGGTAGGACGGAAGTACTCCCAACTTCCTTCTGAGTATCAAGACAAAGTCTGGAATTATCCGTTGGCCGTTCAGGAGCTACGGGGCTTCTCTGACAAGCAGATCCGAGATATGTTCC
>DASPLH010000156.1:0-4127 GCA_035627675.1 Clostridia bacterium
ACGCTGTTCATGGACGAAATTTCGGAACTCGATGTCGGCCTGCAGACGAAACTTCTGCACCTGCTTCAAGACGGACAGTTCTGCCGCATAGGAGCGCAGGCCAACTCTGCCGTCGAAGCCCGGGTGGTGTGCGCAACAAACCGCGTGTTGGAGCACGACGTCGAGCGAGGCAGCTTCCGGAGCGACCTGTACTACCGCGTCAACGTCATGGAAATCCGGCTTCGGCCACTGCGGGAACGCCTCGCGGATGTTCCCATGCTGGCGCAGTACTTCATCGATCTGTACAACCACAAGTACCGCGGCAACGCCGCGCCGTTGTCGGAAGCGATTCTGCGGCAGATGCAGTCGTTCGACTGGCCGGGCAACATCCGCCAGTTCGAGAATGTCATCCGCAAGTACACGATCTTCCAGAACGAGTCGGTGATTGCGGCGGATATGGTCACTCGAAAGCCCGAGTACTATCCGTCGGTGACGCTCCCCATGCAGACCCCATTCTCGCTGAAGAAAATCACTCGCCTGGCCTCGCAGGAACTGGAAGGCAAGATCATCCTGCAGGTGTTGGAGGCGAATGGCGGGAACCGCAAACGAACGGCTCGCGCCCTGAATATCAGCTACCGGGCGCTGCTCTACAAAATTCGGCAGGCAGGCGTGCCATCCCGGAGCTACAACAAGCCGGTACAGAGCGAAAAGGCGGAGTGAGCGGCGGGCAGTGGAGCCGGGCCGTCCCTGTGCAAACCGCCGTGCGTGCTCACGACTAGCAATCGCAAGAGAGCCCTATGATCCCTGCAAGCAGATTGGTCAGCCTTGTCCTGATCGTTGCGATGTTGGGCGGATGCACCGGACGCACCAGCCAGGCGCGAACACCAGCCAAGTCCGAGGTCGCCACAGAATCGGGTGGCCGTACCTTTTACGTGGACCCCGGGCTGACGACTGCCTCCTGCCGTACCTATTCTGTATCTGGCCGGAACTGTAGCGGCGGCACGGCACTGGCCTACCGCGACCTGAATTCCGCATCCGGCGCTGCGCTGCCCGGCGACACGATCCTGGTGCGTGGCGGAACCTTCAGCACGCAGTTTGCTCCCCGGCGCTCGGGTGCGCAAGGGGCTCCGATCACATTCAAGGCTTATCCGAATGAGACGGTGACGATCACCGATGTTTCAGAGCAGGCGCTCTACATCATCGGAGAGTCGTACCTGGCGCTTGATGGGTTCACCATCTCGGACGTGACGGCGTGGGCACGGATCGAGGGTTCGAACAACATCACAATTGAGAACAGCACGTTTTTGCGTGCCAGATCCAGAGGCACGACCGGGTCGATCAAGTTTGTCAGCAGCCACCACAATCGCCTGCTGAATAACGTGATCGAAGGCGGCAATGACAACGTGTACCTCCAGGACTCGAACTACAACCTGATCCAGGGGAACACGATCAGGATGGGCCGCCACACGCTGCTGAACATCAGTTGCGGCAACTACAACGTTGTGCGCGGCAACACCTTCCACAACGAGATCCAGAAGGCCGGCGAAGTTTACGACTGCGAAGGCGCGGTCCGGAACCAACCGGTGAGACTGGATGCAACCAAGCGCAACCTCTGGGAGAACAACAGGTTTACCTACACCCGCGGATCGAAGTCTCCGCATCGATATAACGGAATCCAGTTTGCGGGCCAGAATGGGATTGTTCGCCGCAACGTGTTCTACGACAACCAGGGTGGCGGCCTTCGCGTAGCGCACTATTCCGAAGAAGCGCTGTATGTGTATGGCAATCGCATCTACAACAACACCTTTTACGGCAACCGTTGCTATGGGCTCTCCACCGACCCGGATAGCGACTCGGCCCGCTACTACGACAACGATCTGAGGAACAATCTCCACTACCGCAACACCGACTGCTCCGGCGGTCCGAAGCAGATGGCGAACGACAATGCAGCCGCCAATACAAGTACGAAGAACACTCTGTTCACCACCAGCCCCGGTTTCGTCGATGAGGCGGGACGCGACTTCCGGCTGGCCCCCGGTTCGGCGGCTATCGATACGGGCGCGTTCCTTACCACAACCACGGCGGCCGGATCTGGAACTTCGCTCAAGGTTGCCGATGCCAGATACTTCTTCGACGGCTTCGGCATCGCGGGTGAACTTGGCGACACCATCCAGTTACAGCGATCGCGCACGCGTGCTCGAGTGGTCGGGATCGACTATGCGACCAACACTCTCACCCTCGACGTGTCGCTTACCTGGGCCGGCGGAGAAGGCGTGGCGCTGGCGTTCGGCGGAATAGCTCCGGACGTGGGCGCCTACGAGAGTGAACCCCCTGCTCCACAGCCCAAAGGCATGCGGGCGAAAACCTCCCGCACCCCAAAAACGTAGTTTCAAAAAAAGGGAGTTCGCCCTTCGAACTCCCTTCTCGCTGCTATGCCCGCAGCTAGAGCTGTTGGATCATGGAGCGGGCGTCTTTTGCGCTCGGGTGGCCAGGTTCCAACTCCAACATGCGTGCGAGATGTTCCTTTGCCCGGCGCTTGTCGCCGGACTTCAGGTAACTCATCCCGAGGTGGTAGTGATACGTGGCCGAGTTAGGACGCTTCTTCAAGGCGTCCTCCAACAGTGCGATCGCCTGCGAAGTAGCGCCGTTGTGGTAGTACGCCCAGGCAAGAGTGTCGGACACGGAAGGGGAGTCCGGGCTCAGGTCGTGTGCCTTCTGCGCGAGCGTGAGCGCGAGCGCTGGATCCTGTCCTTTCTCCAGTAGAAGGAACGCGAGATTGTTGGCGGCCGGCGCGAACTCGGGCTGCAACTGCAATGCCCGCTCGTAACTGCTCCTCGCCACCTGCCAATTGCCTCGCGATTGCTCGAATGTGCCCAGCAGGAAGTAGCTGCGAGCGTCGTTAGGGTGTTTGGCGACGGCCGCATTGGCTCTTGCGACTGCCGATTCCAGGTCACCCTTAGAGAGTTCCAGCTTGGCCAGCATCAGCAGAGCGTCCGGATTGTTCGGAGCGGCCGACAAGGCGGCCTCCAGGGCTTTCGACGCGCCGGCGTAATTGCGAGAGCCCATCAGGAGTTCGGCTTTCATGATCTGGAGCCGCGAAGAGGAAGGAGCGCGTTGAAGGCCCAGATCGACAGCAGCGACTGCGCCCGGCAAGTCCTTGCGGGCGAGGTGAGATGCGACAAGGCACTGGACTGCGTCCATCGAGGCCGGTTGCAGTTCCAGCGCTCTGCGGCAGAGCTTTTCGGCTTCAGCAAAGTTGGCGGTCGAGAAGCGGAACAAACCGTAGTGCAGGAAGCCCAGCGGATTCTGCGGCGCGACCTCGGTAGCGCGCTTGAGCGACGCTTCGGCTCCGGCTACATCCTTATTTGCCGCCCGCAACAGCCCGCCCACGATGTGTCCCTCGGCCGCGCGCGGAGCGAGCCGGAGAATCGCGTCTTCGCACTGCTTCATGAGGTCCTTGTCGCGTTTCTGCATCGCGATCTGCGCCAGCCCCAGGTGGGCAGCCAGGTGGTTCGGGTCCAGGCGAACGGTTTCGCGCCACGCGGTTTCGGCACGCGCCATGCTGCCGCGCGTGTTGAAAGCGGACCCGAGTTCGAACTGTGCCCGAGCGTTCTCCGGGTCGGAGTCGACGGCTGCTTCCAGCGCATGGATGGCACCCTCGGCGTCTCCCTTGCGGTTCAGGATCTGGCCGCGGAGCATGAGCGCTTCGGAGTCCTTCTTGTTGCTCTTCAGGATTTCGTCGATCAGACGCTGCGCATCGGCGTCCTGTCCCTTCAGCAGGAGGACCTTGGCATAATCCCGCTTCAGCCGTGTGTCACTGCCATGGGTCTTGAGAAGTTCGGCGAACTCGGCTTGTGCGGCATTCGAGTCCCCGATGCTCAGGTAATAGTCGGCCAGCATGCGGAAGCCGACAGGATCTCCGGCGAGCGATTGTTTGCCTTCCTTCATGACGGCCTCGGCCGCCGGCTTATCGCCCTTCTCGGTGAACATGCGGGCCAGGTCCACGCGCGGACCGATGGCGGGCTTCAGCGCGATGGCTTTACGGAACTGTTCTTCGGCTTCGGCCCACCGCTTCTGTGACTGAAACAGATGCCCCAGGCGGCGAGTTGCTTCCACGGAGGATGGATCGGCGGCCTGGGCTTTCTTGA
>DASPLH010000157.1:0-2583 GCA_035627675.1 Clostridia bacterium
TCTACTTCTTACTTTCTTTCGTCCACTGGTCCACCCAGTCGTTCACCGTCTGGTACCAGAACTGCGAATTCTGCGGCTTCAGCACCCAGTGTCCCTCATCCGGGAAGTAGAGCATCTTCGATGGAACGTTCAGGCGCTGAAGCGCGGTGAACAACTGGAAGCCCTCGCTGACGTCGAGGCGGTAGTCGAGCTGCCCGTGAACGACGAGCGTGGGCGTCTTGAACTTCGTCACATGGAGGTGCGGAGACCACTTCCGGTACAGGTCACGGTTGTTCCACGGAGTGCCTTTGAACTCCCACTCGTTGAACCACAACTCTTCGGTGGTGCCGTGAGCGCTCTCGGTGTTGAACATGCCGTCATGCGACACGAGGCACTTGAAGCGCGTGGTGTGACCGGCGATCCAATTGACCATGTATCCGCCATAGCTCGCCCCCATAGCACAGGCGTTGGTCGTGTCCGCGTAGGTGTAGGTCTTGGCGACGTAGTCGAGCCCCAGCATCAGGTCCTTGTACGCGCGTCCGCCCCAGTCGCCGTTCACGTCGTCGATGAACTTCTGCCCGTACCCGGTCGAGCCCCTCGGGTTCACCGCTACGACAACGTAGCCGTCGGCGGCAAACAGGTTGGGGTTCCAGCGGAACGACCAGTCGTCTCCCCACGCTCCCTGCGGCCCCCCGTGGATGAGGAACTTCACCGGATATTTCTTGGCAGGATCGAAGTTCGGCGGCTTGACGATGAAGCCCTGTACCCGAGCCTTTTCCGATCCGGTGAACCAGAACGGCTCAACCGGCTGCATCGCAACCTGCGAGAGAACCGCGCGGTTGATGGACGTCAACTGGACTGCCTCTCCCTTCGCAGCGCCCGTCGCGGGATCGACGGCGGCCCGCACCAACTCGTTGGGATACATCACGGTATTGCGCGTAAACACGATCGCCGTACCGTCCGGCGTAGCGGTCGGCGAATCGTTCGAGCCGCCGCGCACGATCTCCGTCGGCACTCCACCCGTGATGTTCACGACGTAAACCGGCGCACCGCCCTCGTTGCCGGCCGTGATGTAGAGCTTCTTCGAGTCCGGAGCCCACGACATCGAATCGACCCAGCGGTCGAAACCTTCGGTCAGGTTCGTGATCTTCCCGGTCGCACGCTCGATGAGACGCAAGCGGAAGCGGTCGCTTTCATAGCCGGCGCGGAACTGCGAGCGGATCGCGATCCACTTCCCATCCGGCGAGTACATCGGCGTGGAGTCCGAGCCCTTGTTCTCGACCGTCAGGTTGCGGGCCTTGGCCTGGGGATTGAGCGAGAGCGTCCAAACATCGCTGTTGGTCGATGTAGCTTCGACCTCTTCGATGTTGCTGGTGTAAACGATTTCCTTGCCGTCGGGCGAGAAAGCGTACTGGTCCTGCCCTCCCAGCGAGAACGGCGGCACGTCGTGATCGCCGGGCGTCAGGTCGCGTGCAACACAAGCCGCGGCAGGCGTCCCGGCCGTGACCGTCGCCGAAGAGCCGGTGCACTCCGTCGGGACCAGGAACAGGTGCGAGCGCTTGCCGTTTGCATAGGCATTCCAGTGCCGGTAGAGCAGTCGCGTGAAGACCTGCGCCTTTACCCGCGACTTCTCGCGTTGCTCGTCGCGCCGCCTGTTGCAAGCGTCGTCGTTGCAATCCGGATAGACGGGACTGACGAAGAGGATCTGTTTCCCATCCGGCGACCAGATCGCCCCGTCCGCTTCGGTCGAGATATTCGTCACCTTGCGAGGCTCTCCCGCAAGTGCGCCGGCCGCGGTGTCGAAATCCTGCACCCAGACCTGGGAACCGCCGTCGCGCGCGGTGATGAAGAGCACGCGCTTTCCGTCGGGCGCGAAGCGCAGCCGGTCTTCGCCGCTGCCGCCGACCTGGGTCAATCGCCGGGACTCGCCGCCCGCGACCGGCACGATCCAGATGTGCGGTTTGCGGCTGTTCTCCGACAGGTTGACGTCCACGGCCGTGAACGTAACCCACTTCCCGTCCGGCGAGATGGTGAAGTCGCCAACGCGCTTCAGGGCCATCATGTCTTCCAACGTGAACGGACGGCTGGCCTGTGCCACAGCCAGCGTGGAGGTGATCAGAAATGCGAGCAGTAACAGTCGGCGTAGCATTGCAGCTCCGGCGCGCCAAGAGCGCGAAAATGGCAAGTGTAAATGACGGCCCGCGACCGCGTCAGACGCCCGCAGCCTGGTGCGCGGAAACCGTGGCGGGGGCCACGGCCAGCTCCATGGTGACGCAAGCACCCGCAGGGCTGACGTTCTGGGCGTAGATATCGCCTCCGTGCTGCTTCACGATCCCGTAGCAGACGCTCAGCCCGAGCCCGGTACCGCGACCAAAGCCCTTGGTGCTGAAGAAGGGATCAAAGGCACGCGTGACGTCGTCGAAACCCTTGCCGGTATCGACCATGCTGACGAGAACGCGGTCTCCGGTCCTCCGCGCATAGATCGAAAGCCGTTTCTTTTCGCTGGCCTGCATGGCGTCGGCCGCGTTGGAGATGAGGTTCATCAGCACCGTCTTGAGCTGCGCTTCGTCCATCTGCACCGGCGGGAGCTCCTGTGGAAGGTCG
>DASPLH010000158.1:0-11558 GCA_035627675.1 Clostridia bacterium
ATCAGCTTCTTGGCGCGGCCTTCGGTCTTGTGCCGGGCCATCTCGAGGATGGCATCGACCGACTCCTGCTTGGCGCTGTTGATGAACGAGCAGGTGTTGACGACGATGATGTCCGCGTCGTCCGCCTTGCCCGTGATCTGCGCGCCGGCCGAGGAGAGCATGCCCATCATCACCTCGGAGTCCACCAGGTTCTTCGGGCAGCCCAGGGACACGAACCCAACCTTCGGGCGGGCAGGCGTGTGGGCGGCCGCAGACTCCTGCTGTGCGAGGGGCGTCTGAGCTTCGGTTGAAACCGGGGGTGCTACAGAGAGGTGCTTCTGAGACATGCTATCCAGCTATTCTAGCAGAGCTAAGTTGCTGAGCTACTAAGCTGCTCGGCTACTGAGCAGCTTAGCTAAGACCTGGCGAGAACCCTTACCACTTCTGCAAGTTGAAGGCTACTTTCGTTCGGCCAGCTCCCGGTACGCACTCTCCAGTTCCTCGGCGTCTTCGCTCGAGTTTCCATACCTCGCACGCTCATAGCGCTCTGTGAACGTCCGGACGGACGAGCGGAGCGCCGGATCTTCGATGGTCGCGGCGAATTCCAACGGAGTCTGGTTCGGACGTCTGCGCCAGCCTCTCCTTGCGACGGTTCTCAACATCCGTTCATACCAGATGGTTGCCACCGCTTGCGGCTGACGTCCGGGGTTCCGGGTCAGCAGCAGCCGTTTCCAGAGGCGGACGAGCTTCCTGAGGTTTAACAGCAGAGCCGCCGTTGCGGCGGCGATCACCAGCCAGCGCACCATTCTTTGGGGCTCCATCTGCGCGGTGCGGTGCGTCTGGCGCGCCATGTCGAGCAGACGCTGATAACGCTGGCGGAACCAGGCTTCCATCTGCCTTCCACCCGAGCGCGAGCTGTCGATCAGCGTTGCGTTCAGGTTCCGCTGCTGCTGGAAGTCGTAGTTGATGACCCACTCGCGCCAGAACTCCCGGGCGGCGTCCATGTACAGGGACACCCGCCGCCACGCGGTCATCTCCAGCGGTTCGCCGGCGGGAGTCGGGTCGAAGGCCGTCCACCCTGCTCCTGGAAGGTAGGCCTCAACCCATGCGTGAGCGTCACGTCCGCGCACGATGTAGCTTCCGGTCAGCTCGTTAAACTCGCCACCGCGGAAACCCGTGACCATGCGGCTTGGAATCCCGAGTTCCCGCAGCATGACGGCCATTGCCGAGGCGAAATACTCACAGTGTCCCTGCTTGCGCTCGAAGAGGAAATGCGCGATCGGGTCTGCGGGAGTCGCAGCGGGAAGATCGAGCGTGTAGCCGAACTGCGTGGACAGGTAGCGCTCGATGGCTGCCGCCTTGTCGTAAGGTGTCGGGAACCTGTCGGCTATCGCGTGCGCCAGTTGGGCGGTCCGCGCGTCGAGTTCCGGCAATTCAAGGTAACGGCCCGGCATGCTCGACGGCAGCGGAGCCTGCGAGCGCAGCTGGTCGGCCGCAGGCGTCGCGATGTCCGAGATGCCCTCGTACTCGGAGGTCATGCGCATGCGGTCGATGTTCTGGACAACGTGGTCCGCATCCACCGCAACCTCGCGAAAGCGTCCGACCAGGAAACGAGGGGTCGAGATGAGGAACAGGACGTTGGTCCCGATCGGTTCCATGACGACGCGGTACCGCACGATTCTGCGATGCTCGCTTGCCGCTACCCGCAGCAGTTCGGGCGGCTGCTGCGAGAGCCGGTCCACGATGGCGAAGCGTCCGCCGCCGTACGTCATCGGCGCGATCTCGAGGGCATGAGGAGGATTCCGCCAGCGCTTCCCATCGAAGCCGGTCAGCGTCGTACCCCGCAGCTTGAACTGCAACTTGCCGTCGCGCTCGCTCTCGATGCGGACGTGCATCATCACCCTGGAGGACTGCTGCACCTGGCCGATGGCTCCGAGATGGATGTTGTCGCTGAAGCCCGTGGAAAGGGCGTCCTGCTGCGCGAACTTGCTGAGGTACCCGTACGAAAGGCGGGGCAGGGTGAAGAACAGCAGCGATGCGGCAACGAGCGTTCCGGCGGCGATGGCGAGGCCGGTGCGCGAAATCGTCGCAGAGAATCGTCCCGGCGTTGCCGACGGCGAGAGTGCGCGCGAGATACCCTGCGCGGCACTGTCACGGGCGGAGCGGCGCATCTCCATGGCGATGAAGGTGACCACCGCGACCACGGAGAAGAATGCGAACCCGGCGAGGAACACCGTATCCACGGTGAGGATGGCCGCCGAGAGCACTTCCAGGAACGCCAGCGCGGCAAGGTAAACGTAATCGCGCTCGCGCTGGACGGAAAAAATCTTCATCACCATCCCGAAGAGCACGAGATGGACGCTGGCCGCGACGAAGTCATTGGAGATCAGGAAGAAGTCGAAGGCGTAGAAGGCGACGTACACGAGGCCGAGATACGACACCCAGCGCTCCGGGATCTGACGTTCCTCGTTTTTCAGCAGCAGGTAGCCGCGGTAGGCCAGCGCTCCGCCGACGAGGAGCATGGAAAACAGGTCGAGCTTGCCGGTGGCTGAGAGGGTAACGAAGCCGGTGACGATCAGCAGATATAGCGAGCGCTGAAACAGGCGCTCCACGGGCGCGGAGGTCTCGGCCAGGTTGGCGCGCGTGGACACAGGACGATTCTAGCCCGGATTCGCGGAAGGTATACCCGTAACCGCAGCCGGGCGATCAGCCCGGTGGTGATGCCAAACGATACAGCCACTTTTGATCCGCTGTTACGCCGATCCGCGATCAGAGGCGGCTGCGGAAGTCTGTCTCGGCGATTGCCGGACCGGCGGCGGCAGCCGCCGCCACGGCGTTCGGGTCTGCCTCGACCGGCAGGGCGACAGCGCGTCGCGGCTTGATTTCCCCAGCGGCCACCAGCGCCTCGAGAGCCTCCACGACCCGGCCGTCGAACTTCGTGCCGACCAGCTTGCGAATGACCTGGACGACATACTCTGTGTCGCGAGCGGCCTGGTAAGGACGGTTGGTGGTCATGGCGTCGAATGTATCGGCCACGCTGATGATGCGGGCCATGAGCGGAATGTCGTCGCCCCTGAGCCCGAACGGGTAGCCACGGCCATCGAGCGACTCGTGATGAAGTTCGATGCCCGGCAGCATGTCCCGAAGCTGCTCGACCGGACGCAGGATCGTGGCTCCCTTGGTCGTGTGGGTCTTCATGATCTCGTACTCGTCGGGAGTGAGCGCGCCTGGCTTCTTCAGCACGGCGTCTTCGATCCCGATCTTGCCGACGTCATGGAGCAGGGCAGCGATACGGATGTTGTCGATCTCGGCTTCCGACAGGCCCAGCCGGGTGGCGATGGCCACCGAGTAGCGCGTCACGCGGTCGGAGTGGCCTCGCGTGTACGGGTCCTTTTCGTCAACCGCGCCGGCGATCATCTTGATCGAGTTCATGAACAGCGCGCGGTTCTCTTCGGCTGCGCGCTTGAGGTCCCGCACGAAGCGTTCGAGATCCTCGGACATGAGATTGAACGTGCTGGCCAGCTCGCCGATCTCCGTGCGGCTGCGCAGGTTCACGCGAATGGAGAAGTCGCCCCTGGCGATGGCGCGGCTGGATTCGGTGAGGACGCGGAGCGGAGTCGTGATGCGACGGGCGGCAAAGAACGAGATCGCAAGGCTCAGCAGGACCGTCAGCACGGCCTGCACCTGTGCCAGGTTCTGCATCTGGTACACCATCGCGAAGGCGTCACGGTCGTCCTTCTGCGCGATGACGGCCCACTGGAGCGGTGCCACCGGACTGAATGTTCCGCGCATGCTGTGGCTCCCGCTGCGGTCTGCGTAAACGAATTCGCTGTTCTCGCTCAGCTTGGCCGCTCCGCCCTGCTCGACGAACCGGCGGGCGATCTCGAACTGCCGCATGTCCTGTCCGGTGACGAAATCCGGCAGCGTGCCAGCGACAAGGCGTCCCTGGCGATCGATGACGTAAGCGTGGCGGCCATCGCGGCTCACCTCCGCCAGCTGGTCGGACACGAACTTCAGGTCCACCACCGTGCCGATCATGCCGATAAAGCGGCCGCTCTGGATCAGCGGACGGCTCACCACCATCACGGTGTGGGTGCGCTTTCCGTCGCTCAACGCCAGCGGTTGGCCCATGTACGGACGCGAATCCTGCGCGGCGGCGAAAGCACGCTCGAGTTCACGCTGGACGAAGCTGTCGGGCTGGATCTTTCCGGCCGAGATACCGCGAGCGTCCGTATTGAGCAGCGTCGCGTATGCGACGTCGTCGTAGGAACTGACGAACTGCTCGAGCAGCGCGCGCAGCTCGGGCAGGGTGATGTTCTCGCCCGAAAGGTTGCCGCCGCTGGCAACGCCCACGGCAGAAGCGAAGTTCTGGAGCATCATCTGGAGAGTCGTGTGATGCTGCGCAAGGCTGTCGGCGAGTGAGCGCGTGACCGTCGTCTGCAGGTACATCTCATTGCGACGCAGCAGGTCCCGGCTGTTTGTCACGACGTTGTCGTAATAGAAATACATCGGCACGATGCTGACGAGCAGCAGGACGCCGAGGATGAGGTACAGGATCGGCAGGCGCGTTGGAGCGATCTTCATGTGTACCGGTGCGGGCCGGATAGCATTGCCCCGTTGCGGCAGAACCCAGGTGTTGCACCGCAGCTTGAGCCGTCGTGACGCGATCCAGCGTTGCACACAGAAGATAAGCAACTTTCATCACAAACGGGAGTGACGAAGGTAAGCCCGTAATCAGTCAGTTAATGTCCTTTAGTACGATTCGCCGGCGGAAACCTGGAAGACGCGAAGCCCGCAGCCCCTCCACATGTCGCACACGGTCGGACGATCGTCGATCACGAAGGCGATGCGCGCGGGGTCGAGCTGGGACAGCAGCTCCTGCTTGACGATGTAGTCGGGGCGCCGGTCTCCGGCGCGGCGCATCAGCAGCCGCGAGTAGCGGATCTGGTGGCTCTGGAGCCAGAGTTCCGTCTCTTCGCGGTAATCGTCCGGACGTCCGCTGACGATGACGACGTCGTATTCGGGCGCGAGATTGCGCACCCAGCGGACCACGATGTCCACCGGCGGGTCGTCCTTCATCTTCCTGAAAAACGACTTCCAGTCCTTACGCCCCGGCCCCTGGATGTGGTGCAGGCGATGGGACACGTCGGCGAGTGTCCCATCGATGTCCACCAGCACTGTTTTCGTGTCGGCGTTGCCGGTCATCTCGGTGTTCGATGCTCTTCCGCGGCCACATATCCCGGGGTTTGGTGCTGATGTTCGTGAATCTCCGGCGTCGTCTGCTGGTGGTGGATCTGCCCATTGGGCGGAACGATCCAGTCGCTTTCGCCGGTGATCAGCCGTGCGCCGCGACGGAAGGTGACGTACTGCCACGTCCATTCGGCAAGCACGCGGATGCGGTTGCGGAATCCGATGAGGAAGTAGATGTGGATCAGCAGCCAGGCCAGCCAGGCGAGGAAGCCGGTCAGGTGCACGATTCCGAGGTCGCCGACCGCTGCATTACGGCCGATGGTGGCCAGCGTCCCCTTGTCCCAATAGGAAAACGGCTTCCGAGGCTCGCCCTCGAGATCGGCGGCAATCGTCTTGGCCGCGTAGGTTCCCATCTGAATAGCGGCGGGCGCGACTCCGGGAACGGGACGGCCGTCCTCGCGTTTGGCGGCGGCGAGGTCGCCGGCGACGAAGACGTTCGGGTGGCCTGGGATGCTGAGATCCGGATTTACGATTGGCCGCCCGGCGCGGTCCACCTCGACACCGAGTTTGCGTCCCAGCGGAGAAGCCGCAACGCCAGCTCCCCAGAGGATGACGGCGGCGGGGATCACCCGGTCGCCGACGCGTATGAAGTCGCGTCCGATCTCGGTCACCATGGCGTTCGTCATGGTGTCCACGCCGAGCTTCTTGAGCTGGCGTTCCGCGCTGGCCGAGAGGTCCGGCGGGAAAGCGCCGAGGATACGGGGGGAGCCTTCGACGAGGATGATCCGCGCGTTCTTCGGGTCGATGCTGCGGAAGTCGTCTGCCATGACTCGCCGTGCGATCTCCGAGAGCGCCCCCGCCATTTCCACGCCCGTTGGACCTCCGCCGACGATCACGAAGTTCAGCGGAACCTGCTTGCGGTCGAGTCTCGCCTGCCGCTCGGCGATTTCGAAGGCCAGCAGTATGCGGCGGCGGATTTCCGTGGCGTCTTCGACGGTCTTCAGTCCGGGGGCGAGCGGCGCCCATTCTTCGTGTCCGAAGTACGCATGCGTGGCGCCGGCAGCGACGATCAGGTAATCGAAGTCGAGAATGCCGTCGTCGGTGATCACCTTCTTGTTCGGCAGGTCGAAATCCGTCACTTCGGCCATCAGGACTTCCGTGTTCCGATAGTCCCGAACGATGGCCCTGATCGGCACGGCGATTTCGCCCGGAGACAGCCCGGCCGTCGCTACCTGGTAGAGCAGCGGTTGGAAGGTGTGGTGGTTCTTGCGATCGATGATGGTGACCCGGACAGGGCAATTCCGGAGGTGTCTGGCGGCGTAAATGCCCGCGAACCCTCCGCCGATGATGACAACGTGCGGCAACGATGATCTTTCCACGACACTCACAGATTAACCGATGTGCCGGAGGGGGCGTTAGGTGCGACGCGCCGCTCCCGGCCGATGCTGGAATTCCAGGGCTCTCTTGTTCCGAGGCGCAAGCCGGGCGGCCAAAAATGCAGTGGTCGTGAGTTGATTCGCGGGAGTGCGGCATCTAAAGTAAGTAGTTACTTACATGGGTGCCCCAATCCAACGGTTCTCGGCGGAAGACCGGCGTCAGCAGATTCTCGACGTCGCGCGCAGCCTTTTCGCGACGAAAGGGTTTGAAGGAACCACGACGCGGGAGATCGCGCAGGAAGCCCGGATCAACGAAGCCATCATCTTCCGTCACTTTCCGACGAAAGAAGACCTGTACTGGGCCGTGCTGGAAGATACTTCCGACGTCACCGCGGGACGCGGATTGCTGGAAGCCGACCTCAAGGAGACGGGCGACGTTCGCGCGGTTTTCACGACCATCGCCGAGCGCATGTTGCGGCGTCGTGAAGCCGACATGACGTTTACCCGGTTGCTGCTTTTCAGCGCCCTCGAGAAGCACAAGCTCTCGGAGCGGTTTTTCCGGGCGCATGTTGCGCAGTACTACGAGATGCTGGCCGAATACATCCGCGCGCAGGTCGCCGCCGGAGTCTTCAGGCCGGTGGATCCGGTGATTGCCGCGCGCGGTTTTTTCGGCATGGTGATCTACCACTCACTTATTCAAAATCTTTTCGGCGGGCAGAACGTCCAACCGATGGACGCTCGGACTGTGGCGGAGACACTGACCTCGATCTGGCTGGACGGGATGCTGGCGGCCGGATCGCCGAAGCGCAACCAGCGACCCTGCCCGGTTCCGGCAACAGGCTCGCGAACGGCAAAGCTGCCCAAGGGCAAGAACGTTCCAGAAAGCATATGAATAGAAAGCTCTCCATGAAGCGGCAGGCAATTCTTGTACCTCTTTCAGCGTTGCTGTTGCTGATCACCGCGTGCAGCGATGACAAAAATGCGCAGGCCAGCGGACCGCCCGCGGCTCCGGTGGCGGTTGCGGCGGCGGAGCTGCGCGACGTGCCCGTGACGGTCACGGCCGTGGGGAACATCACCCCGTACTCGAGAGTCGAGGTGAAGTCCATGGTCACCGCGCCCGTGCTGAGCGTGCATTTCAAGCCCGGAGACTTCGTGAAGAAGGGCCAGCTGCTCTACACGCTCGATCCGCGCAGTTTCCAGGCCGACCTTGCCAAGGCGCAGGGGCAGCTCGCAAAAGACGTTGCCACGGCAAACAACGCGAAGACGCAGGCGGCGCGATACGCGGCGCTGTTCAGGGAAGGCGTGGTCGCGCGCGAGCAAAACGACCTCCAGCAGGCGTCCGCCGAACAGGCAGCAGCCGCGGTCGAGGCCGACCGCGCCGCCGTGGACACGGCCAGGATCAACCTGCAATACACAAAAATCTATTCTCCGATCACGGGACGCGCAGGCGACGTGCTGGTGTATCCCGGCAATCTGATCAAGGCGAACGACGTCTCGATGGTGGTCCTGAACGAGATCTCGCCGATCTACGTGGACTTCAGCGTCCCCGAGCGGCACCTGCCGGAGATCAAGAAGTATCTCGCCAGCGGACAGCTCAAGGTGGAAGCGGTGTTCCCGGACGCGACGCAGCCTGCGGCAGAGGGCAAGCTGACATTCGTGAACAATGCGGTCGATCCGAAGACCGGAACCATCGCCATGAAGGCCGTGTTTCCCAACAAGGACAATCGCCTTTGGCCGGGACAGTTCGTGAACG
This sequence comes from Clostridia bacterium, assembly GCA_035627675.1. Lineage (GTDB taxonomy): Bacteria > Acidobacteriota > Terriglobia > Terriglobales > Acidobacteriaceae > DASPLH01. The sequence goes on from DASPLH010000158.1 coordinate 8,299, forward strand.
TGGTGACCACCTTGTCGGTCCAGCGCAACGCGGTGCTGGTGCCGCTGGCCGCCGTTCAGAACGGGCAGAAGGGACCCTACGTTTACGTGGTCAATAAGGACACGGCTGAACTTCGGCAGGTGGAACTCGGGCCGCAGATCCAGGAACGACAGGTGATCCGAAACGGTGTGTCGGCGGGCGAGACGGTCGTGACCGACGGACAGATGCGGCTGGCGCCTGGCGGCAAGGTGGACGTAAAGCCGGTTGCCCAAGCCAGTGCCGGCGAATCACAACAGGCAAATGCCAACGAGCCCACGGGTAAGTAGTGAATGAATATCGCTGAAATTTTTATTAAGCGCCCGGTCATGACCACACTGGTCATGTTCGCCATTCTGGTGTTCGGCTACGCCGGTTACCGGCTGCTCCCCGTGAGCGATCTTCCGAACGTCGATTTCCCGACGATCTCGGTGAATGCCTCGCTGCCGGGCGCGAGCCCGGAGACGATGGCGTCGGCCGTGGCGCTTCCGCTCGAGAAGCAGTTCTCGACGATTGCGGGCGTGGACTCGATGACGTCCACCAGTTCGCTGGGAAGCACGCAGATCACGTTGCAGTTCAACCTCGATCGCAACATCGACGCCGCCGCGCAGGACGTGCAGGCCATGATCTCGAAAACCATGCGAGATCTGCCGCAGAACATGCCGGCTCCGCCTTCGTACCAGAAGGTAAACCCGGCCGACCAGCCGGTGCTCTACCTCGTGCTCTCGTCTCCGACGATGCGGCTCAGCGACGTCGATGAATATGCCGAAACGACGATGGCGCAGCGCATCTCGATGATCAACGGCGTGGCGCAGGTGAACGTGTACGGCGCGCAGAAGTATGCAGTCCGCGCGCAGCTCGATCCGCAGCTCCTCGCCAGCCGCCAGATCGGCACCGACGAAGTCGTGAGCGCGATCCGCACCGGGAACGTCAACCAGCCGACCGGAACGCTCTCGGGCAACTACCAGTCGTTCACGATCCAGTCGAACGGACAGCTCACTTCGGCCGCGGACTACAAGCCGCTCATCGTCGCCTACCGCAACGGCAGCCCCGTCCGGCTCGGCGATCTTGGCGACGTGACCGACAGCGTCGAGAACGACCGCACCGCAAGCTGGTACGTGCGCGACGGGAAGCAGACGCGTGCCATCGTCCTGGCGATCCAGCGCCAGCCCGGCACCAACACGGTCGCCGTGGTCGACAGCATCCGGCAGCTGATGCCGCAGTTCCGCCAGCAGATCCCGGCGGCTGTGAACATCGACGTCTTGTACGATCGCGCCCAGGCCATCAAGCACTCGATCGGGGATGTGAAGTTCACCCTCGTGCTCACCATCGGACTGGTGATCATGGTGATCTTCCTCTTCCTGCGGAACCTCTCGGCGACCATCATCCCGTCGCTCGCCGTGCCGATGTCGATCGTGGGCACGTTTGCCGTGATGTACCTGATGGGGTTCTCGCTCGACAACCTCTCGCTGATGGCGCTGACGCTTTCCGTCGGGTTCGTGGTGGACGACGCCATCGTCATGCTGGAGAACATCGTCCGGCACATCGAGCGGGGTGAGAGCGCGCTGGAGGCCGCAGTGAAGGGATCGCGGGAGATCGGGTTCACCATCATCTCGATGACGATCTCGCTGGCCGCGGTGTTCATCCCCGTGTTGTTCATGGGCGGCCTGATTGGCCGGCTGTTGCACGAGTTCGCCGTGGTGATTGCGACGGCCATCCTGGTCTCCGGCATCGTGTCGCTCACGCTGACGCCGATGCTGGCGAGCCGCTTCCTGCGGCACCGGCCCGAAGGCTCGCACGGACGCCTTTACAACGCGTTTGAGCGCTTCTTCGACGGCATGCTGTCGCTTTACGACCGCACTCTGAAGATCGCCATCCGCCACAGCTTCGTCACGCTGATGGTTTCCTTCGTCATCATCGGCCTGACGGCGTGGGCGTTCGTGAAGATTCCAAAAGGCTTCCTGCCGTCGGAAGACACGGGACAGATTTTCGCTCCGACGGAGATGGCGCAGGGTATCTCGTTCCCCGACATGGTTCGCCACCAGCAGGCGGCCGCCGAGGTTGCGGTTAAGAACCCGAACGTCGAGGCGTTCATGTCCTCGGTGGGCGGCGGCGGAGGAGGCGGCGGTAACACGGGCCGCATGTTCTTTCGCTTGAAGGATCGCGAGGAGCGAGTGTCGGCGCGCGAGGTGGTGCAGCAGTTGCGCCGCGATCTCTCGAGGGTGCCAGGCATCAACGTTTACCCGCAGGAGCCCGCTGCGATCCAGATCGGCGGACGTGCCGCCAAGAGCATGTACCAGTACACCCTCCAGGGCGCGGATACCGAGGAGCTGTACCGCGTATCCCAGGACATGCTGTCGAAGATGCAGGGCATTCCGCAGTTGCAGGACGTGACCAGTGACCTGTACCTTCGCAACCCGCAGCTCAATGTCGCCATCGACCGCGACAAGGCGTCTGCCCTGAACGTTACCGCCGCCGACGTCCAGACGGCTCTCGGCAACGCTTACGGCCAGCAGCAGATTTCCACCATCTACGCACCCAACAATGCGTATCGCGTGATCGTCGAGGCCAAGCCGCAGTACCAGCTCGACCCCGCCATGCTCTCGATGCTGTATGTGCGGTCAAAGGACGGCACGCTGGTGCCGCTGAACACCGTCGCTTCTCTCCAACGTACCGTGGGACCGATGCAGGTCAACCACCAGGGACAGCTGCCGGCCGTGACGATCTCGTTCAACCTGGCGCCCGGTGCCGCGCTAGGCGATGCAACCAACGCCATCCAGCAAGTGGGACGGCAGGTGCTGCCGCAGTCGGTGACCGGAACCTTCCAGGGAACGGCGCAGGCTTTCCAGTCCTCGCTGAAAGGCCTGGGCTGGCTGCTCGTGCTCTCGATCCTGGTGATCTACATCGTGCTCGGCATCCTGTATGAGAGCTTCATCCACCCGATCACGATTCTCTCGGGCCTGCCGTCGGCGGGCTTCGGAGCGCTGATCACGCTGATGATCCTCGGCATGGACCTGAGCCTCTATGCGTTCGTCGGAATCATCATGCTGATCGGCATCGTGAAGAAGAACGCCATCATGATGATCGACTTTGCGCTGGAGGCTCAGCGCCACCAGGGCATGTCGCCGGCAGACGCGATCTACCAGGGATGCCTGGTGCGCTTCCGTCCCATCATGATGACCACGATGGCGGCGCTGATGGGTACGCTTCCGATCGCGCTGGGATTCGGCGCGGGAGCCGAATCG
>DASPLH010000159.1:0-10589 GCA_035627675.1 Clostridia bacterium
CTGGCACGGGAATGACGCGCTCGGGAACCAGCGCAGGTCGCGCACTCCCATGGATGCCGCCGTCTGAAGGGTTTCCAGGGCAATGCGGTCCCCGTCGCGCAGATGGTGATGGCTGCTGATGGTCACGCCGTCGCGCAAGCCGCACTTGCGCAGCGCGGTTGCAAGGTCCGGCACGCGCTTGTCGCCGTTCGCGGGGTAGCCGGCATTGGACCGGATCGGCGGAGCGGCCTTCCGTCCCTCGGGACGGTACTGGTCCACGCCGCGGAACGCCACCTGCTCCGCCCCATTGACCACCGGGGGTACGAGGCGACCGGTCGCGTTGCGTACGAGCTCAACTTTCTGTTTTGTTGCCTGCGTCATTGGCCCGCCTCCTGCGCTACGGACTGCTGCGGCACGAGGCCCATCTGCCGGGCACGCTCCACGAGCTTGCGCGCGCGATGCACGACCGGAGCATCGATCATTTTCGATCCAAGACTCACAACTCCGACGCCGCGAGCTGTCGCGTCGTCGAAGGCCGCAACGACCTTCACTGCTTTCTCGATCTCGGCCGTGGACGGCGCGAAAGCATCGTGAATCGCTCGCACCTGCATCGGATGAATGCACCCCATGCCCTCGAAGCCAAGCGAGCGCGCGCGCGCGCCCCACTGCCGCAATCCCTCCATGTCGCCTACATCTCCGAAGACCGAATCGATGGCCTGCAAGCCGGCGGCGCGCGCGGCGTTGACGAGCCGAGTGCGCGCGTAGAGCGACTCTTCGCCGGTCTTTGTCTTGGGAACGCCGAGGTCGGCCGTGTAGTCCTCGAGTCCGATCGTAAGCGCCACGTTCAACTCGCTGGCGTGCGCAATGGCGAACGCGTTCTCGATGCCGAGAGCGGACTCGAGGATCGGCATGAGCCACACTGGACGCGTGAGGCCGAGCCTGGCCTGTACATGACGGATGCAGCGTTCGACTTCCCTGATCTGCTCTGCGGTCTCGACCTTCGGCACGAGGATGAGATCCGGCTCTTCGGGAATGACCTCCTCGAGATCCGCCAGCCCGAGCGGAAGCTGGTTGATGCGCACCATGCGCTCGCACTGGCTGAAGCTCACGGCGCGAAGCGTGTTGCGAACCAGGATGCGCGCGGCATCCTTCTCGTCGGCGTGCACAGAGTCTTCGAGATCGAGGATGATCGCATCGGGCGCGTGCAGAGCGGCATTGACGAAGTACCTGGGCTCGCTGCCAGGCAGGTACAAGCGGGAGCGCCGCAGGCAGTCGCGCTCCGAAGCCGGCGGCAGCGGCAAACGGCCTGGCAGCACGCTACGATCCGCACCGAATCCCGCGCGACGAGCGGCTGCCTCGGTCCGCGCAGAGAGCACGAATGGCAGCGCGCCTTCGTCTTCGACGACTACGCGCGCGTGCTCCACGCCGAGTTCGGCGAGGTCACGCTTGAGCTGCGAACGAATCGCGTCGCCGTAGTAAGACTCGACACGCGACTGCAACTCGATGGTGAGTCCTCCAGACGTGCGACCTTCGATGGTGACGCGACAATCCGAACGTGCGTCTTTGCCGCAACGGCCTGCCTGTCCGACTGTTTGTGCCTTGGAAGCCATACTGTGCTCCTGACGAAAAGGGCCGGAGCGCGCTCCGGCCCGCTTGAAGCGTGACTACCGCGCGACGGCCTCGGCAACCTCGAGCTTGGCGAGAATCGCGTCGGTCAGTTGCTTAGTGGTCGCGGCGCCTTTCGAGATGGCCGAGGCTCCGCCCGGCAGGCGAAGCATGTCGTAGGTGCGCACCTTGCCTTCGGCGATCACGGCTGCGATCGCATTGCGCACGCGCGTAGCCTTCTCGGTCTCGCCCACGTGATCGAGCAGCATGGCGGCCGAGAGAATCATGGCGATCGGGTTGACGATCGGCGGATTCAGCTCGGCATACTTTGGCGCCGACCCGTGCGTCGGCTCGAAGACGGCAACCTCCTCGCCGATGTTGCCGGAGGCAGCAAAGCCGAGTCCGCCCACGAGCCCTGCGAAGGCGTCGCTGATGACGTCTCCGAAGAGGTTGCTGGCAACGATGACGCCGTAGTCTTCCGGATTCTTGGTGAGCCACATGGTCTGCGCATCGATGTTGGTGGACCAGAGTGCGATGCCCGGATAGCTCTTTGCGACTTCCTTCGCGGCTTGTTCCATCATGCCGCTGGTTTCGCGCAGCACGTTGGGCTTCTCGCAGATGGTCACGCTCCTGTAGCCGAAACTCTTCGCGTGCTCGAAGGCGGCGCGGCAGATGCGCAGTGCGGCGTTGCGGGTGATGATGCGGACCGAGATGGCCAGCTCTTCTCCAGGCACGCCGGCGAACGGCTTGAACTTCGAGTGCGTGCCGAGTGCTTCGCGAACAACCTGTGGCGGGTTCGTCCACTCCACCCCGGCGTAGAGTCCCTCGGTGTTCTGGCGGAAAACAACCGCGTTGACGGCCGGCTCTTCGTAACCGCCCTCGGGACGCTTGCGAATGAAGTTCAGCGGATTGCCGGCGAAACCGATGCAGGGGCGCATGCAGACATCGAGGTTGAAGATCTGCCGCATGCTGACGATGGGGCTGAAATACTGATAGCCCTTGCCCTTCAGTTCCGGAGCGAGTTCGGCGTCAGCTTCTTTCTTCGGCTTGCTGGTGATCGCGCCGAAGAGTCCGAGCTTGTGCTTGCGCAGCAACTCGACGGTGCGCTCGGGGAGCGCGTTGCCTTCGCGGCACCAGCAGTCCCACCCGATGTCGGCATGGATGTAGTCGGCGTCGAACCCGACCTCTTTGAGCACGCGTACCGCCTCGGGCAGTACCTGGTTGCCGATACCGTCGCCCGGCATCGTGACGATAGTGTATCTAGACATATCAATCCTCCACAAAATCGTGCAAGGCTGCCGGGCAACTCAGGCGCCGGCGGCCGCCGTTAGTCTCTGCTTCACGAGGTTCTCGACCCCACCGGCGGCCACCAGCGACTGCGGCACGCTGCCCATCGCGGGGAACGAGAAGTTCTCTCCGCGGTAGTGGATCGTGCCCGCGCTAAAGTCGATCGCGGTCTCGTCGCCCGGGATGATCGTGCGTTCGCCTCCGAGTTTCTCGGCGAACACCTGCTTCAGGTGGAGGACGAACTCGGGACACTCGACGGAGAGGAACCCGTTGTTGAAGGCGTTGCGCAGATACGTCTGCGAGAAGCTGCCGGCAATGACCAGCGGAATGCCTTTTGCCTGGAGCGCGGTGACGGCCTGCTCACGGCTGGAGCCGGTACCGAAGTTGAAGCCGCCGATCACGACGTCTCCGGCGCGAGTGGCGGAGGCAAACTGCGGATCGTAGTTCTCCATGACGACCCTGGCCATCATGTCGCGGGTCATGTCCTCGCGATAGGTGTAGTCCTTGCCGTAGATGCCGTCGGTGTTGAGGTTGTCGGCGGGACAGAAGACGAGGCGTCCGGCAACTCGCGCCGGGAAACCCGCGATGATCTCGACCCGCTCGGCCACAGGAGCCGTGGACTTGTAGGCGACGAAGCTGGGCGCGAGAGAAACGGCCGGCACCTCGAAGGGCGCGGTGATGTATCCGGCGATGGCCGAGGCTGCTACGACGGCGGGTGACGCAAGATAGCAGCGGGCATCGCGCGAACCCATGCGTCCCTTGAAGTTGCGGTTCGTTGCCGAGATGCCGACCTCGCCCGGTTCGAGCAGTCCGGTGCCGAGTCCGATGCACGGTCCGCAACTCGGCGGGAGAGGCTTGGCCCCGGCGGCGAGCAGGGTGTGCCACGCGCCGTTGGCCTCGGCCTGGCGCTGCACGTCGGCGGAAGCGGCGGCGGCGTAGAACTCGACGCCGGGCGCGACCTGCCTGCCTCTCAGCACGTCGGCAGCGGCCGTGAGGTCTTCGAGACGCGAATTCACGCAGCTCAGGAGGTACGCCTTGTTGATTTTGATCCGTTTGGGCGTAATCTCAGCGAGCGACTCCATGCGTTGCACCGTGTCGGGCCCGCTGACGTGCGGTGTGACCTGCGCCAGATCGAGTTCGATGCGACCGGCGTAGGTTGCATCCGCATCGGGCATCGGAAGCTCACGTTCGAGTTGAGCAAGCTTGGCTTCGGCGAGACGCTCGATTCCGCCGCCTACGAGACGGCTGCGGCGGGAACGGAGGAACTCGAAGGTCTTGTCATCGGCGGGGAACCAGCCGACGAGCGCGCCCCACTCGGTGGTCATGTTCGAGATAGATAGACGCTCTTCGATGCTGAGCGACGAGACGCCTTCGCCGGCGAATTCGATGGCTGCGTTGAGGGCCTCTTCCTTGTTGTAGAGGCCGCACAGGGTGATGATGACGTCCTTGCCGGTCACGCCGGGACGCAGTTTGCCGGTGAGCACGACCTGGATGGTTCGCGGGATCTGCCACCAGAACTCTCCGGTCGCCCAGACGGCAGCGGCGTCGGTGCGCACGACGGGGGTGCCGACTGCGCCGAGCGCTCCGTACATGTTGCTGTGCGAGTCGGAGGCGACGACGAGCGAGCCGGGCAGCACGTAGCCGTTCTCGACCATGACCTGGTGTCCGATGCCGGTGCCGGCCGGGTAGAAGTCGATGCCGTGTTGCGCGGCGAAGGCCTCGATCTCGCGGTACTTCTTCAGGTTCGACTCTTCCAGGTTCTGGATGTCGTGGTCGAGAGCGAAGACCGGCTGGCGAGCGTCAAACACGCGCGCCGCGCCGATGGATTTGAACTTCTTGATCACCGCCGAAGTGTTGTCATGCGTCAGGATGTGGGCAGGGCGCAGCGAGACGAAGTCGCCGGCACGCAAGGGGCGCGATGGCCCTTCGGTCATGTGTTGCTTTGCGATTTTCTCGACAATGGTCTGTCCCATAGCGATCTCCCGATCAGGTACTTCCTCGCTCCGGTTGTCGTGCGATCTTCTCGACGATGGTCTGTCCCATAGCGATCTCCCGATCAGGCGTGTTTCCCGGCCTTGAGCATCTCCATCAGCTCCGTCACGGAGTTGAGGTGGTCGAGGTTCCATACGGCCTCGATGACGCGCTGCTGTTGCGGTGCGGTGAGCACGCCGTCGGCGAGCGCGGCGAACTTCTGCTCGATCTCGCGATCAGTGAGCGGGTTGCGCGGATCGCCCTTGGGATAGTCGAGCTGCCTGGTGAACTCGCGTCCGTCCGTGGTGGTGATCTTCACGATGACGCGCTGGAGCGCCGGGAACACCTTCTCGATCTCGGGATCGGCCACGACTTCGACCTTGCGAAGCTGCGCACGGATCTGCGGGTCGTTGATCTTCTCCATGGTGAACTCGACGGGCGTGACCTGGCGGTCCACGATGGCGGCCGCGATGCAGTAGGGCAGCGAGTGATCGGCCGTTTCCTTCGTGTGCGGGTCGTACTTGCTGGGGTCGGCAAGGATGTCGGCGGCACGGGCCAGCGAGCGGATGTGCACCTTCTCGATCTGCTCGGGCTTGAGATCGTTGTCACGAACGAGGTCGAGCACGGCGGAGATCGGCGCGTGCGTCAGAGCTTCGGTCGGGAAGAACTTCATCCCGCACTGGGTGATGCGCCAGCTCTCACCGAGTCCGTCGGTGAGGAGGTTGAGTTTCCACTCGGGGCCGAAGCAGTGGACGAGTCCCTCTTTGCCGTCGATCACGTGCTCGGGGCCGGAGTAGCCGTGGGCCGCGAGCAGGGCGGCGAACACACCACTCTGGGTGGCCAGCGGATCGACCGTGTTCTTCATCATTGTCAGTTTGCCGGCCGTCACCGCGCCGAGGGTGCAGCGAGCCGAGGCCGAGATGCCGATGGCGTGCTGAATCTTATGCCAGTCGAGGTGGAGCATGCGCCCGGCCACGACGGGCGAGACGAAGGCGGTCAACGTGGCGTGATGCCATCCGCGCTCGCGAATGCCGGGGAAGGCGGCTTCGCAGAGACGGCATTCGAATTCGTGTCCGAGGGCGATGCCGACGATGAGTTCGCGGCCGTCGCTCCTGGCGCGCTCCGCGCAGGAAATCGCCGCGGGGATGATATCGGACGGGTGCGACGGGTCCTGCTTCCAGTAGATGTCGTTGTAGTCCATGCAGCGGACCATGAGCGCGTTGGCCAGTGTCGCCGAGACGACATCCATCTTGCGTCCTGAGCCGATGACGGTCGCGGGGCCGGTGCCGGCGATCTCGTTCAGCACTTCGAGTGCGATCGCGACATCGTGCTGCTGGTAGCCGCCGAGGGCGCAGCCCAGCGAGTCGAGCAGGTAGCGCTTGGCCTCGTAAACCGCGTCCTTCGAAAGGTCTTCAAAGCGAACGCCCGCGGCCCAGCGGGACATGGTTGCGGTGATGGTTTCTTTGGTTTGCGTTGCAGTCTGCACCATAGGTTCCTCGCGGGTCGCGGATCAGAATTTGAGGTTCTTGAATGGCAGGTACGCCATGAAGTCGGCGTGGTGGACGATGTAGGCCTCGGTCGTGCGCTTGACGAGGTCGCCCTCGCCGGCGTGGGCAGCGACGATGTGGCAGACCTCGTCGGGCAGGCCGCACTCCATGGCGAGTGCTACGCCCGTGAACGGATGGCGCAGGAGTTCGCCACGGCGGCTCTGAACGGTCTTCCCATCGCGACCTTCGTATTCAAGCAGCTTCCCAACGTCGGCAAGGATTGCGCCTGCGATCACCGTGTCGAGATCGATCTTCAGCGCGTTTCCCATGAACTCACGCATGGACTCGGCGGCGCTACGCGCGATGTGCACGACGCAGCGCTTGTGCTCCATGAACGTGGTGGGACAGTTGGGGACAAGCAGCGTGAAAGGGATGCGGTTGAGATCTTCCGGGGTGAGGGGGCTGAGTTCGAGCGCGCGCTCCCAGCAGCGCGTGGTGCGCTCGCGCAGCTCTGCATTCTCGATCCACGCGAGTTCGGGCCACAGCTTCTCTACCTGCTGGCGGACGGAACTCTGCTCGGTGGCGGTGATGGACATAACGGCTCCAGGACGGGATAACCCCGCGGACAGTGCCCGAGCCGGCGCCAAGGACGCCGTCTCAGGCAAACCGGAGAGCGTAGCAAAGGCGCGGACTTCGGGGAGTGACGCCAGTCATAGGCTCCGGTGACGTCCAGCCCCCAGCCGCCAGCCGCCGGACCCCAGCCGCCAGTTGCCAGTTGCCAGGTTCCAGCTTGCAGCAGCAGAAAGAGCCCCTTGCGGGGGCTCTTGGGTGCGGGTTGAACAAAGCTTACTTTTCGTGCACGGTCGCTGCTTGCGCAGCGGCCAGGACGTGGTCGACCGTCTGAATATCTACCAGCCCGAGGCAGCCGTAGATCGCCGGGAGAACACGCGCGGCTGGATATTTGCGGCGCAACGCGGCGACCTTCTCGGTGCCTGCGCGATAGGCCGGCAGGTACATGCGGCCCAGCAGCGGGTGCTGTCCCCAGGCTCCGGAGAGTTTGCCGGCGCGCTCTTCGCTGACAAGGAATTCGCGGCGCAGGATACGAGCGACCTCTTCCTTCTGGCGACCCTCGCCCCAGGTCAGGTACGAGGATTGGTTCTTGGCATCGTCCTGGAGGAGCGCCAGGAGCACTCCGATCTGGAGGTCTTCGTCCGGAAGCTGGTCCACTTCGGTTACGCCGTGGGCAATGAGGATCGCGTTGTTGGCGATGCCTTCGAAGAGCGATGCGGCGCGGGTGTTCATCGTGAGCACCGTGGCTTCAAATCCCGCGAGTTTCCGGAAGTACAGGTTCTGAAGGTACGCGAAGGTCGTGACGTGTCCGGGCACGACTTCGTGGCTTACGAGTTGTTCGAACTCGGGAACCGAGATATGAAGCGAGGCATTGATCTCGTACGTCGCTTCGTACGTCGGACTGCCATCGGCGTTACGGGCGCGGCCGACGTAGTTCATGGAACCGGAGAACCAGGCTTCCTTGATCGGCAGGAACTCGATGTTGGCGCGGGGCACGGCGGCGAGTTCCGCCGGGAGATGCGGAAGCAGATTGGCCTGGCTGAGGTTGTCGAAGCGGGCGATGACAGCGGCTCCGAGGGCTCGAACCGACGCCATCGGCACGTTGCGTTCTTTGCGCCAGGCATCAACCGCGGCGAGAAGCGTCTCTGGCGTGCCGGAGGAGAAACCGGCGCGGCCGAGCAGTTCGGCGACTCGTTCGCGTTTCGCTTCCGGCCGCGAAGGTTCGGGAGCACGCGCCGTGGAAGCCTCGACGCAGCGAACGTACGGGACCGGGTCGCCCTTACCGAGGATCTCCATCGCGAGGTCCCACATGACATCAAGACAGAGGGCGAGACCGTTGAGGTAGTCGCCGCGATGTCCGCCGAGTCTGGCAGCCTCGCTGCGAACTCCCGCGATCGCCGCCGGAAGATCGACTTCGCGCAGGTACTGCTCGACTGCGGCACGGTCCACGGCCTTGCCGGAAACGCCTCCGGTTTCGCGAACTCGAGCCGCGGCGGGCGTGGTATATGCGAGCGGCAGCGGTTCGTCCGAGAACCACGAATCGGCGATGAAGCGTCCGGTTCCGGAGGGGCACATCACATCTCCACCCCAGAGGGTGTCAATTCCGAGAACCGCATCCGCGACTAACTTGCCTACCGCGTCCATGTGATCTCCTTGGGCTTCTTCATAGCCCCGAACCAGACGTACATGCACATGCCGATAAAGAGCAAGAGAGAGATGGTCTGCGAAACGCTCTCGACGGCGTAGAACGGCGTGCGGATGAGATCTTCGCTGTAGCCGGGGACGAGACGCAAGGCCGCGCCGAAGACCCCGCCGAGCGCGCCGCCGGCCATGAGTCCGGAGGCGATGATGACACCGCGCTCGCGCATCGATCTACCCGGCTCGCCGCCGGTGTGCCCGGCACGCTTGTTGATGAAGTGCGAGAGGAAGCCGCCGACCAGCGCCGGGGTGTTGAGTTCCAGCGGCAGATACATGCCCAGGGCGAAGATGAGCGAAGGCTGGCCGAGCATTTCCAGGATGAGCGCGATCATCGCGCCGACGCCGAAGAGCACGTAGGCGACGGGCTGATGGCTCATGAAGCCCTCTACCAGCGCCTTCATGATTGCAGCCTGCGGAGAAGGAAGCACGGGACGAAGATCCCCCGGGACGGCTTCTCCGAACTGGAAGGCGCTCGCAAGCATCACGATGGTGAGTCCGGCGGCAGCGGCGGCGGCGATCACCCCGATGAACTTCACCTTCTCCTGGGCCGCGGGAGTCGCGCCGAGCCAGTAGCCGGCCTTGAGGTCCGTGATGGTCTGTCCTGAGACGGACAACGCGGTACATACGATTCCGGCGATGACCATGACGAAGAACATGCCGGTCGTGCCGGACACTCCGAAGCGAAGCAGGACGACGCAGGAGATGATGATGGTCAGCATCGTCATGCCCGAGACGGGATTGCGGGCAGTGGTCGCAATGGCGTTGGCCGCGACCGAGGCGAAGAAAAACGAGAACACAAGGGTCATCACCAGGCCGATGCCGACCACGGTCCAGGAAACGGGCAGATGACCGAGGAGCGCCGCCACGCCGACGGCTCCGATGACGACTCCGGCGAAGATCGCCGTCATCGATATGTCGCGATCCGTGCGCTCCGGCTGCGTGGCCTCGCCATGGCGGAAGACGCGAAGAGCGATGCCAAAAGCCCCGGCGACGACGCGCAGCGACTTGATGATTCCGAAGATGCCGGCCGTGGCGATGGCTCCGACACCGATGAAACGCACGTAGCTGCGGTAGATCTGGACGGCCGACATATCGGCAATCGGAATCGTGCCGGGATACACGGTTCCGGCGAACTGGCTGCCGATCATGAAGATCAACGGGACAAGGACGAAATTCGAAAGAACGCCGCCGGCGCACAGGATCATCGAACTGCGAAGGCCCATCACATAACCGAGCCCGAGGATGAAGCTGATGGCATCGAAGCTGAATGCGACGCGGGCCTTCGTCGATAGCGACTGAACGGCTGGGATGAACTGGAGATCGACGAACTCCTTCCAGACATGGAAGGTGGTAACGAAGAAGTCGTAAACGCCCGAGATGGCGGTGGCCTGCAAAAGAAGCTTCGCCTGCGAGCCGCCCTTTTCGCCTGTCACAAGCACTTCGGTGATGGCCGTGGCCTCAGGGTACGGCAGCAGCCCGTGCATCTCGCGGACGAAGTAGCGGCGCAGCGGGATCAGGAACAGGACGCCAAGGCAGCCTCCGGCGAGACAGATAAAAATGGTCTGCACCGGGTGAGGGTCGAGTTTCAGGATGTAGAGCGCCGGGAGCGTGAAGATGGCTCCGGCGACGACCGAACCGGCGACTCCGCCGATTCCGGTCATGATGACGTTCTCCAGCACACTGGAGCGGCGGGCATACACGCGCGCGAGCCCAATGGCGAGGATCGATATCGGAATCGCGGACTCCATCACCTGCCCGACCTTTAAGCCGGAATAGGCCGATGCGACGGTGAAGATGACGCACAGGAATACGCCCCAGCCGATGGAGCGCCAGGTGAGTTCCGGGAGTTTCGCGTCGGGCGAAACCAGCGGCGGATAAGTCTCGCCGGGTTTCAGCGGTTCGTAGGCGTTGGCAGGCAGAGATTTCGTTTCGACTTCAGTTGTCGCCAAGGCGGTTCTCCTGAGGCGGAAGGCCGCTCGCAGTTTAGCTACC
>DASPLH010000160.1:0-5987 GCA_035627675.1 Clostridia bacterium
CCGAGCCCTGGTTGCGCGGCATCGGCAAGACCACGGAAGAACTCATGGCCGCGACCGGCGGCAAGGAACCGATCGCGCCGTACCTGGTTTCGCTCCTGTGCAGCCTGGTGATCGGCTACACGCTCGCGTGGCTGTTGCCGCGTGTTGGGACGGTGAGCGCTGCCACCGGAGCGAAGCTGGGACTGATACTCGGCATCGGCATCGTGGTCACGACAACCTGGACGGAGTACGCATTCGAGATGCGCTCGTTCGGCATCACGGCCATCAACGCCGGTTATCCGGCGATTGGAATGATCCTGATGGGCGCCATCATCGGCGGATGGAATGCGCGGGCCGACCGTCCGAAGCAGAGGATGGCTGCGGCGTAAACCGGCACCCGGAGCCGGTTCAGCGCGAAATCATTGGGTCGTCGGCCAGAGCGGGGGTGTATAGTACCCCTGCAACTCACATGCGCATCCTTCTGATCGGACGGAACCCGCAAACGCGCGAAGAACGGAAACTGCTGCTCCGGGCGGAAGGCTTCGACGCGACCGCTGTCGATCCGGAAGAAGCCCCGGAAGCACTGGAGAGCGGCTTCGACTGCCTGGTGTTGGGAAGCAGCCTTCAGCGGTCCGAGGCCGCGCACAGCGCGCAATTGTTCCAGTCCGCGAACCCGACGGGATGGGTTCTGCGTGTGTGGGATCGCGCGGCGGGAGCCGAATTCGCCACCTCGACCGTGGCCCCAAACAATCCCGCGGCCCTCGTCGATGCGCTGAAGGCGTTGCAGAGGCGCTTCGAAGCCGCCCGGGACGCGTAAGCCCCGTCACGCATCGCTCCAACCGGTTCGGAAGCGTCTAGTATCCCTTCGTCTTATCCACTTCTCCCAGCAGCCGCTTGTTCGCCAGGAACCGCCGCAGGTTTTCGGTGAGCAACTCGTAGTGTCGCGGCCATAGCTGGCCGGAGAGCGCCGCCGAGTGCGGCGTGATCAGCACATTCTCCAATCCCCAGAGCGGGGAATCAGGAGGCAAGGGTTCCTGCTCGAAGACGTCGAGCGCCGCCCCGGCGATCCGTCCGTCACGCACGGCCTCGGCCAGCGCCTGTTCGTTTACGACGGCGCCCCTTGCGACATTGATGAGGTAAGCGCTCGGCTTGAGCATCGCCAGCCGGATGGCATCGAACAGTCTCGTCGTCTTCTCCGTCACCGGGACGGCGATCACGACGAAGTCGGCCTCACGCAGCACGGAGTCAAGCGCGTCGAATCCCAGCACGCGCTCCACCCAGCGGTTGCCGCGTTGCGGATGTTCGCGGACGCCGATGACGTGCATGCCGAGCGCGCTGGCGATCCGCGCCACGCTCGAACCGATCGCCCCAAGCCCTATGACGAGCATTGTGGCGCCACGAAGCTCGCGCGGGCGCTGCGGCCCGTCCCACAATGGCTGCTGTGCCCACACCCGCTCGTGCTGGTAGTCGCGCGCTCGATGCAGACCTTTCGCCAGGGCGAACGCCAGCGCGATCGCGTGTTCCGCCACCACCGGCCCGTGGACGTCGCGCGCGTTGGTTACCCGAACCGGGCTTTGAACGACCTCGGGAATGAGGACTGCGTGGACCGCCGCGGCCGGAGAGTGTATCCAGCGCAGGCGTCGAGCCGCCCTGAACTGCTCGCCGCGCAGCGACCAGGTCACGAGCACCTCGGCGTCGGCCAGTTCACGCTCAAGCCCGTCATAGCTGTGCATCTGGACCACCTGCAAGGCGGGGAAGTCCTGCCGCAAGCGCGCGGGGAACCACTCCGGAGCGTTCCAGAGCGAAAACCGATGTTGTACACAAAGGACGAGTTTCATGGCCGAGCGCCCGGCGGCACAGGCTCCGGCCAGCATAGCAGGCGAGTGCTGGTGGCCCTAATCTGCGAAGCAGAAGTGGGAGCGCCTACGAGCCGGCGAACGGAACATCCAGACGCACATCGGTGCTACGAGTTTGAGACGACTTACTGGCCTGCGGAGGTCGTCACCGGCTGCGGCTTGTTGCCGCAGGCAGCGTAGCCCTTCTCGATGGCGGTGCCTTCCTCGTAATCATTCCAGGTCTCGATCATGAGGAACGGCAACTGGTGATTGTCGTCGTAGTAGCGCCGGAAGAGCCTCAAGGAATCCTCGAAGGTTTTCCCGCAGCGCGCGTCCATCTTGCGGTTTCGGCTCCAGGACGCCTGGGTGTCGTTGAACCCTGGCCAGGCCGCGCCCACGGCAAGCTTATCGGGGTGCTGCGTCTTCATCTTGATATAGAAATCTTCGAGATACTCGCGCCCCCAGTTCGAGCCGTCCGGCTTCCATCCCTCTTTCCCGGGCTGCACCCAGGCGTAGAAGCCGTCGAACGCGTCTTTCCACTTTTCATGGACGTCTTTGTAGATCAGAAGCGGAGGATCTTCCCACGACTGCACCGCCTGCCTCACGCGAGCCCAATCCGTGTTGGTGCCCTTGGGGAAGATGAAAACCACGGGCCGCCCGTTGTAGCGCAGGTAGCTCGTGTTCGGGACCTGCGCATGCGGACCTATGTAGCGGTCGTAGGCGTACTGGAGATCCACCAGCACGGCTTCGGTCGAATCCTGAGGGCCGCTGTCGTCCTCGTCGTACATGATAGAGACCTTGAAGTTTCCATCCGCATTCGCGAGGTTCTGCAACATCGCGTAACTCTGGTCTTCGTACGGGTGCCGCGGGCCGTACCAGTTCACGACGAAGCCTGCGATCCCGAGTGCCTCGGCTTCCTGTATCTGGCGCTGGAGCACCACGCGGTCCTGGGACGAGTAGCCGACGTTCATGTGGTTGTTGCGTCCGAACCACGGCTGGTACGCGGCCAGCACGATCGGCGCCCGTTCGCTGGCCTCGAAGCGGCTTTGCCCGATCAGCGTCTTTTTCAAATCGCTTCGCTGGGCGCAGCCCGCCGTCAACGCCAGCAACAAAACACAGGCGAGCAGGGCGACACGTGAGTACCTGGGGTCGAACATGGATGGCATGAGTCCTCAGGTGCTTGGATGAGGGAAGCCGAACAGGCGTTGGACACCCGGTCGGGGTCATCGCAAATGAAAAAGGCGGGCCGGAAGCCCGCCTTTTCCCCCAAAGCAGGTGTTCAGGGCTTCGCGGCAGCCGCCTGCGACTTCTCGCCGGTCAGGAACTGCTGCACGAACAGGATGGTCGAGTAGAACTGGAAGTCCGCGTTCTTCTTCTTTGCGAACCCGTGGCCCTCGTCCTTGGCGGTCAGGTACCAGACGGGCGTGCCTTGCTTCTGGAGCGCGGCCACCATCTGGTCGGCCTCGCTCTTGGGCACGCGCGGGTCGTTCGCTCCCTGGATTACGAAGATAGGCTTCGCGATCTTGTCCACGTGGTTCATGGGGGCGATACTCTCGAGGAACTCGCGCATCTTCGGATCGCGTTCGTCGCCGTACTCCACCCGGCGCAGGTCGCGGCGGTAAGCCTCCGTGTTCTGGAGGAAGGTGACGAGGTTCGACATTCCGACGACGTCCACCGAGCAGGCGATCATGTCGTTGTAGCGCGTGGCAACGGCCAGGGTCATGTGTCCGCCATAGCTGCCGCCCATGACCATGATCTTGTCGCCGTCGAGCGTCGGCTGCTGCTTGATCCATCGCAGCAGCGTCTCGATGTCGCGGTAGGAGTCTTCGCGCTTTACGCCATTGTCCAGCGCGACGAACGTCTTGCGGTAGCCCGTGGAGCCGCGCACGTTCGGCTCAAGTACAGCAATTCCCATCTCATTAACGAAATAGTTGAAGCGTCCCATGAAGTCTGGACGTGCCTGTCCCTCGGGGCCGCCATGGATGCTGACCATTACCGGGCGCTTGCCGGGGAACTTCGACGCCGGCGGCATCGAGAGCCAGCCGGTGATCTCACGACCGTCGAACGACTTCCACCGCACGAGTTGCGCATCGACGAAGTTCGCCGGGTTGAGACCGCCGGTCTCGCTGGCCGTCCAGCGATCGACTTTGTTCGTCGTCAGATCGACCGAGAAGACGTCCAGAGGACTCTTGGCGGAGTTCACCGAGACGGCAATCTCGCGGTTGTTCTCATGCCACTCGATTGCCCCGAAGGTCCCCGTGGGCAGCTTCGGTACGGTACGTTCCTTGCCCGACGCGAGATCGAGCACGTGCAAGACGTTCAATCCGTTCTCGTTCGTGGCGAAGGCGACCATCCGCCGATTCCACGAGAGGTACGCCGCCTCGATGTCCCACTTATAGTTCGTCAGATAGCGGTGTTGCTTCGTCGCGAGGTCTATGTAAGTCAGGCGCTGGAACTCGTTGTCCTTGTCGGTGGTGACGTAAACGCCCTTGCCGTCGGCGCTGAAGCCCACGGGAGCGTAGGCGATTTTGTCGGCGCCCTTGGGCGTCAGCAGTGTCTTGTTGCCGCTGGCCACATCCACCAGCCAGATGTAGCTTTCGTTGACGGAGATCTCCTCAACAGCCAGCAACGTGCTGTCATCCGGAGACCAGTCCACGACGCTCCATCCGCCGCCCTGGTTTTCCACCAGCAGCTTGTCGGTCGCTTTGTTCAGCGGGTCCATTACGTAGAAGTCGAGATCGGCGCGGTTGCGGCGCGTGGACGAGTAGGCAATGCGGTCGCCTTTGTTGGAGAAGCGCACCGCGATGTTGCGCGACTTGCCGTCCGTCAGCAGTGTGACGTCGCCATTGGCGAGGTCATAGCGATAGATCTGGAACCACTCGCCGCCGCCGATGTCCTTTGTGAAGACGATGTAGTCGCCCTTGTGCGGCTGGTAGGCGGCGTTGGAGATGCGGTCAGGGAAGAACGTGAGCTGCGTGCGCGCGCCTCCGGGCATTGCCACGCGGTGAAGCTGGTTGGTCTCGGCGAAACGGGTGCCAATGATGACTTCACGGCGCGTAGGATGCCAGCCGTAAACGTTCGCCATGCGGAACTCCGTGTAGCGGTTCGCCTGCTCGGCAATCGCCGATGGAACCTCCGGCACACCCTGCACGATCAGGTTGTCGCCGGGAGCAACGACCGCGGCAGCACCGTTCTGCTGGGCAGATTGCGCGAACGCAGCGCTCGAGATTAACAATGTGAGAGCTACTAGAACTTTACGCATCCGGTCTCCAATGAACTCCAAGGTGGAGGAAAGGTTATACGCGGACAAGTAGGGAAGGCAACGGGGGTAGCGGCATTCAGCAGTCAGGCGTCCGCGTTCGGATCCCAGCCTTTGAGTACGGACAATCAGATGGGCTGAATGCTGATTGCTGACGGCCGAATGCTGATTAACGCCCCCTGACCGCCGGCCGCGCCTGCGTGGCGACTCCCTTGATGATCAGCCAGAACGCGAACACCACTTCGAATACGAGCATTGGGAGCCAGATGTACAGGGTCACCACCGGTCCGCTGACGAACCCGGCCAATCGCAGGGGAAGAGCCACCACGAGCAGTGCCGACGCGACTACGCCGAGCCAGGCAAGCCAGACCGGGATGCTTCGCGCGCGAAGGAACAGGTACGAGAAGAGCAGGCTTCCTACGGCGAAGCATGTCGCCGCGACCACCACGGTCCAGCTTCCCATCCTGAACAGCAACGAGGCGAGCGCTTGCGATCCTGCGGCGTCGGGCGCAGCCGCCGTGGTGCCCGCGGTCGCGATCGACAACAGCGCCAGCGACCTGATCAGGGATGTGGCGCCAACCACTCCCTCAGTTACGCGACAACACAAGCCCATGATCGCCAGTTCGCGGTCTTGGTCGCGCGTCAGCGCATACAGCGTCACGCCCAGCACAACCGCGTACGCGACCTGAAGCAGCGTCAGCAGGATGTTTACCCGCATGAGCGTCGCGTGCTCAGCGATACTCGCGAGCCTCGCCGCGGTCTCTTGAGCTCCGCCGGTGATCTGGCCAGACAAGACCATGCTCGTGATCCCGGTGGCGATGTAAAGGAGGAACACGACGCCCGCGATGCGTGCGTTTGTTGTGCGAGTCATAAGCGCTCCGAGAGCCTGCCGCTGGCCTGCTCCTTATAGATTG
>DASPLH010000161.1:0-6138 GCA_035627675.1 Clostridia bacterium
CCGCCGTACATGCCCGAGTGCAAGTCCGTGGCAGCGCCCTGGGCTTCGATCTCGGTGTAAACAAGGCCGCGGAGTCCGACGCACAAGGTCGGCAGGTCGGGCGCGAACAGCTCGGTGTCGCAGACAAGGGCGAAATCGGACTTGAGGCGCTGCGGGTTCTGCTTCACGAACTTCTCGATGCCGCCGCCGCCGACTTCTTCTTCCCCTTCGTAGATGAGGCGAACGTTGATCGGGAGCTTCCCGTTGTTGGCCTGGAAGAGCGACTCGAAGGCCTTCACCTGCATCCACAACTGGCCTTTATCGTCGACGGCTCCGCGGGCATAGATGTTGTTGTTGCGCTCGGTCGGCTCGAACGGCGGCGTGTGCCACTCTTCCAGCGGTTCGGCGGGCTGAACGTCATAGTGGGCGTAAACGAGCGCCGTGGGCTTTCCGGGCGCGTGCAGCCAGTCGGCGTACACGAGCGGGTGCCCCTCGGTGGGAATGATCTCAACGTGCTCGAACCCAAGACGCTTCAGTTCGTCGGCTATGAAGCTGGCAGCGCGTTCGATATCGCCCTTGTGTTCGGGCAGGGTACTGACACTAGGAATGCGGAGAAGCTCTTTCAATTCCTCAAGGAAGCGCTGCTTGTTCTGCTCAGCGTAGGCAACCGCTGTGGTGGCCATCGGGAGTCCTTTCTGCGAGTGAGTGGCAACAACTGCGGGGCGCAGGTCCGGCGCGCGCGCCCTCGGCAAGCTGGCAAGTATAGCAAAGCACCGGGAGGTGAGCACTTTTGCCGGAAACGCGCGCTGGAGCCCGGAACTGCCGCGGGCGAGGAGGCTCGCTCCACGGATTGAAATGCGAACTTCAGGCGGCCTGCACGCCCGCGCCCTGGCGCGCGCGCGGGAGTCGCACGGAGAAAACGGTGCCGCTCCTGCCCGGCTCGGAGTTGCTGCGCAGCGAGATATGTCCCTTGTGCTTCTCGACAATCCCCTTCGTGACCCAGAGCCCGAGACCGGTTCCTATTTCGCGCTTGGTGGTGAAGAAGGGTTCGAAGATTCGCTTGCGGAACTCGGGTCTGACGCCGTAACCGCGGTCGCAGACCGTGAAGCGGATGAAGTTATCCGTCGTGCGCACGCGGACGTGCAGCGGCCCCTTGTGGGGCGAGGCGTCGATGGCGTTCGACAGCAGGTTGGAGATGACCTGCTTGAGTTCGCCGGAGAGTCCGATGACCTCCGCGCCCGGCTCGAGCTTCAGCGTCAGACGAAGATTCTTCTTGCCCATCTCCCGCCCGTAGAGCGTAACGATGTCTTCGACCAGTTCCGAGAAGTCCACTCTTCGCGGGGCAGCGCGATCACGATAGAAGCCGAGCGTCTGCTTGGTTATGTGGCTGACGCGAGCCAGTTCCTGCTCGGCCGATTCGAGCCAGTTGCGGATCATCGGTTCCGAAGCGGTGTTGCGAGCGAGGTAAATCAGGTTGGTAACGGCCTCCAGCGGGTTGTTGATCTCGTGGGCGATGGTAGCGGCCATCCTGCCGGTGGCCGCGAGTTTCTCGGAGTTTCGCAGGGCCTCCTCGGCGAGTTTGCGGTCGGTGATGTCCATGGTGATGCCGACGAAGTGCGACGGGCCGTTCTGATCCCGCAGCAGATGCCCCATCGATCGGATCCAGACGGTCTCGCCCTCCTGCTTCACCATGCGCCCTTCGACGTCAAAATCACTGGAGGCGGCGATTGCCTTCTCGATCATTCCGCAAATCCGGTCGCGATCTTCGGGGTGCAGGTGTTTGGCCCAGGTTTCGAAGCGGCCATCGGGGGCGAAACCGCGCAGGGTCGGCACTTCGTAAAACCAGCTCATACTTCCGGATTGCAGATCCCACTCGAATGCACCGATTTTCGCGGCGGCCTGAGCACGATGGAAGCGGTCCTCACTGGCGTGCAGAGCCTGTTCTGCGAGCTTGCGCGCGGTGATGTCCATGTTGATGCCGAGCATTCGCGTGGGCCGACCGCGCTCGTCGACGAACACGTTGGCGCGTCCGAGGATCCAGTGGGTGCTGCCGTCGGGCCATATCGTCCTGTACTCGGTCTGGAATGGCTCCCGCGTCTCCATCGAGCGCGCAAGTGCTTCCTCGACGGCCGGGACATCGTCCGGGTGAACCGCCTCCCGCCATTTCTGGATATGCGTGAGCTCCTTCAACGGCCGGCCATAAAGTTCGGTGGAGCCGGCTGCCCAAACCACATCGCCGGTCTCGAGATTCCAGTCCCACGTTGCGGTTCCGGCGGTGTACTGAGCGAGGCGGAAGCGCTCTTCGCTCTGCTCTCGAGCTTCGATCTCGAGCCGGGCCTTCTGGTACAGCCGCGCGTTCTCGATGGCAACCGCGGCATTGGCGGCGAGGGTTTCGAGCAGTTGCACGTCGGAGTCGCTGTAGGTGATGTTCGGGTTCGAACTGTGCAACTCGAAGCACCCGAGCAGTTCGCCGGCGCGGCTGATGATCGGCACGGTGACGAGCGCGCGGACGTTGTATTCGCGGCGCAGCTCCGGGATGAGGATCGGGTCGCGCTCTGCGTTGTTTGTCAGGTACGACGTTCGCGTCCGGAGGACGAAGCCGGGAATGCCGCGATCCGGGGTGAAGATGACCTCGATAGGGCGCCATGCGCCGCGCTCGAAGTACTGGAGGAAAACCATCCGGTTCTCGTGCGCGACCCCGTAGGTTCCGCCGGTTCCGTCGGCAAGTTCGAGCGCGGAGCTTACAAGGGCTCTCATGATCGCAGGCACCGCGAGTTCGGAGTTGATGCGGCGGCTGGCGCGAGAGAGTATCGCCAGCTTGCGGGCACGGTCCAGGGCCTCCTGCTCGACTTCCTTCCGGGGGTTCAGGTTTTGGACGACAGCGACGGCGTAGGCCGGATGTTCAGCCCGGGAGCGAACCAGACTCAGGCTCAAGCACCCCCACAGCACGGTACCGTCCTTCTTCAGATAGCGCTTTTCGATTTCATAGTGGTCGCGCAAACCGTCCACGAGTTCCTGGAACAGCGCCTTGTCCAATTCCCAATCGTCCGGGTGGGTGATGCGCCGAACACCCTCCACATCGGCGGTCAGCTCGGAAGCGTCGTAGCCGAGCATGAATGCAAGCGCGGGGTTCACCTCGATGATGCGCCCGTCGAGGGTGGCGACGGCTATGCCGACGTCCGCAACGCGGAAAACATCGTGGAAGTCTAACCCGAGCTCTTGCAACGCGACAGGCAGGTTCTGTTGGGAAGGGTTCATGCGCATCGAGCAACGTCTTGCTAGTAGAGAGATGCGCTGTGGCTCGACCCCGGCTGCATGTGCAAGTCGAAGAGGTGTTTAGATTCCAAACCTGGCGGGCTGAAACGGCGAGAGAAGTTCCGGGAGCGAACCGCTAACGAGGCAGTCGGCCACAAGTTTTGCGGTGGCCGGAGCGAGCAGGATGCCGTCGCGGTAATGCCCGGTGCAGGCGAAGTAGCCCGGAATGGAAGTCTCGCCTATGACCGGGAGGTTGTCGGGACTGCCGGGACGCAGGCCTGTCCACGCCTCGTTCATGCGAGCCTCGCCGAGCTGCGGGACGAGGTTGGCCGCCGCCTGGTGCAGCCGCTGCACGCGATAGGTGTTCACCGTCTTGTCGAAGCCGGCGGGCTCGACCGTGCTGCCGACGACGATTCGGCCGTCGCTGCGGGGCACCAGGTAACACCAGCGGGAACGGACGACATGGCGGACCAGCGGCGCTGCCGACTGCGCGGCCGTTCCGGCCGGGTGATCGGGAAAAACCAGCGACAGCATGTGTCCCTTGACCGGACGTGTGGGGATCGCAAGCGGAGCGATCTGGGGCGCCCATGCTCCCGCGCAGTTCACCACGGTCGCAGAGTGGTACACGGCCCTGCTGGTGCGAACTCCGGTGGCGCGGCCGTGCTCGCAGGTTACCTCCTGGACCATCGAGCCGGTCACCAGATCGAGACTGCGGTGGTGAGCGGTCTTGACCAGCGCGGCCACGAGATGCCGTGGGTCCACACATCGTTCAGGAAAGAAGTAGGCGTGATCGTGGGTGGCTTCCAACGCCGGTTCCAGCTCGGAGACCTGCGCGGGCGAGAGCGGACGGACTCCCGGTTCCAGGCCGCCGGCAATGCTGCCCTCGAGAAAGGCGATGGTGCCCTCCTCGCGAAGGTCGATCGTCAGCCCCGACTCGTCGCGCAGCCCGTGCACGAACTCCGGGTAAAGGGAAGCGCTGAGGCTTGCGAGTCGCTTGAGCTCCGAGGGGAGATGCGGGTCGTGGTCGGCGATCATGCCGCCGGCGGCCTGGGAGGCTTCACGTCCGGGCTCTCCGCGCTCGACCACCAGCGCGCTGACGCCACGGCGCTGAAGCTCAAGCGCCAGCGACAGGCCAATCACACCGGCGCCGATGATGATGACATCGGAAGATCTCACAGAGGGATTGTATCGCCGCGCGGGCGGTCGAGCACGTGCGCGAACCGGGCGGCTCGCGTCAGCGGCACACGCGACTCCTGCTGCGCGACACGGCCTTCGCTAACGCGCCGACTTGGAGCTGTCCTCCGGAAGCGTGGTTGCGGCCCGAGTGCCCGCCACTCCGGCGCTCCCGTTGCGCTCGGGTTCGCCGACGAGCCTTGAGGTGACGATGAGCCGCTCGGGGGCAGGCCCGATGTAGTACACGGGATAGCAGGTGATCAGCGTCAGGCGGTTGTCGTTCGTGGGCTGGATGACGCTGACATCGTTGGGCGCCACGATCTTGCGTCCGGTGACTTCGTAGGTGAAAGCCTTGCCGTCCCGCTGAAGCATGATCTGGTCGCCCATCTTCAGGTCGCCGATGTTGCGGAAAAAAGTGTCGCGATGCGCGGTGATCACGACGTTGCCCGGCGTCCCCGGTTCGGGAGAGCCTTCGAGCAGCCCGGGACCGAGCTTCAGCGCCTTGCGGCCTGTGCCTTTGACGACCATGGCGGTGAGGTCGATCTTCGGGATGGAGATGCGGGTGAGTCCGCGCTCGACAATCTCGGCGGGCCGGGGGCCGGACTCGTTCAGCCGAACCTGCTGCGTCTGCCACTCGCGCTCGAGCTGCCGCTGCTCCGTGTACATGTCCGCGTACTCGACGCCCACATAAGCGAGCAGCACAACGCCGATCACGATCAGAACAGCGGAGAAGTTGCGACGAAAAAATGCGGTGAGAGAGGAAAGGTCCATAGACACGTACGCTGGCACGGCCCAAAGGCCAACATACGTTGAGATGCAGGATTGAGAGCGGCGGAAGGGGCGCTCTGCCTGTGGAACTTACGTTAGGCTGGGAGTAGAGTTCCGCCATGAGAGAAGTGATCAGAATCCTCTTGTTTTCTAATTACCTCGTCGCAGTTGCTCTTCTGACTTCGGTGGCTGTAGCCCAGATATCAGGCCCTGCGAAAAACGGGGTTGTGTGGGAACCACCCATACTCGAATGGCCTGACGAATTGCCGCGCGCAACTGTGCCGAACCCGATGATTCCGTTTTTGACTGTTGCGGGGACGCGCATCACCCTCGATGAGACCGAACTGGTTGACGCTCAGCAGCGGCTTGGAGGCACAATCGGATCTAGAGGTGATGCGGGCGAGTCGCTAGATTGGCTTTGTCTGATCGGCGCGGATCGCAACGGCCGCTGGGTGCTGTGGCTTGAAGGCAGCGAGATCAATGGCGGTACGGTGGGTGGTTTCCTTTTGCAGCGCATTGGTGCTGACACTAAGGCAGACTCGCGTTGTCGAATACTTCCAGGCGGCCGCAAATCTCGCATTAAACTGCCGGTTCAGATTCGATTGGGGATGACAGAGTCGGATATTCGGAAGATGCTTGGGACTGTGACAGCAAGGAAAGGTAACACGCTCATATTCCACCATGAACACGAACAGCTCTTCGATGCGAGACGATTCACGGCATCCAATACCGTAACAGTGCTGCTCGACAATGGCTCCGTGTCGGCGATTGAAGTATGGAGCACATTCGTTGATTGAAGGTTCTCAGGTGCTTGATCCTGAGAGGTACATGAGGTACTTGGTGGAGGCGAGGGGAGTTGTCTCACGGCACGTCTTTTAGAATGTGTAAGTTACTGATTCTTCAAGTCGTGAGAAACGCGACAAACGCGACAATGGACAAACGTTTGCACAATCCTGCACAGTG
>DASPLH010000162.1:0-12091 GCA_035627675.1 Clostridia bacterium
TGCATCCCCGAGGCGAATCGCAGCGGCGCGACAAACACCGTCGCATTCTCCAGATACGGACGCACATCCTCCACCTCACCGGTGACTTCCACCTCCGGGCACGCACGGGCGGCGTTCAGCAGAGAGCGGCGCGGGTCGCGACCTGCGATCTTCACCTCGAACCCGGCCAGGCGCTCGCGAAGCGCCGGCACGATGCGCTGCACCAGCTGCATGGCGGCGTCGTGGTTCGGCGGGTAGCTCATCACGCCGGAGAACACAATCCGAGGCGTCCCGTCATATGGCTGCGAACGGCGCCAGTAGCCGAGGTCAACCCCCTGCGGGACGACTGCGCCGCCCCCGTTGTTCATCAGCGAACGGCGGTCGCGCTCCGAGACGAACGTCACGTTCGGAAAACGTGCAACGATCTGCTTCTCCAGCCGCCGGATGCGCAGGTAGCGCAAGGCGTAGAACGGCGCCAGCAGCGGGGTTGCGTACCGCAGTTCCTGCCCGACCCGCACGTGCACGGCGTCGCAGCAGTCCATCATGATCGGAGTGCCTTGCAGTGCATCCGCGATCGGGTGCAGCATCTTGCCGCCGATCAACGCGAGATCGAAGCGTTCGTGTTGCTGCAACTCCGCCAGATAACGCCTCAGCACGCCGAGCGCGTGGCGATTGTATGTGCCGCGAACGAGCGTCCCCCCGATCACCGGAAGCGAGCCGATGCGCTCGAGAGCCGTTGAGATCCGCCCTGCATCCGAGACCGGAAAAACCACGACGCGTTTCGCCAGCGCGGAGAGAACGCGCAACGTCTCCTCGTCCGCTCCCTCTTTTCGGCGGGTCAGCGATACGTAGGTGACTTCGTGACGCGGCCCGAGGCTGCGCAGGAAGTAGTAATGCCGCATGAACCCCGTGCGCAGGGGGTACGGCAACTCCGATGTGAGATAGAGAATGTTCATCTCGGAACGTACGACACGTACGGCTCCTGGAGCGGCGCGACTTGCAGCGTGCGTTCTTCACCACGGAGGACCATGGTGGCGGCGCTGCCGAGCGCGATCAGAACCCAGAAGTAGCGCTCGTACGACAAGTGCAGGAACATCGCGCTGATCAGGTACGCCACGATAGCCATCAGGAGAGCGGTGGCGAGATACGCGGCCTGCGAGTCCACGTGGAGCAGGGACCGGCGCAGCCGAACGAGTCTTCGCACGACCGAAGCGACGACCAGGGCGAAGAAGCTGAATCCGACAAGACCGGTGTTCGCCAGCTCCTCGAGGTAAAGGTTATGACCGCGGCGCGTGCGGGTGATTCTCGTGAGGCCGCCCTCGGAATACCGCTCCACGTACAACCGGGCCTGGCCCGGCCCGACGCCGAACACCGGATTGTCGCGGAAGATCCTGGCGGTCGCGAGGACGATCGTTGCGCGCTGCCGGAGTGAACTGTCCATGGAAGTCGCGCGGCCCTTGGGCACCTCTGTCAGCGCGGATAGCGTGGACAACCGTTGCGCGAACTGCGGGACAAGAATTGCCGCCAGCAGCACCCCAGCCGCCGCGACTCCCGCGATGTGCGTCCAACGGAGGTGTCCAAGGGCTGCCACCGAAAGCACGACAAGCAGGACCGTGACGGCGGCACCGCGAGAACCGGTCAGCAGCACTCCGGCAAGGATGGGCAAACAGGAGAACGCCGCGATCCACTTGAGGGCCGGCACCGATTCCGACTTGGCGAGGAACAGGGCGATGGGCAGCAACACAACCATGAGCTGTCCGTAGCGATTCGTCTCCCCCAGCGAACCCGCAACGCGCGGATGGTCCAGCTTCGACGCTGATTCCGTATTTCCTTCCAGCTCCACGCGCTGCACCTTGGCGAGACCGCCAAAGGTGTTGTTGTACGACTTTGTCGCCACCTGCACGGTGGACAAGGCGCCCAGCAGCGCGCCGGAGAGGACCAGCGCCCACAGGCACTTCCGCAGTACGTCGCCGGAGCGAACCACGTTGACCACCAGGAAGTACAGCACCACGCCTTCCAGCGTGTAGGTCGTCAGCTTCCGGACGGAATTACCGGGGTCGTTGGACATAACCGCCGAAAGCGCAAGCGCCGACCAGTACAGCAACATGTATCCGAGCGTCGAATCCGCCAGTATGCCCTTGTGTTCGGCGAACCATAGATGGAGCAGCGCCACGCCGAAAGGAAGCGCCAGCAACGCGAAGGTCATCATCGAGACCAGCAGCGATTCCTCGTTGTGATACGAGACGAGCAGTCCGCCGAGATTGAGGTAAAGGGCGAAGATGCCGGCCTGAGTCGCGCGCTCCGGACGGGTCCACAGCACTGCCATCACGGCGATCAGCACCAGCCCGCCCATCAACATGGGTCCCTTGAACATGCGCAGGGCAACGAACACAGCGCCCGTCGCGAAGAGGAAGGCAACGATGGGCAGCCCGGCCCCGATCAGCCCGGTCCCGAGGGCCGGCGTGCGCGAATGTCTTTCGGCAAATGCCATAAGTGGGTCTTCCTCGAGCCGCTCTACTAGAGGTTGAGCCGCGTCATCGCGGCCGAACCGGTGCCGTCGAAAGCTCCGGCCATGGCCGCGAAAAGCTCGGAGAAATCTACCGGGTACGGATGCAGAACGTGGAAGCACTCCATGCCGCGCAACGCGGTCGAGAGCAGCGATTCCATGCTTGCGGGCAGGTTCTCCATCAGCGCGCACCGGCGTTGCGGAAACGCATATCGGTAGGCGCGGTATTCGCCCAGCACTGGCGACAACTCGTGCATGGTCGTCGCGAGCATTTGCTCGCGAACAAGACCGGCGTCCGCGGGGAACACTTCGGTCGCGGGCAGGTCGCGGCTGGCGAGCACAAAGAGCTTCGACGGACTGCCCTCGCTGCGCTGCGCATCTCCGAACAACACGGAGGGCGCGATGCGCACGTTCCGCTGCTGGTTGAGCATGCTCATGGCCTTATCGGCTTGGCGCGGCACGCGAGATCCGTCGCGTGTCACTCGCCGGAACAGGCTGTCCATGTGGCGCACGGCGCGCATCCTGACGGCCGCGCTCCGCGAGATCCTGGCGTGCAGGCCGGGGATTTGCTCGATCTGCCAATCCCAGAGGCGAATCGGTTCCGGTATGCCGGCGCAACGCCGTCCGTCGGCACTCAGCAGAATCCACTCATCTCCGATGTACTCGGCCCCATGCCTGGCGAACGCAAGCAGCGCTTCGGTCTTGCCGCCCTTCGACCATCCCGTCAGCAGCGCGTCATGGCCGCGAAAGTGGAACGCCGACGCATGCAGGGGAACGAAGCGTCGCCGAAGGGCACTGACGCACACCAGGCCGATCAACAGTGGGATGGCCTCCGCGCCTCGCTCGCAGGTAATCGCAAACCGATCGTCACCGATCTCCAGCCGGGCGGCGGCGCGGAATGGCAGCGTCTGGCGGATGTAATAACCCTCCGGGCTGAACCCGCTGTGACCGCGTTCGACGTTCGTGAGCGGGGGCACATGGAGATGATCGACGAACGTGATCTCGATGTCGGCCGCGCCATGGATCGTGCCCTGCACCGGCCCGATCTGCGCGGTCACCGCCGCGGCGTCGGATTCGCATGCGTCGATGAGGCGCACCCCCACGATGCCGCGGACGTTGAAGTCCACGCATGACCTGGCGGCGGCTTCCGCCGGACGCAGCGTCGTGGCAGACATCGTCAGTAGCGTCCGAAGCCGAGTGCCGGCGGCGCACTCTGGTTGTGAAGGACAGCGCCGAGCAGGCGAATGCCGGCGCGGTCGATCTCCTGCTTGGCCTTGAGCGCGTAATCCTTGTTGGTGTAATCCGCCTCGACGACCAGCACCATGCTGTCCGCCAGACGCCCCAGGAGGATCGGGACCGCCGATGACTTGATCGACGGTGCGTTGATCAGCACGAAGTTGAAGATCTTCCGCAGTTCCCCGACGCGCCGCTGCAACTGCGGCGACGAAAAGAGCACGTCGTTGGTGTCGCGCGCCAAAGTTCCGGACGGGATCACCGTGAGGCTCACGCCCGGGACACGATGCGCAACGTCCGCCAGAGGCGTTCCGTTCCGTACCGCATCGGCGAAGCCCTTCTGGTTGCTGACCGAGAAGTACTCGTGCAGTGATGGCTGTTCGTGGTTCACATCCAGCACGCAGACGCTCGCGCCGGAGCGCGCCAGCACCTCGCTGGTGCAGGCGCACACGGGATCGGCTTCTTCGCTGGTCTGAACAGCCGAGAACACGACAACCTGCGGCGCGCCCTTCGGAGAGGGCAACAGCGAGCGTTGCACGAATCGGCTGATTTCGCTGGCCAGCGGCTCGCTGATGATGCGTGATCGGGCATCCTCCGGGGAGTCAAAAGCCGGCTGTGCGGCAGCCGCGCTGAAGTCTCCGGACTCGCGCATCGAATGTCCGGAGGAAAAGCGGTGCAGAAGATCGTAGGTCCTGCTCATACGTTGGTTTCTCCGCGTCGACTGATGTCGCCGAAAATTGTTCCCCCGACTCCACTGGCGCCCATTCCGTTGCCGCCCGGGGTTGAGGCCGCAACACCCGGCAGAAGCTTGGCGTGCCGTGGGATCGAAGCCAGCACCGGGATGTTCAGGTAACGTTCAACATCTTCAGGCTCGTGGAACGAGGCATCCAGGTGGTCCGTGACAATGGCCGCACCGAGGCTGACGATCATCGCCATGGCGAGGCCCAGCGCGATATCCGCCGCCGGCGAGGAGGTCGGCAAGGCAGGGACGATCGGATGTTCCGCGATCGCGACGTTCATGATCTGGTTCCGGTCGAGCGCCTCGGCGACTCGCGCCTCTTCCTTCTTGCGCGACGCGGTGGCGAAGCTGTCGTCCGCGAGCTTCATCGCGCGCATGATGTTCGTCTGCTCGATGGCCGTGCCGCTGAGCATCTGCGCCTGATCGCGGTAGTTGGCAACGTTCCGGCGGATCGACCCTGCCCTGGCTCGCGCCGCGGCGAGTTCCGAGCGCGCCTTTGTCAGCTCGCTGACGATCCACGCATACGTGGGATTTTCCGCGGTGATTTGTTCCGTCGTAGGCGCGTTCTCGGCGCGCTCGATGGCCGCGCGCGTGTCCGCGATCTGCGCCTCCACGTCACGCACGGCGCGATACGTGGGAGCGTACTTGGTCAGCAGCTCCGTCCGTTTCGACTCCTGCGCGAAGAGGGCGGACTTCAGGTTCTCGAGCAGCGTGGCCGATGTCCGCACCTGGGTGGTGACACGAGGAGCCGTAACAGCGCGCTGCTCTTCGAGAGTCGCGATGCGCCTCTCCATGGCTGCGATCGCAGCCTTCTCGGCTCCGAGAGTCGCCTCAAACTCGCCGGCCTTTTGCAGCACGAACCCCTTCTCGGTGTCCGCCGATACGGTTCCTTTCTCTTTGTTCAGTTCGCGCAACCGGGCCTGGAGCTGGGCAAGCTCCTTGCCGTAGTACTCGGTCTGCGCGGAGTAGAACTCGTACATGCCGGCGCGGCCGTGCACCTGAAGGTGTTTCTCGAGGTAGCGGTTTCCCAGGGACTTCAACACTGCGGCCGACATCTCCGGGTTGGCGGAGCTGTACGTCACGGTCACCATGTTCGAGCGGTTCGGCGGGTCGATGACGAGGCCCTGCTGCAAGCGTCCCACGGCGGCGGCGATGCGTTGCTGCTCCGTCGGAGCCGGGAAGTAGCGACGCCACCAGGGCAGCTTCTTCTCATGCAGCTTGCAATCCATGACCACGCGCTGGAGCAAGTCTCTGCTCTTCAGCAGGTCGACCTCCGAGTTCACGTCCTGGTCGGTGAGGCGCGCGGCCGGCGCGGCAACGTCGCGGTCCGTACTGGCGCTGACGACCGGGTCGGCGCGTTCGCGCTCGATCACCAGCTTCATCTGCGCCTCGTACCGCGGCGGAGAGAAGAGCGCGCTCAGCATGACGCCGGCGAATACCGCCAGGAAAACGAAGATCATCACCCCGCGCCTGCGCCGGAGGATGATCAGCAGACTGCGCATCGTCAACCGTGTCGGCGGCGAATACGTCCGGGGCGCGAGGCTAAATTGCTCCTGCATTGCCTTACTCCTTCGAGTACATCTATCGTTGTGGATTTGTTTGGATCGACGTTCCGACCGTCGCGCGGGGGATCACGAATCCCTTCAGTTTCGACAGCGTGTTCTGCGGGACGTAGATCATGTCTCCCGCCACGATCGGCATGTCTTCTTTCAGGTCGCCTTTGGCGAACATCTGCTTCACGTTCAACTTGTGCGAGGCGGTGGAGCCGTCGGGCATCTGGCGGTAGAGCCAGACTTCGGAGTGCTTCGACGCCTCGGTGAAGCCGCCGGCGACGTTGATCGCCTGGCTCACCGTGATGGCGCCGTGCAGGTCGTACTTGCCCGGCTTGGCCACCTGTCCGCCCGCTACGAAGAAGGGTTTCGCGAACTGCTGGAGGACGAGGTTGATGACCGGGTCCCGCAGCATTCCCGCATACGCCTTCTTCAGCGTCTGCGTGGCCTCGACGGCCGTCTGGTCCTTTAGGTGGACGTCACCTGCGCCGTTGAGTGAAACGAAACCGTCGGGCTGCACCGTCACCGTCTGGTTCAACTCGGCAGTGAATGGAAAGCGGATGTCCATCACGTCGCCGGGTTGAATGCGGTACCGCGGATAGCGTTGCTGGAATACGCTCGTCCCGGGATCGGCAGCAGCCGGCTCGGCCGCGACGGGCTGCGCCGCGACAGGCGCCGGTGGCGGAGCACTCTGGGCGCGTGCGGACACGACGCTGGCCGCGATCACAAGGGCGATTTTCAGGATGCGTAGCGATTTCATATTTTGACCTCAACTTGCGGCGGACTTGCCGGCTCGTTGCGCCTGGAGCGTTTCCCCGGCCTGCGGCGCTGTCAGCGCGAAGGAAAGAATCTGCTGTTCGACGTCGGCGTAAACGGCCTCCAGCGACCGGTCAGTGTCGATCCGGACGAAGCGTTCCACTTCCGCCGACATCGACGAAATGGCGCGCCGGCGGTCTTCCAGGTAGTCGTTTGTGCCTTCGCCCTTGCGGCCAAACAGCACTGCGGCGGGCGCGTCGAGAAAGATCACCAGCTCCGGCCTCGGATACGCCTTGCGCAACCACAGCCGGTGCAGCCGCTCGAAGCCGTCCAGGGTCGCTGCCTGTTGTGGCGTCGTCGCGAAGTCGTAGAGGAAGTGCCGGTCACAGATCACGACGTTGCCGCGCCGGCGATACCAACTGGCCAGAACCTGGCGGTAGAGCTCTTCCGCAATACGGTTGGCGGTCCGCAGCGCCGCCCATACCCATCCGCGGGCTCGCGGCGCATTCGACGACGTGGTCGAGACCCGCGTGGGCCGCGCCCGGCGCACTGCCTGCACCAGTCGCGTGGTCGGCAGGAGCACGTTGCTCGACTCGGCGCTCATGCCCATGTAGAGATACCTGGTCTTGAACGGCAGCGACTTCTCCAGCCGTCGAGCGATCGTCGTCTTCCCCGCTCCGTCGGCGCCCACCAGCGCCACCGAGCAGGACTTGAATGCGCGGGGCCGCCCCGGAGCCAGCGACGACGACTTGGCCCTGAGTTTCAGGAAGGCGTCCTTGAAGTCGAGCAGGAACGGAAGCGGATCGCGCCACGAGAACAGCGCATCGCGCTTGCGTCCTCGCCATGACTCGGCCCACTGGCCCAACGTGAGTTCGTTGCGGCGGTAGTAGTAGATAGCCGATTGCAAATCCCGCCGGAAGTAGATCCACTTGGCGCGTCCGTAGCTCTGCGTGCGCGCCGCCGGAAGCGGCAACCCGGCGTTTTCGCAGTACTTGGTGTAGAGCAACTCGACGCCCCCGGCCTCGGCGATGGCAGAACGTCCGGTAGGACGTCCGATGTTCGGCTCGATCACAAAGTAGTCGCCGGTGGACTCGTGGCGCTTCATCTCCACGTAGGCGAGTCCGCGAAAACGCGCGGCGGCGAACAGACGCAGCGTTTCGGCCAGCACGCGGTCGTCGCGCACCTCTTCCCCCAGGCTGCTGACTCCGGCTTCGGGCGGCCACTGCCGCAACTTGCGCGCAACAAACGTGACCAGCGGCCGCGACGCGGCGTCGAAGTACGCGTTGCAGGAGTAGAGCTGGCAGTCTCTCCCGGCGATCCACTGCTGGGCGATCAGCATGTCGGAGTACGGCGCGACGCGGTCGTAAATCGCGAGCAGTTCCTGCGCCGAACCGGGCCGGTACACCTTCTCGGCGTGCGCCTCCCACTCCGCCGTCCGAAGCGCCGGTTTCAACATGCATGGATAGTCAAGCGCGGCGGCGGCCTGTTCACAGTCCCGGCGCGAACGCAGCAGAAACGACGGCGGGATCGGGATGCCGTTCGCCTGCGCGAACCTGGTGAACTGGACTTTGTCCATCAGCATGTCCACCGTCGCATGCGGCGGAAGGTCGATCACGAACTTCCCCGCCAACTCGTCGCGGTGGCGCGAGACCAGCCACACGCTCATGTCCGTGCAGGGAAACAGCACACGCGGAGTGTGCCAACGCCGTCCGAGCGAGCGAAGCGTCCCGATGAGACTGGGGTGGTCCACATCGCACACTGCCCGCTCGGCACAGACATTGGTGCGGAAGCAGGGATGCCGTGCATCGGAAGCCAGGCCGATCACCGGGACGCCGTGCCCGGCCAGAATGCGCGCCGTCTGGAGACCCGTCATGCAGTCCAGTCCGAGTACGACAGCTTCCGGAAGTGTGGTGGCGATTTTCATGCCGGTATGCGACGGCGAGGCGCAACGGCGAAAGCAGCCGCGCTGGATGCCGCGGGAGCGTCCGCGGGAGGCAGGTAGACGGCTTCGGCACGATCCAGTTCGTCCGCCTGCTGCAACCGGAAGAGTTCCTTCACGGGCGCGATGTTCTTTTCGACCGGCACCAGCGACCGCGAGGCGTAGATGGCGGCAGCAGTCTGCTGCATGGCAGTAACGCTGGCGCGGATCATGTGGTTTGCCCAGATGACGAGCCGCACGCCGGCCTGCTCGAACTGTTCGACCGGCGTCTGGTAGTACGTCGTGGGAACGATCACCACCGGGCACGAGTTCTTCCAGGCGCGCATGAAGTCGAAAATCTGGTCGCCAGTGCTCTTCTTGCTGTGTACCAGGATCGCGTCGGCGCCCGCCTCGCGATAGGAATGCGCGCGCTCCAGAGCTTCGTTCAGGCCCTGCCCCACGATGAACGCCTCGGTACGCGCAACCACGCAGAAGTCGGGATCCGACTGTGTGTCTTTTGCCGCCCGTATCTTGCCGCTGAACTCGGCGACGTCGGCGAGCGTCTGGCTCTCGCCATGCAGGAACGAGTTCGTCTTCGGAAACAGCTTGTCTTCGATGCACACGGCTGCGACTCCGCGCTGCTCGAGCTTGCGGACGAGCCGGCGCACGTTGTTGAAGTTGCCGTATCCCGTGTCGCCATCGAGCAGGATGGGCACCGTGCTGGCGTCGCTCATGAACTCGAGCACCTCGAGCACCTGCGTCCAGCTGGCTTCGTTGTTGTCGCGCACGCCCATGGCCGCCGAGATCGCCAGGCCACTGGCCCAGATTCCCTTGAAGCCCTGTTCCTCGCCGATCCTGGCGCTGATTCCGTCATGCGCCTCGATCAGGAACTCGATTGCGGTGCTGTTCAACAGAGCCCTGAATTGCTGTGTCTTATTCATGAATGCCTCCGGCGCGCCGCGCGGGGTGGGTACAACCGTCAGAGGAGTGCACTCGCCTGCTAGTCGAGCGCACTGCTCGCGGCGAGCGTTGCCGACATGCTTGAGTGTTCGAAGGAAGAAATAATCGCGAGTGCCCGGCGTCCGATGTCCCGCTGCGTTTCAAGCGTCTGGGCGCCGATGTGCGGGGTCAGCACCACGTTGGGAAGCGAGGCGAGCGGGGATATCTTGCCTTCACCCTCTTCCGCGTGGACGTCCATGCCCGCTCCCTGAAGGTGCGACTGGACCAGGGCGTCGTACACGGCGGCTTCGTCCACCACGCCTCCCCGCGAGAGGTTGACCAGGATTGCGCCGCGCTTCATGCGCGCGATAACCGCCGCATCGATCAGGTTGCGCGTGGTCGGCAGTAGCGGCACGTGCACGCTGACGAAGTCTGCCTCGCCGATCACCTGCTCGAAGGTCACCAGCTGGATGCCTTTCGCGGCCAGGGCGGAACTGACCGTGGAATTCATCGCGTCAACGCAGCCCAGCACACGCATACCGAATGCTGCTCCAAGTTGGCCCACGCGCGATCCGATGTTCCCCGCGCCCACGATGCCGAGTGTCTTGTCGTGCAGCAGCACGCCGCCAAGCTCGTGCTTCGTCCAGTGCCCTTGCCGCAGCTTCGCGTCGGCCTGGCCGATGCGGCGGGCGAGGCCGATCATCATTCCAATCGCCAACTCAGCCACGCCGATGGCGGCCGGCTGCGGTATGCGCTCGAGCCGGATGCCGCGCTGGCCTACGTATTCCAGATCGATGTTGTCCAGCCCGCAACCGGCGCGCACGATCAGCCCCAGGTTCGGAGCGCCGTGCAGGGTCTCCCGGTCGAGGGTGAGTCCGCTGCGGAATACGAGGACTTCGCAATCGGCGATGGCGTCGCGCAGCGCGTCAGGCGAGGTGATATGCGCGACGCGAACATCGTGCCGCTCCTGCAATGCAGCGATGGCGTCCGGATCGATCGGGCTGGCAATGAGAATTCGCAAAGGGGAATCTCCAATCCGGCAGATCGGCCCGCCGGCAGTGTCTTGAAAAGTGCTGCGAAGGATTCGGTGTAGGTGCCTGGCGGGGTTACGGAACGAACTTGAACTCGAGCCGTATGGGACTCTCGACCGCTTCTCCATTCGAGGTCGCGGGCTTGTACTTCCACTGCTTCACGGCGTCCATGGCTGCCTGGGCGAGAACCGGAGGCCCGCTGAGGACCCGGACATCTCCGACCTCGCCGTCTCTGCCCACAACCGCCTCCAGAACCACGGCTCCCTCGATGCGCGCCGTCTTGGCAATCTGCGGATATCGCGGAGCCGGTTGCTTCAACGCCACCGGCGGCTCCAGCTTGCTGACCGGAGGAGCCGTGATGATCGCGTCGGGCGATTTCGCCGGCAGGTACAAGCCCGTGATCGGAGCATCCGGACGGGCGGACGCGGCCAGTGACGGCGGCGCCGGCTCATCTTGCGCAACCTGCTTCGCCGGTGGCGCAGCCGTGCTCGCCGTGTTCGGCGGAAGGTTGATCGTTAATGCAATGGAGTCTGCCGGGATTTCAGCGGCCGGCTGGGGTGCGCGAGAGCGCGAAACCGTCGCCGGCGCTCTCGTTTGCTTCTGTTCGGAACTCCTGGCGTTGGCGTCACGCTGGGCCTCCACCGCGCCGGCCGGGGGCGGCGGCGCTTCAGGGGCCGCGGATGTGGACGGTTCCGAGGAACCGAAGATGGGTGCAACGAATCCGGCGACCGCTGCCGGCACCGACTGCATACGAGTCACGGCCACCGCCAGCGCGAAGAGAACAATGACGGTCACGGCACAGATTGCGAGAACACGGTAGTTCCACCGGTTCCATGCAGGACGGAAGACCGCTGCTGCGTTGGGACGGCGAATCTTCGGTTCGTGCTGATGCTCGACCTGCGCACTCCGCGGCGTGAATGCCGGATGCTGCTGGGCCGCCGGCCTGCCGAAGTAGTCCAGTGGCGGCGCGGCCACCGGCGGAACCGCCGCTCTCGCGGTTGCAGCCGCGTCCCGGAACCCAATCGCGCTCCGTGCCGATGTCGGCGCAACAGGGAGGTGCGGCTGTGACGCAGGAGCGGCAGCGAACTGCGGCGGCGGTACAGGAGCGGCCATGGGCGGCGGTGGTGGCGCAGGAGCGCGGTGCACCGCCGGGGCCTCGACAGGGCGCGCCGGTGCATGCGGCGGCGGCGCTCCCGCACCACCTTGTCCGCTGGCACTCACCAGCCGGAGATCCTGTTGCACCTCGCGCAGCACATCGTCGTCAACCTGTGGCTTGCCCATGGCGCATGCAAGCGAAAGGGCATTGAAGCAAATCCGGTTGACCTGGCGTGGTATTCCGCCGCTCTGCGCCGCGATCGCGTTCATCACGCGCGGCGTGAACAGCGGGCGACCCTCGCATCCGGCGATGAGCAGCCGATGGGAGATGTAGCTGGCGACCTC
>DASPLH010000163.1:0-12417 GCA_035627675.1 Clostridia bacterium
GAGCGGCAGCGGCTTGTCTTTGCGATCCTCGGCATCGAGCGCGACCATGAACTCATACCGCGGAGGCTCTCCGTCAACTTCAGCCGATGCGCCGCTCGACAACAGCACCTGGGCGCCAGCACGCCTGCGCGCCACACGGTCGGGGAAACCCGCGAGCACGGACATTAGGAGAGCGTCCTCGTGGTGGCCTCCTTGCCGCGGAGGCCGGGCCACCCGGCGGAGCTGCTCCACGTGCTGTCGCGTGCGTTCGTCGCGATCTGAATCCATCGCCGCGAGGAGATCGTTCTTCGTAAGTTGCGCGCCGGCCCCGAGCAGCGCCGCGGCAACGCAAGCGTCCTCGCCCACGCCACGTTCGAGGCCCTCGACAACGATGCGCGACAACCGCGGAGGCAGCGGGTATCGCGCCATGCTCCGCGCCATTTCTCCGGTGGCGCCCAGTCGGTCGAGGAGCGACTCGGCGTGTTCGATGGCCGCCTGCGGCGGAGCGTCCAGCCAATCGATGTCGTTGATGGCGGCCACGCGCATGGCACGCAGGTCGAGGCAGAGCTGAGAGAGGTCGCTGCGCACGATCTCCGGCGACTCCTGCTCGGGGCGTTGCAGATAATCCTGCTCTGTATAGAGGCGCAAAACGCGGCCGGGGCCGGTGCGTCCAGCGCGGCCGGCTCGCTGCTTCGCTGAAGCCTTGCTCACGCGGGCGACGTGGAGCGTCGGCAAGCCGCTCCACGGAGAATAGGTAGCGAAGCGCGCAAGACCGCTGTCGATGACGGCGCTCACGCCCTCAACCGTGACGGAGCTTTCCGCGACGTTGGTGGCGAGGATCAGTTTTCGCTGTGTGGCGGGCGAGACCGCCCGGTCCTGCTCTTTCGGAGACAAACTGCCGTGCAGAGGCAGCACGAGTAGATCATGCCTGCGGGCGATCGCCTCGCACTCGCGCATCGCGCGGCGAATCTCCGCCGCCCCCGGAAGAAAGGTCAAGATGTCTCCCGAGTGCTGCTCGCCGACGAGCAGCTCTACGGCATTCCTCACTTGCGCTTCCAGCGGCTCCGGCGAATAGGGAAGGTGCCGGATCGAGAGCTCGAACAGCTTGCCCTCGGAGCGGACGACGGGACAGCCGCCCAGGTACTCCGCAATCGGAGCGGCCTCGAGGGTCGCGGACATCACTACGATCCGCAGATCGGGACGCGTGCGTTGAAGGCGCTTCAACAATGCGAGCGCGAGATCGCTCTCGAGGTGGCGCTCGTGGAACTCGTCCAGCACCACGGCGGAAACGCCCTTGAGGTTCGGATCCGACAACAGCCGCCGCGTCAGTATGCCCTCGGTGACAAACCGCAGGCGCGTGCGCGGGCCTACGGCTTCGTCAAACCGAACCTGGTAGCCCACGCTCTGGCCGGGCTGTTCGCCCAGCTCCCAGGCAACACGCCGGGCCGCGAGTCGGGCTGCGATGCGGCGCGGCTCCAGAACAACCACCTCTTCGCGCACGATGCCGAGCAGCGCGGGCGGCACTCGCGTCGTCTTGCCCGCGCCCGGCGGCGCTTCGAGCACGAGGTTGGAATTCCGGCCCAGCGATTCGACGATCTCCGGCAAAAGCGCATCTACCGGAAGAGCAGGTTTGCGGCTCACCACTCTCATCGAAACACGGTGCTTCGGACGGCGTCAACGCGGATCGCGGCAGGTCGGGAATGCCGAGCGCCTTCGATTCCGAACGCAACCAACACAGGCGGGCGTGCCCGCGCCTGGGGTCACCCTGCTGGAAGTTTGACCATCGTTGCCGCTGATTGCTACAATCGCTTTGCAAACCAAGCACAGCCTGTTCAGGCTGTCACTGCCGCGGCGGAGTCTCCGCCGAAGTCAGTTCGAGTGCCGAAGTGGCGGAATTGGCAGACGCGCATGGTTCAGGTCCATGTATCCGCAAGGATGTGGGGGTTCGAGTCCCTTCTTCGGCACCAACAACTTGTTCTTCAGTAGAGCAAAGCGGCTTTCACAAGCCGCTTTACTGTTTGCCGGAAAAAGCTTGCCGGAAAAAGCGGATGCCCGCCGGCCTCAAAGCGGCAATCCAGCGGATGCCGCATCCATCGAGGAGCTTGGGCTCCGATCGAACCGCTGTCCTTATAGACAAAGCGGCGCAAGCCACCCAACGCTGGGTTGTGCCGGGCGCTTACACGGTTCTTCGGCCGGTGAGCAGGTTAATGACGGCGATGACGATCGCCACCACCAGCAGCAGGTGAATCAAGCTGCCCGCCACGTGGAAGCCCCAGCCCAGCAGCCATAGGATTAGCAGAATCGCGAAGATGGTCCAAAGCATAGTGTCACCTTTTCACCGGATGGGAGCCGGTTTCACTGCCTGAGAAGGTGACCAGAGGCTCTCAGGTTGGCCGCGGCGTGAAGTTTGCGCCGCGCGCGGCTTATTGAACGGTTTCCAGTCTCGACCGTATCTGCGACGCCAGGTGGCACACCGATTGAAGCTTCTCGCTGGCCTGCGCCGGAAGCTCCGGCACGCGCAACGCGAGTTCGGTCGTCAGCAGGATGCCGGTGACTGCATCGCGGATTTCACTGCGCAGCAGGGCTTCCGCCGATCGCATCGCGATCAGGCGCGTCTGCTGGTAGCGCTTCAGTGCCAGCCTGACCTCGCGAACCATGCGCTCGGGACCACAGATCGCCATGTTGATGTACACGGGCGCAGCCAGGGTGGCGGCGTTCAGCACGTTGTCCAACTGTTCCGGCTCGTTCTGGACCATCAACTCGTCCAGCACCACGGCCGAGTGATCGCTCTGCCGCAGAAGTTGCACTGCGGTCCGGAAGTCTGCCGCGAGTTCGACTTTCTCGCGCAACGCATCTTCCAGGATGCCGGCGCACTCGGCGCCGCGATTGGAACTGGTCAGTAGAAGAATCACGGGGTGCCTCCTCGGTCCGAACCACGCGTTTTCCGAACGCAGATTGTCCCTGGCGCGCACGTACAACCGCGCGCGGCCGTTCCTGCTGTCTCCGCGTCCTACTGCAGAGCGCCGTACTCTTTCAGCTTGCGGTACAGAGTGGTCTTGCCGATGCCGAGCAATCGCGCGGCTTCGAGCTTGTCGCCATGCAGTTGTTCCACTGCCTTCAGGATCGCAGCCTTCTCGATCTCGGCGATCGGCACGATGCCCCTGTTCGGAGCTTCCACGCGCGTTACCGGCATCACCGAGTGCTCGCGCCATGTCTGGAGATTGGTTGGCATGTCGGCCACGTGAATCGTCGGCCCCGAGGTCAACGCGCACGCGCGCTCGATGCAGTTTTCCAACTCACGAACATTGCCGGGCCATTCATAGGCCAGCATCAACTTCAGAGCTTCGTCGCTGATGTTGCGCTGCACGCCCGTCGTGCGAGTCAGCCGCTCGAGGAAGTGGCCAACCAGCAGCGGGATGTCCTGCTTGCGCTGGCGCAGCGGAGGAATGCGCAGCGACAGGACGTTCAACCGGAAATACAGATCCCGGCGGAAGGCGCCCTGCGACACCGCCTGTTCGAGGTCGCGGTTCGTTGCCGCCAGAATGCGCACGTCGATGGGCACCGCGCGCGTTCCACCGACCGGCCGAATTTCCTTCTCCTGGAGCGCCCGCAGCAGCTTGGATTGCAGGTCGACCGGCAGTTCCCCAATCTCGTCGAGGAACACGGTGCCACCCTGCGCCAGCGACAGCAGCCCGTCCTTGGACCTGGTAGCGCCGGTGAAGGCGCCCTTCACGTGCCCGAACAGTTCGCTCTCAATCAGCGTCGGAACCAGCGATCCGCAATCGACGGCGATGAACGGCTTGTCGCGGTATGGCCCCGAGTAGTGGATCGACCGCGCGACCAGTTCCTTGCCTGTGCCGCTCTCGCCCAGCACCAGCACGGGATGGCTCGAGTGCGCCGCCTTCGAGATGATGCGATAGAGCTTCTCCATCTCCGGGGAACGCCCGATGATGGATCCGAATCCTTCCTTGGTCTTCACCTGCTCGCGCAACAGGCGATTCTCGCTCGTCAGTTGCAGGTGTCCCAGCACGCGCTCGAGCAGCAGCCGCAGTTCCTCGGCGTTGAAGGGCTTCGTCACGTAGTCGTACGCGCCCTGCTTCATGGCCTGCACGGCCGATTGCACGCTGGCGAACCCGGTGATCACGATAACGATCGTTTCCGGACGCCGCCGCTTGATTTCCCTCAGCAACTCCAGGCCGTTCACGCCCGGCATCCGCAGGTCGGTCAGCACGACGTCGATGCTCGTGTTTTCGAGCAGGCGCAG
Organism: Clostridia bacterium; assembly: GCA_035627675.1. GTDB lineage: Bacteria > Acidobacteriota > Terriglobia > Terriglobales > Acidobacteriaceae > DASPLH01. The sequence goes on from DASPLH010000163.1 coordinate 4,244, forward strand.
GGCGTGCTCCGCGTTATCGGCAGTGAACGCGCAGAACCCAATCTGCTGGGCGATCTCGCGACAGCCCTCGCGCACGGCCCGTTCGTCGTCCACGACAAGAAGGTTCAGCAGGTTCGTTCCCGCCTTGTCCATTGCTGCGACTGCGTGTTCTTCGACCGGTAGCATGGCGCTCGCCTTATGGCATGAAAGTCGCACAATTCTGTCTCGTTGCTTCCGCACCTGCCGTGACCTGCATCACAACGCAACGTCCACATGTACATCGGCTGGCGTCATCCACTCTGTGTCGATCTCCCCGGATGGCGCTTCCGGCGCGCTTTTCCCGCCCGCGACCTGCTCGCTCGGCTGCCGTGAGTCGTGCATTGACACCGCCGAATGCACGGCGGCCCGCAACTCGCGGATCACCGCCGCCCCACGCTCGGCAGCCTCGCAAACCTGCCGCGTGTAGTACTGTCGCGGGTCGCCCGCCAGCCTTTCATCGAGGAGCTGACCGTTGATCAGGACGCCGGTCAACAGGCCCGAAAGTTCGTGCAGATACCATCGATATTGCTGAATGTTGAACTCACCGAAAGCATCGGGGCCGGCTTGGGGTTCGTCGGCAGGATTGCTGGGTATCATCGCTGACCGTACTTGCAACAGCAGTGCCACTCCGCGGCGGGAAGGCTTAGGACTTTGTAATCAGCAGCTTAACTTTGGAACGTCTCGCCGCGTTCGGCCGACCGGGCTCTCGGACGGGCCGAATCGGGACAATCAAGCGCCGGCGCATGTTGGTATCTCCCTAGATTCCAATGACTTACCTGCGACGTTCCCAATCGGGAGCGAAGGTTCAGATGGGAACCACTCGCAGTCGCGGCGGCACAAAGGAAACGGCGCCGCCCGAAGGCGACGCCGTTCTCGATTCGAAAACCGCCGGTGCCGACGGCTTGGAAGTGGATTACCGGATGACGATAGGCTCGCGAAGGCGGAACGTCAGCCTGCGCTCCGCTGCAAAGGCCACGTCTTTCTCGCCCGTGGCGTATGCGGCCGTGGTACCCGCGCCCGCGCCCACGGCGCTGCCGATCAAAGCGCCCTTGCCACCGCCGACCAGCCCTCCCACCAGGGCGCCGCCACCGGCTCCGCCACCGATCATGGCCCAGTTACGCTTCTTGTGAGAAGCACCGCGGGCAATGACGCTCGAACTGCTGACGGGAACCGCGCGTCCATCGATGGTAATCGATGCAAGCGCCAGTTGCAGCATTCCAGGGTCTTTCAGGCGGCCGGACTTCTTTGCCGCCACCACGCGGCCGGCCACGTCTGCGCCCGCCGGGGCGACGGTCTTTCCGTTGATAACCAGCGGCGCGTCCAGCACAGCGGCGAAGCTGTCGCCGGAGTTCGCCGAGGCGCTCGAAACGGACGTCTGCAAGCGCACCGTGACGGGCGTACCCGAGGGGACCGTCAGGGTCTTCGCTTCGGGCTTGCTCGCCGCGGCAACCGTGCCGCTCTTGCCAAAAGGAACGCTCGTCTCGGGAGCAGCAGCCGTGCCGTCGGCTGCCGGAACAGGCGCGGTTGCGGCGGCAGGCTCGCCGGAGGTTGCCGCCTGCGTGGTCTCTGGCGTCTTGCCACAGGCGATAAGGATCGCCAACATCAAAATCGTTACTGTAAGTACTGCAAAAGTTGTCTTCTTCATGTCACCGCCTCCTGTCCGGCCTGCCGTCTGTGCACGCGGGCGAGACGCCCGCGCTACACGTCGGCCGGATACGCGGAACACCAGACATATTGCAGCCCACGTACCAATCCCAAGCTGCTGCTTATCAATCACTTGCACTCCCGCCGGGACGAGAGCTGGATGTAGAAATTACATTCGGCGATGCTGCTGTTTCGTAGGGAGAACGCTTGAGACAAACGAAAAGGCCACGGCGCAACCGTGGCCTTCGACGTTCGACCGGCCTTTAGTTGCCGCCGCCGACCTGCCATTGGCTATGGTTGGCCCGCTCCGAGCCTTCGCTGACGACCAGGCCGTTGTAGGCGGTTGCGGCAACGATGCGGCCGTTGCGCGTGATCGCGCGACGGAGCATGTGGTTGGCCTTCTGCGAGGCGGACCAGCTTCGTCCGCTGTCACGGCTTACGTAAACGACGTTCGCCTCGGCCGTCGCCACCATGACGCCGCCTTCGGCGTGATCGATGCTGAACACGTTCCGGGCCGGGATGCCACCGATCACGTGCTCCCAGGTGCGGCCCTGGTCCGCGCTGCGGAATGCGCCTTCGCGCGTAGCGAGCCAGATGGTGTCCTTCACGACCGTGACGTCGTAGATGCGCGTGATGTAGGCCGGAGCGCTCTTCAGTTCCCACTGCTGCCCTCCATCCTGCGAGATAGCGATGCTGCGCGCGCCGGCGCCAACGGCCAGTCCGCCGTCATGTGCAACGCTGAGGAAGTACGACTCACCGGAAACCGGGCCGCCGGTCCACGTCCTGCCACGGTCGGTGCTGCGCAGCAAGCCGGCATCGGTGGCCGCCAGCCACGTGTTTCCCGAGAGGTCGAGCCCGAGCGCGCGACGCGAGAGCGTTGTCCGGGTCACGATCGGCGCGAGCGGCTTCGGCTTCACCATCTTCCCTTTCACGCGAACTGCCTTCGGCGCGGGACGCGACTTCACGTTGACGATGCTGTTGATCGGCTCCCATTGCCGTGTCTGCGGCGAGAAGCGGTACAGCCCGCGATTCGTGGCTGCGACCAGCGTGCCGTCGGGCGACTGCTTCAAGTCGAACACGTCGCGGGTGCCAAGCCCGGCGCTCATCTGTGTCCAGACTTCTCCGCCATCGCGCGAAGTGAACACGCCGCCGAATTCCTTGTCGTTGACGACGCTGACGTAAAACGTTGACGCGTCCCTGGTGTCGGCGACCACCGAGGTGATCTGGCGATGAGAGAAGCCCGCGTTGGACGCGCGGAACGTGCCCGCCGCGTCCTCACTGCGGAAGACTCCGCCGCGGTCGGTGGCGATGAGCACGCGGTTCGGATTGCGAGGGTCGATCAGGACATCGTTGAGGATGAAGTTCGGAGGACTGACGCGCTTGAACGTCCTGCCGCCATCCACGGTCTTCCACAAACCTTCGGTCGTTCCGGCATACACGACCTGCGGATTCACCGGATCCTGCTGGAGCACGCGCGTGCGGCGCGCCGTGCCCGGTATGCCCTGCACCTTGCTGAAGCGTTCGCCGGCCGAGTCGCTGCGGTAAATCCCCGAGCACGCGCTGGCGAACACTACCTGCGGATTGCTGCGGTCGATGATGATGGAAAACACGTCCGAATCATCGATCATGCCGGTCTTGATGTTGTGCCAGTTCCTGCCGCCGTCCGTGGTCTTCCACGGCAGGTGCCACGTGCCCGCGTAGATGATCTCGGGATCGTTGCGGTCGAGGGCCAGCGATTCGAAATTGCGCAGGTCCGGATGATTGTCCGGCGTGATCTTGCTCCAGTGTGCTCCGCGGTCGGTGGAGCGGAACACTCCGTCCAATGCTCCCACGACCAGGATCTTCGGGTCCTTTTCGGCCAGGGTGAACGCGCGGATGCTTTTGCCCTTCATCGCCTCAATCGGCTTCCACGTGCGGCCGCCATCCGTCGATCGGAACAGGTCGCCGTTTGTCTCTTCCACGCTCCACGCGGCCACGTAGATGGTGTTGGGGTCCGATGGGTCGAACACGATGTGATCGAGGACGTAGTCGTCGCGACGGCCGAAGTGCGATGTCGCTTTCCAGGTGCGGCCGCCGTCGCGGGATTCGAACATCTGCCCAGCGCTGGTTCCCAGCAGCACGCGGTCGGGATTGCGAGGATCATAGGCCAGGGCGCGAGCGTCTCCGCCTTCGGGCCCAAGGGACTTCCATTGCGCCTGCACACCGCCGGCGAGCAACAGCACCATCAGCACAGCCAGGATCGAATACCTTCTCATCAGCCAACCTCGATTTGGTCCTTCGGTCCTCGTGTTCGTGGTCTCCCAAATCGTGGGGACGGGATCGGAGCCCCGCGAAAACCAGGTTGACCTAGCTTCCCTGTTCGGCGCTGCTCCGGCAACGGTACGAAAGCACAAATGCAATCGGCCGGTAGGACAGTGCGAACCTCCTACCGGCCGACGAGTTGTCATCGAACTACTCAACTAAGTTTTCTTGCAACAGCTTAGCGGCGTGCCTTCCGTCCCTTCGGCTTGGCTGCCGTTTCGTCAACGGCCGTAGTGTCCGGCTCGGTGAAGCTCGCGCCTGTCGGAACGATCCAGATATCGGCCGAGTCCCCGGTACCGGTGCTCTTGCGGAGCTCGATACGGGTCGGATCGATACCCTTCTCATCGACCAGGTACGCCTTCGTGTTCACCGCACGCTGCGCGGCAAGATTCTTGACGCGCTTCGTGTCCGCGCCGTTGCCAACGACGACGGCGCGCGCATCGGCTTCCCGCTGCAAGCGAAGAGCGACGTCGTCGAGCACGGCCTTGGCCGCGTTATCCACACGCGCCGGACGCTTGGTATCCGGGAAGTAAACCGAGTTGATCTTGCTCGCCGCCGGCGGCGGAGGCGGAACTTCGACGTTCACCGATGTGCTGCCGCTCGCCGTCAGGCCACGGTCGTCGCTGACCTGGCAGGTGACATTGATCGGACCAGCCGGTGCGCCAGCCGTGTCCAGCGTGGCGGTGGCTTCGGTGCCCGTGATCTTGCCGGCCGTCGCGGTGTACTGGTAGGTCAGCGGACGGTTGTCGGGGCTGGTTGCGGTCGAGGTGATCGTAACCGGATCGCCGGCCCGGACCGTCTGCGCGCCGGCAGCGCACGAGATGGTCGGCGGACGCTTCGGCGGTTCGTTGATCGTGAAGGCGGCGTTGCAACTCGCCGTCTGCTGGTGCTTGCCTTTGCCGTTGTCCGTAACCTTGGCGGTCACCGTGTAGCTGCCCGGAGCCAGACCAGTGGTATCGATCTCGGTCGTGGCAGCGGTTCCGGCTGTCTTTCCACCCGTCGTGGTCCAGCTGTAGCTCAACACGCGCTTGGGCAGGAACCCGGTCGGGGTCACGGTCGCGCGAACGGGTTCTCCGGCCATCACAGCGGCAGGTTCCACCGTGCAAGCGGCGGATACGGGACCTTCGAGCGGCGGAGCGCCGAGCTTCAGAACCAGTCCACCCTGGAGTCGCGCGCCGTTCCACGCATTCTCAGTGGTGCCAGGCGAAGAGTACTCGGTGCGAATGTAATCGGCCTGGAACAAACGAACCGAAAGATAACGATGCGCTTCGATGTCGAGACCGCCACCCACGGCGGCAGTCAGAACGTCGTCATCGGGCTGAACCTTCGGACCGACGTGGCTGAAACCAACAAGGGCGTGCACGAAAGGAGAAATCTGTTCGGTGCGGTACTTCAGCTGCGGACCGAACAGGAACTGATGAACATTGATCGCTTCGTTGTAGTGGCCGCCCATCTCAGCGGTGACGCCGAGCCAGCGGTTGAAGTTCCAGGTAAAGCTGCCGTCCCAACCCTTGTTCATGTCGGGCGCTTTGGTCGTACCAAGGTCGCCGCCCGGGTGATACCAGGAGTAGCCACCGAAAATCTCAGCCTTCGGTGTCGGGACATCCTGCGCAAGCACAAACGGGGTAATCGCGAGCAGCAGCACGAGACACACGAAGTGTCTCGTTGAAACTCGACTGAGTGCCATGTAAATCCTCCAGAACTCTGGCAAACAACAATAAAACAATGGAATTGCGGGCCGAAAACGGCGGGAAATGCACCGGCCGCGTGCAAGGCGATTGTACAGCACAAGCCAGGAGCTTTGAAGGAGTTAAGAGGTGCGCACACGGGGTGCGCACCTTGACACGTCACTTGAACAGCACTACCGGAACATCACTCCTGCGAGGAACTGAGCACGAGTTGCGTGCCGCTCTCGAGACGAACATTCCCACTCGTGGATGTCAGCAGCGAGCCTTGCGCTCCCGCCGAACCGCTTGTCGAGTTGGACAACTGGATGTTCTTCAGCCCGAACACGCCGGAACTCGACGCCGTCAGCGATCCGGATGCGGAAGTCGCTCCGCCGATGGTCGAGCCGGCAGCCGAGCCAACCCCGCCGATCGTGTTGCCCACCATGCCGGTAGCGCTGCCCACGGTGTTGGTAACCCCGCCGAGCAGCCCGCCACCGGAGTTACCGCCCCGCGGTGCGGAGCCCATGTCCGGCGACGCGCTCGTAATGGTGGAGAGATCGGCCGCCGATACGACCTGCGCCGGAGGCGCAACGGCTTTGATCAGTGCGTTGATCTGCACTTCCTGCCCGTTCTTCAGAACCGCTTTATCGAAAATCACGCCGAGCGTCGATTCCGCGCTGCCTTTCGTCTTCGCCTTGGCTTCGGTCACGTGGCCAAAGAGCTTGGAGCCCTTCGGGATCTTCGCACCATTCGCTGCGTGCGCTTCGTGTGTGGTCTTCGCTACGACCTCGTCGCCCACCTTGGCCTTTTTCACGTCAACCGTCTTGGTGAGCACAGCCTGGATTGCCGTGCTGCCGGCGGCGTTGGCCGCGGCCGGATTCGCGGCTTCGACCTGCTTCGCCGCGTGCGCGCTGTGCTCCAGGCCCGCTGCCGCCTTGCCCGAGTCGGTCACGGCATTCACGCCCGACTGCGTCGCCGCCGAGGCGCCGCTGTTCACCGCCGAGCCTGCCGCCCCTGTCTGCACCTCGGAATTCACTGCCGCCGAACCGGAGCTTTGTGCGCCAGCCGTCGTCTGTGCAAAGGCCAGGCTACTGACCGCCACCACCGCCACTGCTATGACCCAAAACTTCCTCATGCCATCCTCCTTGGGAACGAGGTCCCCGATTGTGAGCACAATCGTGCAAATCTGTGACCAGATCTGGATCGTTGGCTCGCCAAAACTCCCCGGGACTACGTTTTCAGTAGGATGCATCAGAGTACCTGCTGGTTTTCCGTGACCGTTTGCACCAGAAATTGAGCAGAGAACCTTCCGCGAAAGGAAAATCTCACGGCAAAAGTTACACAGTGCACCTTTCCTGCATCTCACAATTCGTATCTGGGCCCCATAATCTACAGAGCCAAGCAGTGGGTGCTGTCCGCCCGCGAAGGATACGTGTCATGAGTTCCGAGAAGGTCCTCATCGTTGAAGATGAAGAGAACGAGCGTTCCGGCCTTGCAGAACTGGTCTCCGCATGGGGTTATCGCACGGAAACGGCGCGCGACGGAGTAGAGGGCGTGGAGAAAGTCGATTCCTGGACTCCGGGAATCGTCGTCACCGACCTGAAGATGCCACGCATGGACGGCATGGAGCTTCTGGAGCGTATCGCGCACTCCCCGCAGGAGATCGCGGTCATCCTGCTCACCGCCCAAGGCTCGATCGATGCCGCCGTGGCGGCGATGAAACTGGGCGCTTACGACTTCATCGAAAAGCCGGTCAATCCGACCCGCCTGCGCAACATCCTTCAGAATGCCTCGCGGCAACGCGGCACCGAGCGCGAACTGGAAGCTACCCGGCGCATGCTGCGCGACAGCGGCCAGTTGGGTTCGCTGGTGGGAGCGTCCAAAAAGATGCAGGAGGTCTTCCACCTGGTGGAACTCGTGGCGCCGAGCACGGCGTCTGTCCTCATCACCGGCGAGAGCGGCACGGGCAAGGAGCTGGTCGCCCGCACGATCCACGAGCTGAGTCCGCGCAAGAACAAGCCGTTCATCGCCATCAACTGCGCGGCGATTCCCGACACGCTGATCGAAAGCGAAATCTTCGGACACGAGAAGGGCGCATTTACCGGCGCGCTGGAGCGGCGCACGGGGTGCTTCGAGCTGGCCGAGGGCGGCACCCTGCTGCTGGACGAGATCGGCGAAATGCCGGTCGGAACACAGGCGAAGCTGCTGCGCGTCCTCGAGGACCGGAAGCTGCGGCGGCTGGGCAGCAAGTCCGAAACGGCAATCGACGTCCGGGTGCTCGCGGCGACCAACAAGATCCCGGAAGAGGCGGTTGCCAAAGGCGAGTTGCGCAACGATCTGTACTACCGGTTGAACGTGTTCAACATCCACATGCCGCCGCTGCGGGAGCATCGGGAAGACCTCCCGAACCTCGTGCACGCCATGATCAAGGAGATGAACTCGAAGCATCAGCGCAACGTGCGCACGGCCAGCGACGCCGTGATGCAGATCTTCCAGGGGTACTCATGGCCCGGCAACGTCCGCGAACTGCGAAACTCGCTGGAG
>DASPLH010000164.1:0-5834 GCA_035627675.1 Clostridia bacterium
ATCGCCTCTTCCTTCGTCCGCAACGTCCCGTCCAGTTGCGCGTCTTCCACGGCCGAAAGGATTTCGCGGAACACAGGTCCCGGCGCGTAGCCCATGTTCTTCAGGTCGTCGCCGTTGATCAGCGGCCTCGGGCGAATCTGCTCCGCCGGAAAACTCGCCATCTTCTCGCGCGTGTACTCGTGGAGATCGAGGTTGCCGTGGCTGGCGAGGCAGTCGATGCGGTGGAGTTCGAGGTGTTCCTCGAACTTCGGCAGACGGATGAAGCGCTTGAAGGTGGACTCCTTCATGTTCTTCACGTCGGCGAAGCGCAGATGGTTGGCCACCAGCGCGGCGACCTGTTCGGTGTCGTCGTTGCTGAAGCGCAGACGGCGGCAGATCTCCTCGGCCATGCGCTCGCCGATCTCTACATGCCCATCGAAGCGGATGCGGTCGGGCGCGACGCGAAACGTCGGCGGTTTGCCCACGTCGTGCAGCAGCGCTCCCCAGGCGAGCGTGCGCGAAGCTCCGGGCGCGAGCATCCCGAGCAGCAGCAGTGTGTGAATCCAGACGTCGCCTTCGGGATGGTATTGCGGCGGCTGCGCCACTCCCTTCATCTTCGCGACTTCGGGCAATACCTCCGCCAGCAGGCGGCTCTCGTCGAGGAGTTCGAACGCGCGCCGGGCCCGCCCTTCCGTCAGCATCTTCGTGAGCTCGTCGCGCACGCGCTCGTTGCTCACCTGGCAGATCTGCGGAGCGAGCCGCTGGATCGCCGCCAGGGTCTCCGGAGCGATTTCATAGCCGAAGCGCGCCGCGAAGCGCACGGCCCGCAACATGCGAAGCTTGTCTTCCGCGAACCGTCGCTCCGGGTCGCCGATGGTGCGGATGACCCGCGCTTCGATATCGGCGCGGCCTCCGACGAAATCCAGCACGCGCTCTCCGTCGAGCGGGTCCATCATCATGCCGTTGATCGTGAAATCCCGGCGCAGAACGTCGTGCCTGGGGTCGCCGCTGAACTGCACCGAATCCGGATGGCGTCCGTCGGTGTAGACGCCGTCGCTGCGAAAGGTCGCAACCTCGACGCAGTGCGGGTGAGAGCCGCCCGCTTCGGTCGAGCAGTCCTCATCGAGGCCAACCGCCTTGAACGGCACCAGCACCACGCCGAACTGCGCTCCCACCGCGTACGTTTGCGGGAAGATGCGCATCACCTGGTCGGGCGTGGCATCGGTGGAGACGTCGTAGTCGCCCGGTTCGCGGCCAAGCAGCAGGTCGCGCACACATCCGCCGACGAGGTACGCCTGATGACCTCGCTCGCGGAGAGTGCGGATGACTTCAAGGGCTGCGGGGAGCATAAACGAAAGCTTCTAAGCTACTGAGCGACTGAGCTTCTGAGCCAAGCAAAAACTCGTCACTTCGAAAAGTCATCGGCTGAGTGCTAAGCCGGCTGCTTAGACCTCAGCACTTCAGCACATCAGAACCTCAGCACCTCAGCGACTTAGCGACTTAGCGACTCAGCGACTTAGTAGCTTAGTAGCTCAGCAGCTTAGTAGCTTAGCAGCTATCCCATCGGCTTTCGATTACCATGGAGACAGCGATTATGCCCCAGGGTCCCTACATTCTCGGCATCGAAAGCTCGTGCGATGAGACCGCCGCAGCCGTTGTGCGTGCCGGCGAAGAGCTTGTCTCCAGCGTCGTCGCCTCGCAGATCGCCACGCACCAGCCGTACGGCGGAGTCGTGCCGGAGCTCGCCTCGCGCGAACACCTGCGGAACATCGTTCCCGTAATCCGCGGCGCATTGGAGAAATCCGGGCTGACCTTTGAATCCATCGACGCTCTGGCGGTCACCAAGGGACCGGGGTTGGCCGGAGCGCTGCTCGTCGGCGTCAGCTATGCGAAGGCGTTCGCTTACGCCATCGACAAGCCGCTGATCGCCGTCAACCACCTCGAGGGACACATCCACGCCGTGCTGCTCGAGGAGCGCCAGCATGGCAACCACGACTTGCAGTTTCCCGTGCTCGCGCTCGTGGTGTCCGGCGGACACACGCACTTGTACCTCGCAACGCAAGTCGGACATGGCTGGCGCTACCAGAACATCGGCCACACGCGCGATGATGCAGCCGGCGAAGCCTTCGACAAGGTCGCAAAGCTGCTGGCCCTCGGATATCCCGGCGGGCCGGTGATTGACCGCCTGTCGAAGCTGGGGAACCCGAAGGCCGTGCGCTTCACCATCTCGCAGATGAAGCATGCCGAGCGCAACGCAAAGGTCGTTTCCGACGCTCCGCGCTTTGACTTTTCCTACAGCGGCATCAAGACGGCCGTGCTGCGCCACGTCGAGACGCACAACATGGCGGCCTCCATCGAGCGGCGGAGAGTTGCGCTGGCCGGCGTGGCCAAGCCTGGTGTCGAGGATTTCAAGCAGCTCTGCGATCAGCACACGCTGGATTTGATTGCCTCGTTCCAACGCGCCGTGGTCCAGGACCTGGTGACCAAGACGCTGGCCGCGGCCCGCGAGCACAACGTGGCGACGCTGCTCGTCACCGGCGGTGTCGCAGCCAACGGCGAGTTGCGCGAGACCTTCGAGCAGCGCGGCGCGGACGAAGGCGTACCCGTGTACTTCCCTTCGCGTCCGCTCTCGACCGACAACGCCGCCATGATCGCAGCCGCCGCGTATCCCAAGTGGCTTTCCCGCGAGTTTGCGGACCTCGAGCTATCGGCTGAAGCGAGCCTGCCGCTGCGCTAGACCCACTGCCGCCGGGCGCACCACAATGCGCAGCTCGCAGACAAACCATGACTGCTGAAGCCTGTGGCTTTGTCGAGCGGTCCTGATTGTGTGGGGGAACGAAACTACATGGTTTCGCCTGAAACCCGCTCTTCTATGGCCATGTCTTTGAATTCGCTGGCTTCGAAGACCTCGCGGCATTCCATACACTCGACGAATTCCGAGTCTTCTTCACGAGCGACGATCTGAACACGTGGATGCTGACACTGCTTTTCCATGGATTTGCTCAGGGAGTTTTCCGGCGATTGGGGCTGGCTGTAGAACATACGGTACGCGCGTCGTGACAGGTCACAACACCGAAGATGAGCGGTATTTTATGCGGGCGGAATGCGTTGTCAAGCGCCCGAGAGTGCTAAAGCGGCTGAATGGTCGCTCATTCAGCCGCTCGCGCCGCGACCGATCTGGGAGCCTTAGGGGCACAACAGCGGGAAGGTTTGCTTTCGAGAGACAGTTCGACGGACAGCGCCGGGCTGGAAAGCCCGGCTACTGTTCGGGCCGTGTCTGCCGCGACTCCCGTTTCAACTGCTGGCGGACTTCCAGGTCCTCGCCAAGCGAGGCAGCCGTGGGCATCGGGAAAATGCCGCGATGCCGCGCATCCTCGATCGGGACACGGATCACGTCCCGCTCCCCTACCGCGGCGATGCCGCGCACGGCTGAGCGGACGGCCGTTTCAAAACTCGCGGTTCCCGTCACCGAAGTTTCCAAGTACAGATAGCGGTTGGAGTTCTCGGCTACGCGCACGCCTATATAGGCGTGTCCCGGAACGAGCACCACGACCGGCTCCATCCCAAGGTTCTCGAACAACGACGCGTACAGCACCACGCCGTCAATGCAGTTGGCCGAGGCGTGTCCCAGCGATTCGCGAGGAGTGCGCACGCGCTCGGTAATGTGCTGATTGCCGCCGAACGTCAGCGAGCTTTTCACGTACGAAACGCCGTGGCGCTGCACGGCGCGGTAGATGGCCTTCGCCTGGAGGAAGGTCATGCGCTCCTGTTGCGCAGGCGTCTTGCGGCGTTCGTAGCCCGGCAGCCGGCGCCCCGGCATGTACTCCTTCGCTTTCGCGAGCACGCGTCCGACGAGCGGATCGTGAGGCATCACCCAGGAAGCGATGTAGGAGGCGTACTTGAAATCGCGTCCCCAGTACATGTCATCCGCCGAGCGTAACCGCAAGGGAGCCGTAGTCGCGAAGACCGTCTTCCCGCTCATCTCGGCGACCGAAACAACCGCCGTAGCCGCCATGATTTCCCGGTTGCGGTAAAGCTTGGGATAAAACGTCGGCGCGAAAATCACGGTGCGCGTCTCACCCGCGCCGGTCTCTACCATCTGAATTTCCTGATCGCTCCACCCCGGCACCTGGACGGTGATCCGCTGCCGAAGTGCTTCCTGCGTGGGATTGGAAATCTTGACGGAAATGACGCCCCACTGCCGCTTGCCGGCCGGGCGCATGGAAGCGTAGTTGGCGAAGACCGGGAAGATCTCGCCGTCGAGGCCCGCGACTACCGAGTAGGTGGTTTCGGTCTGCCGGAGCGGAGGCCGCGACTTTTTGGTCTCGCTGGTCGCGTCCATACCCGGCTCGGCATGAACCGCCGTCGCGGCGAGCCCGAGACACAGGGCCGCGGTCCAACGACGCACGCAAGACATCGAGAGGAAGGGCACAATGCAAGGCTATTCCTCTCTGGAGCAGAAACAATCGAGGGAGTTACTTAGTTCAGCCCTGCCGCGGAGGGCGGCCGGGGCGCGACATCGCTGCCCAGCCTAGCGCCTGACGTCCTCGTCGTCGTTCAGATGGAGCACTACCTTGTCCTCGTCCTCGGTCTTGACCGGCGTGTGCGCGTTGTACCAGGCGATGACGCGCCACATCACCAGCCCTACGACGAGGCTGATGGCGAGGAACCAGCGGATTGCGGGCACGCGGATGAGCAGGAAACCGATCAGGGCGGCTCCGACAACGAAGCCAAGCCTTCCCTTGCCCCAGAGACTACCCCGGATCTCTTCGCGAGGATATTGCGGCATACCGGCATTTTAAGCCCTTCCAAGCGCGCGCGGCGCCGGAGATTCGGTGCGTGTTCCGGGTTGGGCGTCACAGGCCAAGGGTGACAAGAGTCACTGCGTGCCGGGACTTGGAATGACTAACCTCCCACGGTTCTGGGGCCTCCGGGGGCCGACCGCCGCCGGGGCACAATCCCGTCGAGCCCTGACATTCGGTGGATGCAGGTACTCCGGCCCTGTCGCGGGAAACTCGCTCCCAGCCCGAGAGGAATTCCGATGGCAATGCTTGATTCGCAGACCGGTCAGGTCCGGCGCACGTACTCCGTCGCCGAGTTGATCGAAGAGGCCGCCATGATGCGCGGCTACAACCTCGCCGCGCTCTGTGCCGCCGGTTCAGGGCACGCAGGCGGCACGCTTTCGATCATGGACATCACGGCCGCGCTCTACCTCAAGGTCGCGAACCACGACCCGCTGCGTCCGAACTGGATCGACCGCGACCGAATCCTCTGGTCGGCGGGACATAAGGCTCCCGCCCTGTATGTCGCCCTCGGCTTCTCCGGCTACTTCGACAAGGACGACGTAGTCACGCTGCGCAAGCTCTCGTCGCCATTCCAGGGACACCCGCATTGGCTCAAGCTGCCGGGCATAGAAGTTTCCAGCGGATCGCTCGGACAGGGACTCAGCGTTGCCGTCGGCAACGCCATCGCCGCCCGTCTCGACAACAAGGACTACACGGTGTTCGCCATCATGGGCGACGGCGAACAGCAGGAAGGCCAGATATGGGAGGCCGCGATGGAAGCCGCCCACTACAAGCTCGACAACCTCGTGGGCATCGTTGACTGCAACCGCCTCCAGATCGACGGCAAGGTTTCCGACGTCATGGCCGTCGAGCCGCTCTCGGACAAGTACGAGTCCTTCGGGTGGAACGTGGTCGCCTGCGACGGCCACAACATGGAAGAACTAGTCCGAGTCCTCAGCGACGCGAAGCAGACCCGCAACGGCCGTCCGACGGTCATCCTGGCCAACACCGTCAAGGGCAAGGGCGTCAGCTTCATGGAAGACGTGGCCGGGTGGCACGGAAGGGCTCCGA
>DASPLH010000165.1:0-20562 GCA_035627675.1 Clostridia bacterium
CCGCGCCTGCCCGCGCACTTCCTCTCAAGCGTTTTCCCGATTCGCGCTTGACCAAGACCGACGCGCAGGGCTTCTACCACATGCCGACCGGCATCGGAGACGACTACTTCGACGGGACCGACAATCTCGCACGCGTGCGCCGCCACCTTCGAACTGCGCGTGCGCTCGGAGCGAAGTACCTGCGGTGTGCTTTCAGTTGGAACGGGATCGAGAAGAAGCAAGGCGTATATGCATGGGACTTCTGGGACCGCCTCGTCGCCGAGGCCGAGCGCCACAACATCGAACTGATCCCTTACGTCGCTTACACGCCGGAGTGGGCGGCGCGGCCGGGCGAAGATTTCTGGAAGCAGCCTCCGCGCGACAACGCGCTCTTTGCCGAGTTCATGCAGAAGATCGCGGCGCGCTATCGCGGACGCATCCGGTCATGGGAGCTGTGGAACGAACCCGATCTCCGCGAATACTGGCAGGGCACAACCGCGGAGTTTGCCGACCTCGTTCGCCAGGGAGCCGCCGCCGTTCGTCGCGCCGATCCGAACGCCGTCATCGTGCTCGGTGGCATGAGTCTCGGCCCAACGCCCTTCTTCACGCAACTGATGCAACAGCATCGCATCGCCGCGTATGTCGATGTCATCGCGCAGCACGGCTATCCCGAGTCGTGGCATCCGCAGCGCGGCGAAGCCATCTACTTCGGCTGGACGCGCGACATCGGCGAACTGATCGCAGCCAGCGCTTCGGGCGTGGACTTCTGGCTGAACGAAATCGGCTATCCCGACTACCGCTACTCGGCAACGAACGCCTCGAAGTATGGCGGTACAGACGTCTTCTACCGCTACGAACACACCGCGCAGTACCAGGGCGCCTACCTGTTCAAGTCGTTCACCATGGCCCTGGCCTCGGGCAATGCTTCGATCGCTTCGTGGTACCGCATTGACGACTTCCCGCGCACGGAGCGCCGTCTTGGCGACGACCTCATTCACTTCCACCTCGGCGTTGTGGACGAGCGCGGACGCCCGAAGCCAGGCTTCCACGCCTTTCAGTTCTTCAACCGCCTGTTGGGTGTGCCAACGCGTCCGGTAAAGGATGCCGGCGCAACCGCTCGCCGCCGCGACTCCAAGGCGGTCGTCAACATCTTCGAGCGCAAGGACTCCCGCATCGTCGTCGCCGCCTGGCTACGCTCCTCCGAGCGCGACGAAGTGCCCAGGCACAGCGGCATGCTCGCCGACACGCGCTTCGAACAGATTTCTGTTCAGCTCCCCTGCCGCCAGGTGCCGCGCGTGCAGTTCTTCACCCCGTTCGGCGATGCGATCTCGACCACGGCCAAGCTCCAGATCACGCCGCATCGGACGTCGCTCACCAACATCCCTCTTCGCGGAGAGACGGTGTTTGTTGCCGTGGCCGAGTGCGTGAAGTAATGCAGCCACTGAGCTGCGAACATTCGCAGATGCGAAGCCCGCCTGGATCGAGCAGGGCGGGCTGTCTGGTTAGGAATCGACTTGGGGATTCTGAGGCGACGCGCCTACGCGGCCTTCGGCTGTTTGGCGTAGTTTTCCATTCCGGTGATATCGATGACGGTCACAGGCTCATCGCCCACGACCCATCCATCGTGTCCCGGTGGAATGTTCAAGACCTGTCCCGCGCGCAGGTCCATCTCTGTTCCGTCATCCATCCTGATGTGCATCGTGCCGGTCAACTGCACTCCCAGGTGCGCGGCCTGACAACTGTTCGTCCCTGCTATGGGTTTCACGTGCTCGGACCACCGCCAGCCCGGTTCGAATGTAGCCCGGCCGAACGTGACACCGCTGAGGGTGATCACCTCGACCTTGCCTTTGGGGAAGTTCCGCGTCTCGTGTGGCTTCGAGAAATCGACGGACTGGGGGGAGCCTTTCTGCTGTTGGGTAACTGCCATTGGTGGCCTCCTTCGATGATGCCGAGAGGAACCTGCTGAGGCCATCCCCGAGGACCGAGGGTGGGAATCGGCAAGAGTCTACCCCAGTTCCAAAGTACGTCCGGCGGTTATTCCGGCGCGCCCGCCATCGCCCTTAGCTGCTCCTCGGGAAGACTTTCCACACTCTCTGTGTCGATGCGCTCCACACCTCTTTGCTGATGCGCGAGGCTCCGTCGCGGACGATCTTCCCTACCCTGCTCGCGGCCTGCGCCGTCGCGAACCGCCGCACCGAGCGCCGGTCGCGGATCACCAGCGCCGCGCAATACTGCCGGGTAATCATGCCAACCCGCAGGGTCAGGAACGCATTCGCCGCTCCCGAAAGCGCCGAGCGCACGAGCACGGCCGTGACCTGTTGCAGTCCCGGAATGCTTCCGAGCGTCGCTCCGAGCACAGGAGCCACCAGCGGCTCAACTTCGATGTCATCGAGTTCTCCGGCGATGAAGGAAGTGCCCGCGACGTTCGCATAAAGCCCGAGCATCTCGCGCACGGACGGCCGCTGGTGATACACGTGCGCGACCTGCCACACCATCTTCACCTGCGTGGCGAGCACCATCAGCACGTCCAGCCTTCCGCTCTGCGAAACCGCCGTGCTCAGGAAGACGGCCGCAGCCGTGCGATTCACCAGAGAATCGACTTCCGAATCCAGCTGCCGCATCGCCCGCTCCACGTCAACCCGGCCGCTGATCGTCATGTGCTTCAGGCGCGGATTCCTCGACAGCCTGCGCGACAGCAGGGTGAGATGCCGCTCGAACTCCGCCGAGTCCTCGCGCTCCGGAGGCGTCAATCGCGCCGGCATGCGTATCCAGAGATACAGCGGGGTCAGCAGGAGAACAGCGTAGATGGCCAGCAGCGACCAGAGGACGACCTGCCCCATCCCGTGGCGGAAGGTCTCTGCCAGCGACACGACTTGTGCCGTCTGGTTCACGACGAACACGGTGAACCCAACCAGCACGAACACCGCAATCAGGGCCGCGATTGTCTTCAGTGTGGCCATTTCGTCTTTTGCCCGAACGCTTGCTGTTGAGATGCCGCGTCCAGAGCCGAAGTCGGCGCGTCTCTCCGCAGGCCGCTAAACCAAAAGCCGTCGCCACGGGGCGACGGCTTTGCGTCTTGCTCTGACTCTTGTTACGGAACGTTTTACTGAACGCTGCGACCCCAGCGGAAGGTCGGCCCAACCGACAGGCGGACGCAGTTGCGTCCTTCCCGCAGCACGGTGTCGAACAGGTTGACGTGGACGAAGTCGGCGGCCGTCCGCCATGCGAAACGGTCCGACAGGTTCAGGTCGAAGCCGCCGCCGACGCCATAGAAGAGGGTTACGTCGCTCTTCTTCTGGGTCGGACCGACAAGCCCGACGACGATCGCCGTCGAGATGGCGTCTTTCGGGCGAGCCGTTACCGTCTCGTGCAGGATGCCGACCGCGGGCCTGAGGAAGAACGTAACCGGCTTCCACTTGCGAATGCTGACCTGCGGTCCGGCCGTGTAGGTGGAGGTCTTCGCGTCAAAAGGAACCGCGAAGCCCGGGGGAAGCATTGGCGCGTAAGGGGCGAGTTCTGCCTGGTGCTCGTCCGTCAATTCACTCGGCGACAGGACCGAGCTTCCGGTGAACACGCTGTAGTCGAACCCGAGCGCAAGCCAGCTGTTGAGGTTCACACCAGCCTGGCCGTTGAAGCCCCGCTGGTAGAGGTTCATCTTAGGGGCCGCCAGGTATGAGAAGCCGGTAAAAACATCGAACCGCGACACCTTCGGCTGCTGGGCGCCGGCGCCCACACAGAAAAGGAGCGCGACCGTCAGGACGGCTCCCAGGCGATATCTCTTCAAAGTAGAACTCCAGTAGTGGCATTACTACTCCTACATAATAAACAACTCTGGATGCGAAGATCGAACGGCGGTTACCGCCGTAACACGCCAGGCCCATTCACCTGTCCCGCGTGGCGACCGTAATCCTCAAGACAGCAGGAGGACGAATGAGGAAAACGGTCCGCACCATCGCAGCAGCAGTCGTCATCGTGGCGGCCTGCCCGGCATGGGGAGGCGACAAGGCTTTAGTCACGGCCATGCGCACGGTTCCCTGTGCGCCGCGCGCGAGCTTCATGAGCATGATGGCCGGAGCTGCCGCCAGCGACGTCAGCTACTCCTGCACGGAGTTCACGCTGCGCACCGGCCGGGTTCAACTGCGAGTGCGGCCGCGCAAAGACGTCCTGCTGCCTGTGGGAGACATGGTCGCCGTCAAACTGAGCAACAAGGAGGTGCTCGTCCGCCTGGACGACACGACGAAGGACATACGATGCGAAGCCATCGAGATGACCTTGCTCGATGCCGAGGGCAATCCGGTGGAGGAGGAACAACGCCAACGCCGCCGCCCCGCGCAGGCCGGCGCCAGCGGAGTGCCGGGTCACGCCCGGCTGTGCCTCAATACACAAACAGGAGACGTGGTCCCCTGCATGCGGTAGGCCCGGATTCGCGGAGGGTATCCGATGGAGCAGCCGCGCATTCAGCGCGGCGGTGGTTGTGGGAAGCACCGCACTCTGCACGTCATCCTGAGCGAGGAGGCACCGTGCGCCTCCGAGTCGAATGACCTCACGGCCCACCTCGCACGTGTGAAAACAAAAAGGCCGCCGCGGATGCGGCGGCCCTTCACCAGGCGCTTTCGACTACTTGTCGTAATGGAGCACCGAGAACACGTCATAGTTGGCGAGCTTTTCGCGTCCATGAAGGAAGTCGAGTTCGACCACGAACGCCAGCCCGCAGATATCGGCGCCCAGCGATTTCGCGAGTTCCGCCGTCGCCGTCGCCGTCCCACCCGTGGCGAGCAGGTCATCGACGATCAGGACGCACTGTCCGGGCTCAATGGCATCCTTGTGAATCTCGAGGGTGTCCTGCCCGTACTCGAGTTCGTAGGTCCACTTCACGGTTTCGGCCGGCAGCTTCTTCGGCTTGCGCACCGGCACGAAACCCGCGTTGAGGCGGTGGGCCAGCGCCGGGCCGAAGATGAACCCGCGCGCTTCGATTCCCAGCACCAGGTCGATCTTCTTGTTGAGATAAGGCGCCGTCATCGCCTCGATGAGCTGCGCGAATCCGGCCTTGTCTTTCAGCAGCGTGGTGATGTCGTAAAAGAGAATTCCGGGCTTCGGGAAGTCCGGAACTTCGCGGATCAGCTTCTTCAGAGAATCGGCGGAGATGGCAGGTGCTTGGGACATGAGTTTTACCAGGTACCTTCGATACGGAATGTTTTGAGATCGTCTTGCGGCGGAGCTTCGTCCACGCTTACGTCATCGACACGAGCCGCCCGCGGGCCCTGCCGGAGCTTGTCATAGAGCGAGCGCAACTGCTCGTTCGTGCCGCTGGCCAGCACTTCCACGCTGCCGTCCTGCCGGTTGCGTACCCAGCCGGAGACGCCGAGCACGCGAGCCTCGTGCTCCACAAACCAACGGAACCCAACACCCTGGACGCGGCCAGAAACTACGTATCGGCGAGTTGCAAGCATTGCGGACATGCGATCAATATTTCACCACAGAGGCACAGAGACGCAGAGCAAAAAAGAAAGGAGCGATGCCAATACAATGCCCGCTCCTCCGTCTTCTGTGTCTCCGTGTCTCTGTGGTTCAAACGCTCTAAGCGCGGCTGAGGTACGCGCCTTCGGAAGTATCCACCTTGATGCGCTCGCCTTCGTTGATGAAGGGCGGCACCTGCACTACGAGTCCCGTCTCGAGCTTCGCCGGCTTCGTAACGCTGGACGCCGTCGCCGACTTCAGTCCCGGCTCGGTCTCCACGACGGTCAGTTCGACGGTCTGCGGCAGTTCGATTCCCACGGCCTTGCCGTCGAAAAATTCCACCGTGATCTGGAGGTTCGCCGTCAGGTACTCGACGGAGTCGCCCAGCGTGTCGCGCTTCAGCGCGGTCTGCTCGTACGTCTGGACGTCCATGAAGTAGTAGTCGTCTCCGTCGTTGTAGAGAAACTCCATCTTCACTTCGTCAACGGTGATTTTGTCGATCGCGTCGGCCGAGCGGAAGCGGTGCTCGAACATCGCGCCTGTGCGCAGGTTGCGCAGCTTGGCCTGGATGAAAGCGCGCAGGTTCCCCGGCGTGCGGTGCTCGACGCTGAATACCGAGTGCAGGTCGTTGTTGTGCTTGATAACCATGCCGGGACGCAATTGTGTGGCCGGGATCGCCATGGAATAGTGCTCCTTCGAATCTTCGACTGTAATGGTTGTCTACAGGCGGCTCGGGACACACCGGAATGGTGCAGATGGCATAAGCAACACCTTGCCCGTGCACTGAAGGAGGTCCAACAGGACACTCCAGATGAGACAAACACTTGATTTTACCCCGCCGCCAGCAGCTTTGGAAGGGTCGGGGAATCCCACAATCGGAGATCGGAGAATCGGAAGATCGGAGAATCGGGCGAAGGTGACAACCGACAGCTAACCCCAGAACGTCATCCTGAGCGAGGAGGCGCGGCAGAACGCGGCGAAGCCGCGGATGCGGCTCCGAGTCGAAGGACCTCGCGGCCTCGTTTTCCGATTCCTTTTTTCCGACTGTACGATAACGAAAGCCCGGCTCTCGCCGGGCTCCTCTTTACTGGAACACCTCTTCCACCGGGACCACCTTCACGTCCCCTTCTTTCAGCGGCAGCGGGTAGGACTGGATCACCTTGTCCTCATCCAGCACATCCTGCGGCTTCGGCGAGACGTACGAGATCGGAGACGGCGCATTCGACGTCAACGCCGTCCGCAGCGCCTGCGCGTCCTTCGTGACCGCAACGATCCGCATGTTCCCCGGCTTGAGGTACTGCGCGATTGCGCGGTTCACGTCCTCCAGCTTCAGCGTCGCGAGGCGCTCACGCATATACCGCGTGAACTCCGGAATGCCGTAGTAATGGCTGTCGAGCGCGTACCCGAGTTGCGCGTCCTGCGAAGCCGTCAGCACATTGACGTACTTGCTCAGGAACTGCCGCGAGCGCTCGAACTCCGCCTCCGACATGCCGTCCTTGATCAGCTTGTCGTACTCGTACATCGCCGCTCGCAACGTGAAGTGTCCGTTCTTGGGCTCCACGGGGCGCAGCCAGATCTGGAAGATTTGGCTGCGGCGACCCAGGTTCGGACTCGGCTCGAACTGGAACATCCCCTGCGGGAAGTACTCGACGTAAGCGTAGTCGCCGTAGTTCAGTCCGCGGGCCTCCCGCAGGCGCTGGTACAGGAAACTCGTTGAAGACCGGTGCTGGCCGAGGTAACTGGCCACCACGGCGAGCGCGGGCCAGTCCTTGTCCGCGCGCGTCACCGGGATCGGGAAGCCGAGCGAGTAGGCGGTCGAACGCGTGTCGCGCTCGATGATGTAAGCCTTCATGCCCTCTGCTTGCGGCGGAGCCGCCGCCGCGACCTGCGTGCGGGTGCCCGCCGGCAGCTTGCCGAAGTCCGCCACAATACGGGCCTCGAAGCCCTTCGGGTATCCGCCGCTCAGGCCGATGACGAGATTGGCGCGCGTGAAGTTGTCGCGGTAGAACGCCCGCGCGTCCTCCAGCGTCAGCTTCTCGAGCGACGAGAGGCGTCCGGCATTGTGGTGTCCGTACGGGTGATCCGCCGGATAGATGACGTTGTAGAGGTACTCCTTGCCGAGTTCCTCATCGTTCTCCGAGCGCAACCCGACCTTCAGAAAATTGATCGCGTCGGTCTTCACCCTGGTGAAGTCGTCTTCGCGGAACCCCGGGTCGAGCAGCATGTCGCGGATCAACCCGTAGTAGCGCTCGAGGTTGTCCACGTGCGTCGTGCCGGTGAACACCGTCATTTCCTTATCCACCTGCGAGGTGAACGACGTTGCCATCGGATACATGGCGTCCGTGATCTCGGCGTAGGTCAGCTTGCGCGAACCTGCGTCCGACAACATGGAAGCCGTCAACGCCGCCAGGCCTTCCTTTCCCTTCGGATCGGAAGCCGCGCCGGTCATGAACAGGATTCGGAACGACACCAGCGGAGACCGGCTGGGCAGCAGGACGGTTTGCGGCGTGGCGGCTGCTGTTTTCCCCTGCGGAGCAGCCCATGCCGCAACCGTCCCTGCCAACAACATCAATGCCATTAGAACGCGAGCTTTCATTGCTGGCCTCCCTCGGTCGAAGCTGCCTTCGCTTTCGTCGCAAGCGTCACGATGCTGCGGTTGCTCTCCGCGAAATACTTGCGTGCCGCATTGCGAATGTCTTCCGGCGAGACCTGGTCGTAGAGTGCGTAGAGGTTGTTGATCGTCTCCGGAGTGCGCCGCAGTCCGACATACGGGGCCACGTTCAGCGCGATGGCCTCCGAGCTATCCAGCGAGAGAGCGAATTCGTAGCGCATGCGCGAGCGCGTCGCCGCCAGTTTGCCGGCCGGGACGAGCGTTTCGCTGAACTGCTTGACCGTCGCCAGTATCTGGTCGCGGACATAGTCCACGTCCTTCGCGTCCTTCACGCGTGCCATCACCGTGAACAGTTCGGGATCGATGCGGAAGGAAACGTCGCCGCCGAGCGCTTCGACCTTCTGTTCGTTCAGCACCAGTTTGCGGTAGAGCTCGGAATTGCTTCCGAACGCCATCTGTCCGAGCACGCTGAGCGCCGCGAGGTCCTTCTCGGTATCCGAGTACGCCGGCCCGCGATACGCCACGGCCACCCAGGGCAGCGTCGGAGTCGCCCACTCGATGTGCGCCTTCTGCGGGGCCGCCTGCGGAGGCTCGGTCGCGATCTGCGCAACGTAGTTACCGCGCTTCCACTCGCCGAAGTGCTTCTTGATGGCGGCGACCGACTGCGCCCGTGTGATGTCGCCCACCATCACGATCGTCGTGTATTCCGGACGGTAGTAGCGGTTGTAGAACTCGATGCTGTAGTCGTACTGGTTGGGCATGTCCTCGATGTCGCGGAGGTAGCCCATCGTCGTATGGGAATAGGTGTGCTTCTTGAACGCCGTCTCCCGCAGCACTTCGAGGATTTTGCGCACGGGGTTAGCGCTGTTCTTGTTGTACTCGCCGAGCACCGCGCCCGTTTCCGTTTTGAATACGTCGCGCGAGTACTCGAGCCGCTGGAACCGGTCGCCCTCCAGCTCCAGCATCTTGTCCATGTCTTCCCTGGCGAACACCAGGTGGTACACCGTGCGGTCGTCGGTCGTGTACGCGTTGCCATTCACGCCCGCGCTCTGCATGATCTCGTCGCGCTGCCGCGGGGTGAAGTTCTTGCTGCCGCGGAACATCAGGTGTTCGAACAAGTGAGCGAATCCGCTCTTGCCCGGCTCCACTTCGTTCCGGGACCCGGCCTGCACGACAGCGTAGTAGGCGACCAGGTTCGGGTAGTCCGTCGGAATCGTGATGATCCGCAAGCCGTTCGGCAGGTCGTCAATGTAGTAGGTGTACGGGAACGCTTTGGCCTGCCCTGCCCCGGCTGTCGCAGCCGAGGCCCAGCAGGCGCAGGTAAGCGCAAGCATGATCAGAAGAATTGCCGTTTTTCGCATTCCATCTCCACCGGCCAGCTTCCAGCGCTTGGCTCAAATCTGGCCTCGTTGGACAAAGCTAATCCGTGGCCTCGCGCACCATCCAGAGAGTCCGGCGCGCAGCCACATGGTTCGGGGAAAACACACAAGCAGCAGAGATTCGACGGTCCAGCGCGCAGGATGGAAGCACCAAATTCGGGTCTTCCTTCCAGGGGTTCGCAGATTGGGAATCCGTTGAACTCCAGATGCTTCAAGGCGTTGTTTCGCTACGGCACTCCACCGGTTTTAGGCCGCCATGAAGCAACAGTGCCCTGCCGCCGCCGCTCTAATCAGGGTTGGCATGTTGTTCGACGCCAGCAGGATCGCATGCGCAGAGGATTCCATATGAAGATTCAGGACATCATGACCACCGAGGTAAGTACCGCCGAGCCAGATACGACGCTCGAAGAGATCGCAACCATTATGAAGGACGAGGACGTCGGCGCAGTGCCCGTCATCGACGGCGACGAACTGATCGGGATCGTCACCGATCGGGACATCGTCCTGCGCTGCATCGCCGAGGGCAAGGACGCCTCCGAGGTACACGCCGAAGACATTCTCACCGACGAGCTGCACACCATCTCGCCCGAAGACGATGTACAGGAAGCGTCACGCATCATGGCCGAACGGCAGATTCGCCGCCTGCCCGTGGTGGAACAGGGAACGCTGGTCGGCATGGTGTCGATCGGCGACATCGCCGTGAAACAAGGCAGCGATGAACTCTCGGGCGACACCCTCCAGGACGTCAGTCGCGGCGTAAAGAACTCGAAACAGCCGGGCCGCTCCGCCGCCGGTTCGCAGAAAGCCCGGGCCGAGATCCGCGGGCCCCGCTCGGCGGGCACCGTGCAGGAAACCAGCGGCCGCGCCGGCAATCTAAGACAGCAGGGGCTGCGCCAGCACAAGGATTCCGGCAACACCGGGCGCAGTTCCGGCGAACGCAAGACTTCGCGCAGCGGTTCCGGCCGCGAGGAAACCGTTGTGCCGATCCGCGATACAGGCCGCAGCCGGCGCAAAGCCAGTTGATTGCGCAACCCATCATCACAGCGAGGTACTTATGGACGATTACAGAAACTATGGCGAATACAGCGCTTCCGACCGAAACGCGGCAACCACGGCGATCACCTTCCTGCTCGTGGGACTCGGAATCGGCGCTCTCACCGCGCTGCTCATGGCTCCGACCACGGGACGGAAGATGCGCAACATGGTCCGCCGCCGCTACGAGGACGCCCGCGACAGCATGGGCGACTGGGGCGAACGCGCGTCCGAAGTGTGGAACCGGCGCGAGGAGTGGGCAGACACGGCTCGCAGCAAAGTCGAACCGATGATCGGCCGCATGCGCAGACGCTAACGTGCGGCAACAGGGCGCACACGTGGCGCCAAGCAAGGGGCAGGCGCTAACGTGCGAGGCCAAGGCGCAGGCGCTACGTGTGACCAGGGCCTTGTCATGTTGAGGGTCCGTCCGCGCCGCCAGCATCTTCGCGCCGACGACCACCCAGCGTCATCTTGCGCTAGAACTCGCAGCAGAACGCGCTGCGCAGCAAGAACGTTGTCATATTGAGGGTCCGTCAGCGCCAGCACCTTCGCGCGGACGACCACCCAGCGTCATCTTGAGCGAGAACTCGCAGCAGAACGCGCTGCGCAGCAGCGCGGATGCGAGTTCGAGTCGAAAGACCTCCGGGCCCCGCAAAGCAAAACGCCCGAACCGTCAGGTTCGGGCGTTCGTATCTTCATCCGTCTTCAGTACAGCCGGAAATTCACTTCCACGTTGACCTGCACGGCCACAGGCTGGCCGTCCTTCTTCGCAGGCTCGAATCTCCACTTCCTCACGGCTTCGATAGCCTTCTCGTCCAGGCCAAGCCCGGCCGAGCGAACGATGCGGACGTCGTGCGTGCGGCCATCCGGTCCGACCACGATCCACAACACGACACTGCCCTGGAACTTTATCTTGCGAGCTTCCTCGGAATACTCGGGATCGGGCATGTACGTCGGACGCGGCGCGCTTACGCCTCCGCCCACGCGGAAGATGCCGCCACCGGTTCCGCCGCCGACACCTGGGCCGAACCCAGGACCACGGCCGCTGCCCACTCCACCGCCGCTGCCGCTGCCGATTCCGCTGCCGCTGCCCGTGCCGTTGGACGCCGGCCCCACGAGGTTCGCCAGCGGGTCGCCCATCGGACCGACATTCGGCAGCTTGATCTCCGGAGGCACCAGCACCGTGGGATCGACTTCAAGCTTCGGGTTCTCGTTGCGCACCACGACCGCCGGAGGCGTGATCTGCTGCAATGATTGCTTGGGGAGCGCGCCCTTGGGCGATTCCAGTTTGTCGCGGTCGCCGCCGCCTCCGCCGCCACCCGCAACATCCGGCGCCGGAGAAAGAATGACGGGGCTGATGTCGGTCATCAGCAGTTCAACGTTTTTCGCAACTTTCCCGGGGTTCGCGGCCACCCAACTGCCAGCCGCGATCAATGCCGCGACGCAAAGCGTGTTCAGCAGGAACGAGATGACGAAGGAACCCTTGCGGACCTCGTAGATGCCGTAACCTTCGCCAAACAGGGTCGGCAGAATGTCAGGCTTCGGGGGTGGGACCTTGCTGGCCTGCGGATTTGGGACGACAGGACTCGACATTTCTCCCCCCAAGTATAGACCTTCTCTGCTGCAAAAGGTTTCACAAAAAAAGTTCTACCTGATTTGTTTGCAAGGCTATACGAGGTTCGTTGCGAGAACTCGCGTCCCAACGGGGCACGGCCGAAGACGCCCTACGGAACGATGACGCGCAGCGACTTGGGAGCAACCTTCACCTCGACCGGAGTGTCGCAGCAGTACTCGCCGTCGGCATACACCGGCATCGGGTGTTCGCTCTCCACCCGCAGGCTGCGGGCCTGCGCATAGTGCACCGCGGGGATGCCGAGGTGTTGCCCCGCGTAGATCGTATGGAAGTAGCGGACCACGGTCCTCTTCGGGACGTCGTCCACGAAGCAGATGTCGAGCAGGCCGTCGTCCATCAGCGCCCGCGGCAGCATTCGCATGCCGTTGCCGTACTGCGGAGCGTTGCCAAAGGCGGCCAGCAGCGCCGGCCCGGAGAACCGCTCGCCATCCTCCGTGGTGATCGTTACAGCCTGGGGCCGATGAGCCGACAAGGCTCGAACGGCGGCCAGCGCGTATCCGCCATTGCCTCGCACCCATCGCGGCATGCGGTTTGCGATCGCGTTGGCGTCGGCGTCGAGCCCGACACCGGCGATGCAGCAGAAGTAAACTCCGGAGTCGCGCGCCTCCTCCACGTGTTGCAACTGCGACCGCATGATGTCCGAACCAAGCTTCTGCCCGGGCACCATGAAACGGCCCTCCTCGTCGGCATACGACCAGCGCAGTACGGGCTCCGCGCCGCTGCCCGCGCCAGCCTCCGCGGACGGTTTCGCGGCAGGCGTGACAAGTCCAAGATCGAGGTGGCGAACATTGCTCCCTGTGTCCAGGAATCTCCGCCACGCCTCGGTCGCGACGGCGACGCTCGTGATCCCGATCGTCTCCGCGAAATCGTTGCCGCTGCCGGCCGGCACAACCAGCAGCGGACAGTCCGATCCGGCAAGCGCCGCCAAAAGCCGGTGAACGCTGCCGTCCCCGCCGAACACGATGGCGACGCCGGGCAGATCGTTGCGTTCCAGTTCGTTCCCACGGAAGAGATTCACCCGAGGGTCGCGAAACGGAGCCAGTACCGAATCTTTGCAGTAGGGATGAAGGATAGCGGCAGCGCGCACCCGGAAAGTGTGAAGTGAAAAGTGGAAAGTGGAAAGTGAAAAGTGGAAGGTAAGCCGATCATCTGGACGAAGAGGGCTTTCGATCTTGCAACGTCATCCCGAGCGACGATGCGAAATAGAACGGCCGTCACCACGGCGGCTTGGCCTTCGAGCAACAATCGTCTCGCGACCGCTATGAGAAGCATGAGCAACCTTGCAGAGGACGGCCGGATTCGCATCGGAGCCGAGGGACCTTGCGGCTAAAGTGGACACCACCGTCGCGAACAGCCAGGCGATCCCAGCCCAAGACACGGAACCAACGGCTGGCGTGGTTTGGGCCGGGAGGTCCTTCGACTCTGAGGCGCTTCCACGGCTTCGCCGCGTTCTGTCGCGCCTCCTCGCTCAGGATGACGTCCGTAGATGTGAGAGGACTCTGGTAGTAAAACTTTCGCCTATCGCTACTCTTCCCCGAACACCTCTGCCGTGAACGCCTCGACCTTCGCTCCCGCGCGCCACGTATCCGGCGGCAGACCGGCCTTGATGCAGGTCTGTGCAAGGAACTCCTCGGCTGTCCAGCCCGCTCCTGCCGCCACCTGCGGCAACAGCAATCCGCGCCGGTTCCCTCGCGAGATCAGCAGGCCGTGCTTCCCCACCTCGACCTCGCAGGGCTCGATAGGACGCAGTGCTGAAATCACGCTGATCTCCACGGCGAGATGCGTGAGCTCATCGGCCCCTATCGGCAGGAATCGCGGATCCTGCGTTGCCGCGGCGCGCGCCGTCTCGTACACGGTCTGCCAGAGCGGGTACAGCGGCTCGACGAATCCTATGCAGCCGCGCAGCTTGCGGTTCGTATGCAAACTGGTGAACGCGCCACGCCTCTCCCCGAGATGCTCGGTCGGAGCGCCCGTCCCAAGCGCCTCGCCGAGCACAGCCGCGGAAACTGCCTCGCGGGCCCAGCGCAGCATCTCGCTGCGCTCCTCGGCCGAATACTCTCCAATTGCCGTCTGAGGGGGTTCCATCATGCGTTGGGAAAGCATATCCGGAAACTAAGACCCGCTGGTGTCACGAAGGGTTGTGAACCAAGGTGTGCCGCAAGGATGCGCATCACGCGCCGGTTGCTAGGTAGCCGGTACGTCGTTCTTGCCGCGACGACGCAGGACGAAAGGCGTGCGCTTGCGGCGCTGGACGACCTGCTTGTCGATCTTCGACCAGAACGCGTAGAAGTAGTCGGCGGCCGAGAACAGCGAGACAGCCACCATGAACCAGATGGCCGTCACGGCGATCACGTGTACGGGGAAGATGAAAGGCCCAATCGGCCAGTGCTCCCAGCGGTGCGCCAACAACACCGCGACCACCGACACGATCTGCACCACCATCTTGAACTTGCCAACGTCGCTCGCCTGGATCGTGAAGCCTTCCTGCGCGGCGATCGAGCGCAGTCCCGTGACGAGAAACTCTCGTCCGATGATGATCACGGCGATCCACGCCGATACCAGCGTAGGAGCGAACTGGACGAGCGAGATGAAGGCCCCGGTGATCAGCAGCTTGTCGGCCAGCGGGTCCAGCAGCATGCCCAGGGTGGTCACCTGCCCACGCTTGCGGGCCAGATAGCCGTCCAGCCCGTCCGTGACAGACGCCAGGATGAAGACGGCCGACGCCAGCAGTTCCTGCTCCCCTTGCTTCCCCTGGAACATCTTGCTGGACAGAATCCAGATCAGCAGGGGCACGGCAAAGATGCGCGCCGTCGTGATGTAGTTAGGCAGATTCACGAGAAATAGCCGTCAGGCACACTTCCGCGCGTTCGCGAATGGGTGTGGGCGAGTCTCGATTATGCTCCCCGGCGCTAGAGGAAATCAACGCGCCAGACACAAGCGCAAAGTGAAAAGGGTGAAGGGGGATGGGGGAGAGCGGAACACCGGCTTTCACGCGCGACTTCCGCATCCAGTGTCTTTTGTTTGATTCCTCCGCTTCCGCGACAGCAGACAGCCCGATCTTTGCGTGCAATTCCGTCAGGAACTGCAATCACTGAGCCGCGATTTTCACTTACCCTTCAAACTTTTCACTTTCTACTTTCCACTTTTCACTTTTTACTTAGTACACATGACCAAGCTAGGCATCCTGCTCTCGGGCCGCGGTTCGAACTTCGAGGCCATCGCCGACAACATCGCAGCCGGGCGGCTGGACGCCACCATCGCAGCCGTCATCAGCAACCGGGCCGAAGCGCCGGGGATCGAGAGCGCACGGCGTCGTGGACTCCACGCCTTGATCATTCCCAGCAAAGGCCGCACCCGCGAGGAGCACGACCGTGCCATGGCCGGGGCCCTGCACGAAGCCCAAGTGGACTGGGTTGTGCTCGCCGGCTACATGCGATTGCTATCGCCGTGGTTCATCCAGCAGTTCCCGAATCGCATCCTCAACATCCATCCATCACTGCTGCCGGCCTTCCCGGGCCTCGAAGTCCAGAAACAGGCGATCGAGTTCGGAGCCAAAGTCAGCGGCTGCACCGTGCATTTCGTGGACGAGCACCTCGACCACGGCCCAATCATCGTCCAGAGAGCAGTTCCGATCCTCGAGACCGACGATGAACACACGCTGGCCGAGCGCATCCTCGAACAGGAGCACCAGGCTTACACGGAAGCCCTGCGCATCGTTATCGGTGGAAGGTTTGAAATTGCGGGTCGCCGAGTGGTGATCAGGCAACTGTAGCCAGCCCAGGGTGGGCGCTCTTCCGCGGAGTCGGCCTAATCCACGGCGAACTGCAGTTGCAGGTACTCCAGCGCTTCGCGGACGCGATGCACGATCTGCTTGTACTCCGCTTCCGCGATCGCGACGCGATCCTCTCCCGTCCGGTGCTCCCACGAAGTTGCCGCCGGATACGTGTGCAGGACGAACTGTATCCCGCCGCAGCACTGCACGTTGATCTCGAAATGAAGCCTGCGGCCACCCTGCTCGTAACGGATCGTCCGGTCGTCGGTGATGATTACGGTCCAACCGTCGCCGCGAACAGTGCGCTCGTCCACCTGTCGCAACATGGCCACCATCGTAACGCTGTCAGCACAGGTGTCAATCGGAACGTCATCCCTGGCGACGATGGCGGAATAGAACGGTCGCCCGATGAGGGCGGCCGGATTCGCATCGGAGTCGCGGGCCCTCGCGGCCCCGGGTGCAAGTGAAAGCTTGTGGGGCCGGGTGGTCTTTCGACTCGGAGGCGCATCCGCTGCTTCGCCGCGTTCTGTCGCGCCTCCTCGCTCAAAGATGACGCGATGTTTGAACGAGGTGCAAACAGATGACCGCGGCGTGGACAGGACTTCAGGCCTGCATCTTTCGGCGGCGACCTGGAGCGGCTTTAGCCGCTGAGGTGTCCTACCTTCGCCCCGAGGAGCCAAATCCCCCGTCGTTGCGGCTCGATTCGGCCAGTTCCCCTACCACCTCAACCGGGGTGGTGAGAACGGGGTACGGGATCAGGTTGGCCAGCTTGTCTCCGGCGTGGATCTCTGCCTCGGTTTCACCCAGGTTCTCGATCACGACGCGGATCTCGCCGCGATAGCCCGCGTCGATCACCCCGCCGGTCAGGGTCAAACGGCGCGATGCCATGGACGACTTGTCACGCAACAGGGCCCCCAGGGGTTCTCCGTTGGCGCCCGTCACCTCAACGGCAATCCCGGTCGGGACAACCGCCATCCCACGTGGAGCGATCGAAACAGATGCGGCAGCGTAGATGTCATAACCGAGGTCTTCGCCGGGGTGCGCGATCGTCGGGACTTTTGCCCCGTCGCGCAGCAGTTTCACCTTGAGCATATGGCGAATATAGCAGCCGGACGGGTACTCGCAGCAGATGCTTCTCACGCCCGAAAGGACAAGTAGGGAAAATGGCAACCAGGGCCAATCAATCGGACGACCCCGTGGCAGCACGGTGGCTGGATATCGAAGAGATCCGGCTGGTGAGCGATCTCCGTGTAATGCATTCCAAGGTAGACGAGCTCTACCACATCGTTTCCGACCTCAAGCGGCGCCACGATGAAGCCTCGATCTACAAGTATGCGGATGCGCGCGTGCTCAATGAGGACATCGCCCGCGCCGATGAGATCTATCTTTGGTTCGTCAAGGTCAAGGAGGAACTCTCGCGGGTCGAGTAGCTCGTGGTTTCGCTCTCGCGTCCTGAATGCAATAATCGGACGTTATGCAATTCCGTCCGGTAGATGAACAGCTCGCCTATATCCGCAAGGGAGCTGTCGAGATCATTCGCGAAGCGGACCTCAAGGATCGCCTGGAACAGTCCTTCAAGTCCGGCAAGCCGCTGCGCATCAAGGCCGGCTTTGACCCCACGGCGCCCGACCTCCACCTTGGCCACACCGTCCTCATCCGAAAGCTGAAGCATTTCCAGGATATGGGCCACCAGGTCATCTTCCTCATCGGAGACGGCACGGCGCTCATCGGCGACCCCACGGGCCGCAACACGACGCGTCCGCCGCTTTCGCGCGAGCAGATCAACGCGAACGCAGAAACCTACAAGGCGCAGGTCTTCAAACTGCTCGATCCCGGGAAGACGGAAGTCCGCTACAACACGGACTGGCTGCTGAAGCTCGGCTACGAAGGGTTCGTCCGGCTGGCCGCGAAGTTCACCGTCTCGCAGATGCTCGAGCGCGAGGACTTCCACAAGCGGTTCCAGGAAGAGAAGCCGATCAGCGTCCACGAACTGCTCTACCCGATGATGCAGGGCTACGACTCGGTCATGCTCCAGTCCGACGTGGAACTCGGCGGCACCGACCAGAAGTTCAACCTGCTCGTGGGACGCGAACTCCAGCGCCACGACGGACAGCCTCCGCAGGTCGTGCTGACCATGCCGCTGCTCGAAGGACTCGACGGCGTGCAGAAGATGTCGAAGTCGTACGGCAACTACGTCGGCATCAACGAAGAGCCGCAGCAGATGTTCGGAAAGCTGATGTCCGTCAGCGACGAACTGATGTGGCGCTACTACGAGCTGCTGACCGACGTCACGACGTCGGAGATCGAACAGCTCAAGCAGCAGGTCACGGCCGGAGAGCTGCACCCGATGCGCGCGAAAAAGGACCTCGCCAAGCGCATCATCGCCGACTTCCATTCGGCGCAGGCAGCCGAAGAAGCCGAGGCAAACTGGACAAAACAGTTCCAGAAAGACGAAGTGCCGGAGAACCTCGAAGAGACACAGGTCGCTGCGGAAACCGTCGGCTTCTCATCAGTGATGCCGGAAAACCTGGAGGGTAGCGCGCTTCAAGCACCCGACGGACACAGTCCACTGCAACCTATCGCCGGCAAGGTAGGTG
Source organism: Clostridia bacterium (assembly GCA_035627675.1). Taxonomy (GTDB): domain Bacteria; phylum Acidobacteriota; class Terriglobia; order Terriglobales; family Acidobacteriaceae; genus DASPLH01. The sequence continues at coordinate 18,461 of DASPLH010000165.1, forward strand.
GAATAGTCAAAGTAGATAAATTGCTAAAGGAGGCCGGCCTAGTCACATCGCGAAGCGAGGGCGAACGCAAGGTCCGCGAGCGCGCGGTTCGTATCAATGGACAAGTGGTTGGAAACGCCGTTCACTTATATCTGCCCACGGATCTGACTGTCCGGGTCGGCAAGCGGATGAAAAGAGTGCTGCTGAACCTGTGAACGTCATCCTGAGCGAGGAGGCGCGACAGAACGCGGCGAAGCCGTGGAAGCGCCTCGGAGTCGAAGGACCTCCCGGCCCCGCTTACAACCATCCGCAAGTCCCTCGACTCCGATGCGAAACCAGCCGGCTTCGGTGACGGCCGTTCTATTTCGCATCGTCGCCCGGGATGACGTTGAACTGGAACTGTCCACAAACAAAAAGCGCCGCTCTTCGCGGCGCTTCCCGTAAGGAACCTTGTCTATCTCTGCGAAGCTTCGACCTCGACGCGGTCGCCGATGTGGATGTCTTCGCGCGCTACCGTCACCATGGCCGTAGCCGTGTCCGGCGTTACGGACAGCACCAGCATTTCCCCGATACCGTGGCGCGGCAAATCTGCCTCGGACGGCTTGGGGGCCCTGGGCATGCGGTCTGCCGCATCCTCAAGGTTGCCGACCTCCTCTGAGATCCGGTCCACCGCAGCCTGTTCGTCGTTTCCGTAACCGCGGGTCACCCGCAGATAGTCACCCGCCTTCAGCCCCTTGCCCGATCCGATATTGACGTACACCTTGCGCCCTGTTCCGATCAGGTAGTCGAAGTCCCTGGCGCCCACGATCCGTCCTGTTTCTCCGGTGGTCGCGACCGCCCATTCCTTGAACTCGATGGGCTTGCGGCTGAAGGGGACGATCGGGCGCTCCTCGAACGGGATTGCCAGGTCGCCAACCTCGATCGGCTCGCAGGCAAACTCCACGTTCACGACGGCGACGCCTTTATCGATATCGGTGACCCGCACGATTCCGAGGTCAGTCCACAAATCGCCGGTATCTCTCAGCGTCTTGCGCTGGCGTCGCACGATCTCGTTGTTGTTCGGGTCTTTCACCCGGCGCACGAGCCGGAACTGCTGTCCGACGCTGTACTCGCCGCCCTTGAGAAAGATCGTATCCCGCTGGCCGAACCGAGTGGCCTGTGGAGTCCTTTCGGCGCCTGCGACCAGGTTCGTCATCGGTAGAGCCTGCCGGGTCACAAACCCCGAACAGTTCACGTCCGAGAAAGTGGGGGCGATGGGTCGTTCCACCAGGTTGGAGGTGAACTGCTCCTGCTTTTGCGTGGACGCGGCCGCCTGCGCGGGCTGGTCTTGGGCGGCGGCCATGGAGGCCAGCAGCAGCACCACGAACGAGATCCTCTTCATAAATCCTCCGGCCTCCCAGGCGGCTCGTCAGGCGCAACTGCTTGCAGTCGCGGCTTTTGCGAGTCACTGCCCGGAAACGGCCTTCCATCCCCGCAGGTGTTACCTGTCCAATTTCAGCGATCCGATTGGGACGGACGATTCCAGCCGAACCGTAGCAAAGCACCCCCGTGGGGTCAAGGGTACCTTCGGACATGTGTTTACCGTAAAGGTACGATTTTGAGGCATTTAGCCGCCTCGGGTGAAATGGGTGGTTGCATCCTCAATTGTGCATCTGTACCATGCGCCAGAGATGAGTCTCTCGACAGTCAACTACGCTGCCCGGGCGTTGCGCCTGAGGCTTCCTCGCGTCTGCGTGGCCATCACGGGCGAGGACGCCGCCGAAATGGTGGACAAGGCAGAAGCAGTCATCCGCGAAAATCCATTCATCGAGTTCCGCCTCGACTACCTGAAGAACCCGGCCGCGGTCTTCCCCCGCATCAAGAAGCTTTTCGAATACCGCCCGGACGCGATCGCCGTCGCCACCTGTCGCCGCGCGAACTCCGGCGGACGCTTCAAAGGCTCGATCGCCGCTCAGATCGAGGTACTCACGAAAGCTGCCGCCGCTGGATGCCAGATCATCGATCTCGAAATCGAGACCGCCGAGGGCCTCAAGGCCGCGGAATACGAGAAGCTGCGCAACCAGGTCACGGTCCTTCAGCTCTCATACCACGATTTCAAGGGCACCCGGAAGCTCGAAGAGTCG
>DASPLH010000166.1:0-2843 GCA_035627675.1 Clostridia bacterium
CCACGAGGACAGCCCCGAGCGCCTGCTGGCCTCGCTGGCGACTCACGGACTCGACCTGGTGCTGGCCGATGCTCCGGTGGGAGCGGTGAAGGTGAAAGCCTTCAGCCACGCGCTGGGGGAGTGCGGCGTGACGTTTTTTGCCTCGGCGAAGCTGGCTCCGAAGCTGCGGCGCAATTTCCCGAAGTCACTCAACGGCGCGCCGATGCTGCTGCCGCACGACACCGCGGCGGTGCGCCGCGGCATCGATACCTGGCTCTTGCAGAACGACCTTCGACCCACGACGGTGGGCGAGTTTGACGATTCGGCGCTGATGATGACGTTTGGGCAGGCGGGAACGGGAGTGTTTCCGGGATCGTCGGCGATCGAGAAGGAAATCCAGCAGCAATACTCGGTGCAGCCCATCGGCCGGGTCGAAACCATCCGCGAGCGGTTCTTCGCCATATCGGCGGAACGCAAGCTGAGACACCCGGCGGTGGTGGCGATTTCAGAGAGGGCAAGGACGGATTTGTTCGGCTAGCACAGCCGCCAGCGCCAGTCGCCAGGGACCGGTGCAGCCAGCGGGTGCTTCGCTTCGCGGCGCGCGGGTGACACAATGCGCCCCGGTAGAATGAAGAAGATGACTTCTCGCCTCGACCAGCAGATTGAGTTCGTTCTCGAAATCGACAAACTCAAAACCATTCTTCGCCAGACGACTCTGTGCGACGCGAGCCGGCGCGAGAACTCGGCGGAGCACTCCTGGCACCTCGCGGTGATGGCCAACCTGCTGACGGAGTACGCCGAGCAGCCGGTGGACGTCTCGCGCGTGACGCGCATGCTGCTGGTGCACGACATCGTGGAAATTGATGCGGGCGACACCTTCGCGTACGACACATCGGGCTACGTCGATAAGGCAGCGCGGGAGCGCGAGGCGGCGGAGAGGATTTTCGGACTGCTCCCGACGGAGCAGGGACGCGAACTGCGCGTCCTGTGGGAGGAGTTTGAGTCCGCAGAAACGGCGGAGGCGAAGTACGCCAACGCGCTCGACCGGCTCCAGCCGCTGCTGCACAACAACCGAACCGGCGGAGGCTCGTGGCACAAGGCCGGAGTCACGCGGGAGAGGGTCCTGAAGCGCATGGAGCCCGTGCGGCTGTACCTTCCGAAGATCTGGCCGACGGTGCAGAAGATCGTGGATGACGCGTGTGAGTGCGGGTGGATCAAAGTTACTGAACACTGAAATTCTCAGATTTATGACTGATCTCACGCAAGTACAAGCTTTGTGGGTTCTTGGGGAGATGAAGTCCGACTCCATTCCGCAGATTGCGGCTGACCTGCTGGAGGACGGCTACGATTCTCTGCGGCTGCGAAGGTTGGCTGCGCTCGTACGTCCTGACTGGTTCGACGTCCACGATGATTTCGAGGCCGTTCTGCGGGAACTTGGGGTTCCGGCGATCACGAAAGAACAAGCATGGTTGAGAATCGTGCGACGTGTAGCTGAACAGATTGTGGCTTGTGAGGTAAGCCCTGCCGAAGGTGCTGGCTGCCTTGCACACCTCGGACTAGACCAGCCATACCAGTCGTACGCCGAACCGTACGAAGAGGACTTACTTGCGTTTGAATTGCTCACCGTGGACAGGAACGAAATCGACGAGCCTACAGTGATCAGGATAAGGTCGCTTGCGAGTTCCTTTCTTTCGAGAACACAGAGTGTGTCACGGTAGGAACTTGGACCCTGTCGGTCCTTCGCCGTCGCCTGCCATTCAAGAGCCGATAACCCAAGTTCCTGGACGCTCTGCTTAAGCAAACTTGATTCCCCTCCATCTTCTCTGGAGGAAGATAGTTTTCCACATGCGGCTCGGGCAAAACCCTGCGTTCCACAGACTTTTCCACAGAAAGTACCCTGCTTCGCAGCATGCGCTTCTTCGCTGCTGGGCGGCCATCGTGCACACTAGTTGAATGGCCAACCCCGGCGATTTCGCGTACACGGTCAAGCAGCAGGCCGACATCGTCCGCATCGTCGGCGAGTACGTGAAGCTGAAGCGCTCAGGCGCGCAGAACTACTCGGGATTGTGTCCCTTCCACGGCGAGAAGACCCCTTCGTTTTCGGTTCACGCTACGCGGCAGTTCTATCACTGCTTCGGCTGCGGCGTTTCGGGGGACGTGTTCAGCTTCGTGCAGAAGATCGAGAACATCACCTTCCCCGAAGCGGTGCGGCTGGTTGCGCAGAAGCTGGGGATCGCCATGCCGAAGGTGGAGTTCAGCTCTCCGCAGGAGGCGAAAGAAGCCAAGACCCGGGCCATTCTGCTGAAGCTGCACGAGGCTGCGTGTGAGTTCTTCCAGGAGCAGTTGCGGCGTCCTGAGGCGGCGCATGCGCGTGAGTACCTCGCCGGACGCGGGCTGAACGCTGAGGCCATCGAGAGATTTAGGATCGGATTTGCGCCGGAGAGTGGGTTTCTGCTCAGGGATGCGTTGAAATCCCAAGCCGATGAGGAGATGTTGAGGGAGTCGGGGCTGTTCTCGTGGAAAGAGCGGGAGAACGCGGGCGGGGACGCCCGCGCCACACAGGAAGCTCGTGCCACACAGAACGCTCGCGCCACACACGGGACGCAGAACGCGGGCGGGGACGCCCGCGCTACACAGAACGCCCGTGCCACACAGGACTCGCGCACTACACCCGCAGCGCTGTACTCGAAGTTCCGCAATCGCGTGATGTTTCCCATTTGCAACGAGCAGGGCAAGGTGATCGCCTTCACCGGCCGGACACTGGCGGCGGACGAAAAGGCCGGACCCAAGTACCTGAACTCTCCGGAGACGCCGATCTACCAGAAGTCGCGGGTGCTCTTTAACCTGCACCTGGCGAAAGAGGC
>DASPLH010000167.1:0-5872 GCA_035627675.1 Clostridia bacterium
CAGATGCGCTTCCGAGTCGAAGGACCTCGCGGCCCTGAGCACCACGTTCCATGCAGGCCCAGCCGCCCTCGGCTGGGCTGAGTGCGGAGCGCTCTTAAGTTCCTGATGACCCACGTCTGCAATGCTGGGCAGTTCCCGCCAACCCAGATCGCAAAACAACACGTCATCCTGAGCGAGGAAGCGCCCGCAGATGCGCTTCCGAGTCGAAGGACCTCGCGGCCCGACTAACTTCCGGCGACCGCCGACTGTCCAGCCATCCACGCCTCGAACCGCTCCATCGCGCGTTCGCAAACCATCTTGTGCCGCGTCTTCTTGTCGCGCACCTTGCGCTTGGTCGCCTCGTCCAGTTGCTCCAGCAGATCGAACGTGATGTTCGCCGGCTGAAAGCTCTTGCTCTCAGCGTGGCAGATGTAGTTCACCAGCGAACCGTGCGCCGACGCCCTCGGCACGGCCTTAGGCTGCTCGCCGCGAGCCACGGCCGACGCGTACACGCCCGCCAGCAAGCCCGTGGCGATCGACTCCACATAGCCCTCGACACCTGAGATCTGTCCGGCGAACATCACGCGCGGGTGCTGCCGCATCTGCAACGTCTCCGTCAGCAGCGTGGGAGCGTTGATGTAGGTATTGCGGTGAATCTGCCCGTAGCGGAGGAACCGCGCGTTCTCCAGCCCGGGAATCAGCCGCATCACGCGCGCCTGCTCGCCAAACTTCAGGTGGTTCTGGAATCCGACGAGGTTGTAGGAGTCGGCGCGCAGGTTCTCCTGCCGCAGTTGCACCACGGCATACGGAGTCTTGCCCGTACGCGGGTCGCGCAGTCCGACGGGCTTCATCGGCCCGAAGCGAAGGGTGTCGCGTCCGCGACGAGCGATCTCCTCGATCGGCAAGCAGCCCTCGAAGTAGTTCAGCTTTTCCCACTCGTGACCGTCCACCGTCTGCGCCTCGGCCAGCGCGTCGATGAAGCGGTTGTACTCCTCTTCCGACATCGGACAGTTAATGTAGTCGGCTGTTCCCTTGTCGTAGCGCGCAGCCTTGTACACCTTGCTCTCGTCAATCGAGTCGGCTTCGACAATCGGAGAGATCGAGTCATAGAAGAAGAGGCGGTCGGTTCCGCTCAGCCGCGCGATTTCCTGAGCGAGCGCGTCCGAGGTCAGCGGACCTGTCGCGATGATCGTGATGTCGTTCGTCTCGTCAATGCGAGTGACTTCCTCGCGAATGACTCGGATACGCGACTCGCGCTCAATCGCCTCCGTAACGGCCTCCGCGAACGCCATGCGATCGACGGCCAACGCGTGTCCGGCGGGAACAGCCGTGCGCTGCGCGACTTCCATCAGCAGCGAACCGGCGCGGCGCATCTCCTGCTTCAGCAGCCACGGAGCGCTGTTCTCGCTATCGCTCTTCAGTGAGTTGGAGCAGACGAGTTCGGCAAAGTGTTCCGTCTCGTGCGCGGGAGTTTTGCGCGCCGGACGCATCTCGTACAGCTCGACTTCCAGGCCGCGTCGCGCGCACTGCCAGGCGGCTTCCGGACCGGCCAGTCCGCCGCCGATGATCTTGATGGGAGGAGTCACACTTCCAATCTACTCGAAAACCAGGGTTGCCGAGCCAGGCCGGTCCAGCTTCAACGGCTGCCGGACTTCGCCTCGTTCGCCTTGGCCATGGATGCCAGCCGCTCCAGGGCTTCGCCCTCGACCCGCATCGTCAGCCACTCGGTCATGATCTTCGCCCCGAGCGACTTGTAGAAGTCCAGCGCCGGAGTGTTCCAGTCGAGCACTTGCCACTGGTAGCGTCCGCAGCCTTCGTCGACGGCGATCCTGGCCAGGTGGAGCAGCAGCGCCTTGCCGATTCCTTTGCCGCGGAACTCGGGTTTGACGAAGAGGTCTTCGAGGTAGAGTCCGGGACGTCCTTGCCACGTTGAGTAGTTGTAAAAGAAGAACGCGAATCCGGCGGGCTCGCCATTCCAGTCGGCCAGCACGCAGCGATACTTCGGTTCCGGGCCGAAGCCGTCGCGCAGCAGCGACTCCTCGGTCGCAACCACGGCGTCAGGATCTCGCTCGTAGAGGGCAAGCGCGCGAATGAAATCGAGGATCAGCGGAACGTCCTGCGCAGTGGCGGCGCGAATCGTGAGCATGAACCTAGAGTACCGATTCGCCTCGCACCGAACAACAACCCGAGGACGTAACCGGCTATGGCAGCCATGAACGACACGGCAATCCACTTCAACGAACGTTCCATACGTCACCCCGCGTGCAGAGTAGCGTGCGGATCCGTCCTCCGAAGTGGCGTGGCGATCTCGACGGTATCGGTTCATCGACACTTCATTGCGAGCTGATCTGCGACACAGGTACCATGCCCCCGACCGCGGTGTCATTCACAAGATAAAGGAGCCTCACATGGCAGCGCTCGAAGGTGCACGGCGAGTAAAGCGGCTCGGGACCCTTATAGCCCTTTTCGGTAGCATCCTGATGGTTCTCATCTGGGCTGGTGGCGTTTACCAGAACAAAGTCGGCCGGGGCGAACTGGTGCTGATGCTGGCTGCGCCCCTGGCTCTTGGCGCCGGAATCAGAACCCTCGGCTGGTTGCTGGAGGGCTTCCTCATGCCTACGGACGAGCACGGGCGGTCACGATGAAACGCCAATCAGCACTTACGGTTCTTGGTTGCTCTCTGAGTTGCATTCTAATCGTTGGGTTCGCGCACTCCCAATGCACGGACACTGTCGCCGAACCCACCGCCGCCCGGGTCCGCGAGGCAAGGTTGAATGTCAAATCAGGGGAATTCGCTCTCGTCGATGTGGATGTCATCCAGCGGGCGCGAGCAGTCCAAGCGGTTGGCGATCTGGAGAAACAGTTCAAGCTCAGGACGGAACCGGTCGAAAGAGCGCGCATAGCGCAAGTTCTCATATTCCTGGGAGTGAAGAACGACGAATACTGGAACTACCTCGAACGCCTGGTGAACGCGGCCCTGGACAGCAGCGCGCCTTCGGTCGTGCGTTTCGATTCGGAAGGGAAGCGCGAACCCGGTCCCTCGATGGAGTTCGCAAGGTGGGCGGAGGAGCAAGGTAAATCGCCTGCCGATGCAGCAGAGGAAGCTGTGTATATTACGCCCGGTTACTTCCTGGTGCTCGGCTGGACTGGCGACGTAAGGGCTATACCGCTCCTTCGGCGTGGTCTCTCGTCACCGAACTATCAGATCGTTGCCGCTTCGGCAAGCGGACTCGCGGAACTGAACGACAAGGGATCAATCGGTCTCATCATCGCGGCATGCAAACGGGCACCGGCTGAAGTCGTTCAGGTAATTGCTAAATCACTAGTCTGTTTCGACGATCCGGAGGCACAAAAGGCGTTCGATACTTTCGTCTCGAAAGATTACGCAAGGATCCTGCGCGAAGGCCGCAAACCAGGCCAGAACAAGTAGTTCTTACGACCTCCGCCCATTGCGAAGACTCGCAAAAGATCGGGACACAATGGTCAGTCAAGCATGAGAAAGCTGGTCATCGCCGTCGCGTTGGGCACCTTGTTGCTTGTGGCAGCGTGCCAGCGCACGCAGCCGCTTACTAGTTCTTCCGCATCGGAGCCGACGATCACTGCTCTGGCCATTCAGCGGCAGTACGACCGCGCCCTGCAACGAATCGACGCACATCCCGAACTCGCAGACCAGGCAGATGACCTCGGCACGACTCCGCTGATGGCCGCTGTCTCGCGTTCGCCGGTTCCGATCGACTTCGTACAGGGGCTGCTGAAGAGGAAGGTGGACGTCAATCGCCGGGACAAGTCCGGCGTGACCGCACTGATGATGGCATCCGGCACGGGCGATCGTGCCACGGTCGATCTGCTGCTCAAGAACGGCGCAGATGCCACGCTACAGGACCGGCGCGGCGGCACCGCTCTGAAACGCGCCGCACGTTTCCGACACTCGGAGGTCCCCAGCCTCCTCATGCGACATGGCGCGAAGCCGGACATCTTCGACGCCGCCCAACTCGGGCTTGCCAAGGAACTCGAGGCCATGCTGCGCGAAGAGCCCTCGCTCGCAAGGCGTCAAGGCGAAGGTGGACGCACGGCCTTGCTCGTTGCGGCCTTCGCTGGCCAGAAGGATGCCGTGCGCGTGCTGCTCCCCTACAACCAGCCGCTCGATGCCTGCGCGGCGGCAGCCACAGGCAGGATCAAAGAGCTAGGTGCCGCTCTCGCCGATGTCGCGGTCGACACGCGTGATCCCGCCACGCAGATGCCGGCGCTCGAGTGCGCCATTCTCGCCGGACAATATGAAGCTGCATCCCTGCTGCTGCAGCGCGGGGCCGACCCGAACGGTATCGACGACAACGAGCAAACTTCGCCGCTGCTCGTTGCGGTGCGCAAGGGAGACAAGAGGATGGTCGAACTTCTGCTGCGGCATGGGGCCGAAAAGACCCGCTTCTTTCCCGGCTTCGGCTCGGCACACACCGTGGCGCTCCGGGCCAATCGTCCCGACATCGCCGAACTGCTGCGGTGAAGGCGAGAAGGACGCGAGATCCTTCGACTCGGAAGCGCTCCGTCAGGCGCTTCCTCGCTCAGGAAGACGTCTGGTTTGCGTTCAAGAACCAACTTACGTTGCGGTACTCGCATCAGCACTAGCAGAGGATGTCGATGCGCAGGTTCCTCCGCGACAACGGACTCTCGCTCGTACTGGCCACTCTGTTTCTCGTGTTCTGGGCTGCCCAGAGTGTCGTGGGCATCTACGTCTATAACAACGATCAGCAGGAGCACGGGCGGCCGCCGATCACCTACCTGCAATACCTGCGTACGGGCGCTTTCGTGGAAGCCACGGCCGAGAACTGGGAGAGCGAGTTCCTCCAGATGTTCGCCTACGTGCTGCTGACGGCGTTCCTGTTCCAGAGAGGCTCCGCAGAGTCGAAGTCTCCCGATCCTGAGGAAGAGTCAGAACAGGAGAAGCCCACGCCAATTGAGTTGCAGCCCGGTCCGGTTCGGCGCGGCGGCTGGAGGCTGAAGCTGTACGAGCACTCGCTCTCGCTGGCGTTCGCCGCGCTGTTCCTCGTTTCCTTCGTGGTCCACGGCCTGGGCGGAGCGCGCGAGTACAACGAAGAACAGACAGCCCACGGAGAGCATACCGTCAGCACGCTGGGATTCTTCGCCACTTCGCAGTTTTGGTTTGAGTCGTTTCAGAACTGGCAGAGCGAGTTCCTGGCTGTGCTCGCCATGGTGGCGCTTTCGATCTGGCTCCGCGAGAAAAATTCGCCCGAGTCGAAACCCGTGGACGCTCCGCACTCGCAGACTGGGGCGTGAAAACGGGAATCGCCCACGTATCTGCACGCGGGGGAGATACTTCACATGATCACGCGCTCGTCGCCTACGCGCCGGGTGACCCGTTCGCGGTCGAGATACTCCAGCAGCGGGATAGCGTACTTGCGCGACACCCCGGTCAGGTCCTTGAATCGCGACACGTCTATTTTTGGAGACGACGCTTTCAGCGCGGCGACCTGCTGACGCAGCTGATCCAGGGCATCGCGGTGAAAGACGAGATCGTCGGCCAGTTTGACCAGCGTTCTATCTCGCAGCAGCAACGTAACGATCTGCTGGGCGCGCGTGCGATCCAACTTTAGTCCGGCGAGCACGTCCTTCAGCGCCGGAACCTTCAGGCCCGCACTGGCGAACGCCTGCTCGATTTCGCGCTTCGAATCCGCTTCGTCGCTCCTCATCGTGACGCCGCGTCCCGCGAGCGACACCTGCTCACCTGAGACTTGTACCTTCTTCTCCGACGTTAGCGAGGCGAGCACGCAGGCGAACACCTCTGCGTTCAACTCCAGCTTGTTACGTAGCTCTTCCTTGCCGATACCGGCCACGAGAGGGTGGGCGCCATGGAACGCATCGAGCGTCTTCAGAGCCG
>DASPLH010000168.1:0-5839 GCA_035627675.1 Clostridia bacterium
CGAGGCGCTCAAAAAGAAGAAACGGGCGGCGAAGAAGAAGTAAGGCGACCCTCTATGCAGTGGTCGCTCCGCCTCCGATGCCGGGCAGGAAGCACAGCAACTTGCCGCGCCGCGTAAGAGCGCCGTTTCACTTCACACTTCACACTTCACACTTCACACTTCGCCCTTCTCACTTCACAGTTCCCCTCTGTCTTGCCGCCTCGTAGAGGATGATCGACGCCGCCACTCCTGCGTTGAGCGATTCGACTTTTGGCGACTGCGGGATGAAGAGCGTTTCATCGGCGGCGGCCAGCACTTCCCTCGGCACTCCCGCGCCTTCGCTTCCGACAAACACACACGTTGAACCCGTGAGGTCGATCTCCGGGAGCGGTGTTCCCTTGTGCGAAGAAGTCGCGAGGATGCGCACGCCCGCGTCCTTCAGTTCACCTATCACTTCTGCCGCGTTTCGCTTCACGACGGGCAGGCGGAAGATCGAACCGGACGAGCCGCGGATCACCTTGGAGTTCAGCGGCGAGACCGTCTTGTCGATGGCGATCACAGCCGCCGCTCCAAACGCCTCCGCCGAGCGGATGATCGTCCCGAAGTTCCCCGGGTCCTGGATGCCGGCCGCGCCGATCAGGAACGGATCCTCCACGGCCAGCGCCTCCGAGAGATCCAGCGCCCTGGGCTTCACCAGCGCGGCGACTCCCTGCGGAGTCTCCGTCGCCACGGCGCTCTTGAAGACGTCGTCGGGCAGCAGGATGGTTTCCGCATGGGTACTGATCTGCGGGAGCAGGCGCTGGGCGCGGTCCTGCGCCGACTGGCTGAAGAAGACGGCCTTCACGCGCAATCCGCTGCGGATTGCTTCTTCCAGGATATGGGCGCCTTCGATGGCGCAATGGCCGTCGTCGGTCAGTTCGGCCTGCGTCAGCGCGCGGCGCAGATCCTTCACAAGTGCGTTTTGACGGCTGGTGACGAGACGGAGGCGGTCCTGGTTTTCGGCGGGCATGGATTTGGCGTGAGCGGTCCTCTGGGACATAATACGTTGTTCGCTATCCCAATCCGGTCGGCGGTTGGACACATCTGCTTGCGGCGCGCGGAATGGCTGTGCTAACTTGCGCTCCGCCGCAGCCCCGGCCAAAGGAAGAACACGGGTGCATCCCGAGATCCTGAAGATCAACTCCGATACGCCGGAAACGTCACTGGTCGCCTACGCCGCCGAGCAGATCAAGAAGGGCCAGGTGCTCGGCATGCCCACCGATACGTTCTACGGGCTTGCCGCCGACCCCTACAATCTGCGCGCGGTGGAGCGCGTCTACGAGATCAAGGAGCGCAACCGTCACAAGCCGCTCTCGTTGCTGCTCGAAAGCGTGGAGCAGGCCGAACTGCTTGCGCAGCCCCTTCCGGACGAGTTCTATCTTCTGGCCGAGAAGTTCTGGCCCGGACCGCTGACGATCATCGTCAAGGCGTCTCCGCGGCTTCCGCTCAAGGTCACGGCGAACACCGGCAACATCGCCGTTCGCATCCCGGCCTCGAACATCCCGCTCTCCATCATCCGCGCTGCCGGCGTTCCGATCACCGCTACCTCGGCGAACCTCAGCGGCGAATCCGAATGCACGACGGCTGTCGCAGTGAAAGAACAGCTCCAGGAGCGCGTGCCGATCATCGTCGATGGCGGGACGTCGCCGCGAACCATCCCCTCGACCATCATCGATCTCTCGGAAAACAGCGGCCGCTGGAAGCTCATGCGTGAAGGCGCGATCCCGCTGGGAAACATCGAAAGCATCCTCGGAGACCAGTACCGCGTGTGATGGCCACCCGTCGGGTACGTCGAGCCGCACTCCGGTCTGCGCTTGTGCTGGCAGCCGGGTTTGGCGTGTTCTTTGCCTGGTCGTCGTACCAGGTAGTCCGCCAGGCTTCGCTCGACGAGGCGCGCGAGGCCGACGCCATCATCGTGTTCGGAGCGGCCGAATACTCGGGACGCCCGTCGCCCGTGCTGCGCGCGCGTCTCGAACACGCGTTTGCGCTGTACCAGCGCAAGCTCGCTCCGGTCATCATCACCACCGGAGGCGCGGGCTGGGACCCAACCTACAGCGAAGGCGGCGTAGGCCGGGACTACCTGGCGCGCAAGGGCATCCCAGACCGGCATCTGATCGCCGAAACTTATTCGGACAACACCAGCGAATCGGCCGTGCGCGCGGCCAACATCATGCGCACCAACGGCATGAAGACCTGTGTGGCCGTCAGCGACCCGTACCACCTGTTCCGCGTGAAGGCGATGATGCAGGCCAACGGCATCGAGACCTACACGTCTCCGCGTCCGCAGGCCGAGGGCTCGCCCGACAAGAAGAAGTTCCAAAGCATCGCGCGCGAGGCGCTCGGTTACATGGCGTGGCGGCTACATATCACAAAGATGTTGTGACGCAGGTCGCAGGTTCCAGTGCTTAGTCGCGGTACCATCGAATTCATCACACGACTGGAGTCATCAATGGCCTATCAGCCCGGAACAACCGCTCCCGAGAGCGGGATCTACTGGTGCAGTGTTTGCAAAGTCCCCGTGCAGTTCAAGTCGGGCGAGCAGTTGCCTGCCTGCAAGAATCTCTGTGGCCGTGGCAAGTGGGAGTTCGTCAAGGCGGCGGAGACGAAGTAAGCAGAGTTCGACCTTTGCGACCGCGTAGCTCACGCCGGTTCTGGAAATAGTGAAGGGCCGCCCTTGGGCGGCCCTGATTCATTCCAGGCAAACTTACGCCTTCGCGACCTTCGGGAATGCAGCTATGGCTTCCTGCTCGGTGTTCTTGACATCGAATACGGTCACGAGCTTAGTCACCTGCAAAAGCTGACTGGTGCGTTGCGTCAGTTCGGCCAGCTTGATCTCTCCACCGGCGGTTTGAGCCGAGGTGTAGAGGCTGACAAGCGTTCCCAGCCCGCCGCTATCGATGTAACTGACGCCCCGCAGGTTCAGCACGATGCGCTTGGTTTCCGACAGCAGAGCCTTGACCGTGTCTCGCAGATAGGCCGATTCCTCGCCGAACACGATACGCCCGCTGCAATCGACCACCGTGACGCCTTCGACGGCGCGGTTACTGAGTTTGAGTTCCATGCTTCGAATCTCCCGCTGAGGATGACGGTCGAACTCTACGCTTCTCCGTGCCGTTCTGCAAGAAATCGGCGCATCTCAAACCTGGACGGCCGCCGTACCGGCAAACTGCTCCGCAAGCCCGCGAATGGCGCGCGAGTGGTTCTCGCCATGGCGGATGTAGCCGTTGACCATATCTTCGATAGTCATCGGTCCTCTCTCTTCATGGCGCCCGACGTGTGCCCAGGCGCTCTCGGGCAGCACGCGCAGCATGGCGGCATTCACCGCCCTGAGCGTCTTGAACAGCGTGACCGTATGCTCGACCGGTTGGCGATCATAGGCCATGGCGGCGGCCCAGTTATCCTGGTTGAAGGCAATGATCTTTGCGCCATTCTGTCCGGCCAACATGCGGATACGCGCCGAGAAGACTAGTTCCGCGTCCGTCGTGTGGATTGCGATCTGCCGGATCGTCCACTTCCCCGGCCCAGGGACTCTATCGAGATCGGCTGGCGGGACGCCACCCAGGGCCTCGACAAACAACTGTGCACCTTGTTCGTAGCGGTCGATCAACGCGCCATGGTCAGACACAGGACACCTCCGGCTGGTTCTTCACCCGGTCATTCTACGCCCGGAGTCAGGATGCCAAAGCCGGCGGCAGCGGAGTGGCTCAGCGGCTATAATCAGAACTTCCCATGAGCTACACCGTCCTGGCGCGCAAATACCGTCCGCAGCGCTTCTCCGACGTGATCGGACAGGAGCACGTCACCCGCACGCTTACAAACGCCCTGGAGCAGCAGCGCATCGCCCACGGCTACATTTTTAGCGGCCATCGCGGGATCGGCAAAACGACCGTGGCGCGCATCCTCGCCATGGCCCTGAACTGCAAGTCCACGGACCGGCCAGCCACCGAACCCTGCGGCGTATGCGACTCCTGCCGCGAGATTCGCGAAGGATCGGTGGGCGCGATGGACGTGATCGAGATCGACGCCGCGACCAATCGCGGCATCGAGGAAGTACGCGGACTGATTGCCACCGCCACGGCCGAGCCAGCGCGCGACCGCTTCCGCATCTTCATTCTCGACGAAGCCCACCAGGTCACGGATGCCGCGTTCAACGCCCTGCTGAAGACGCTCGAAGAACCGCCGCCGTGGGTCGTCTTCATGATGGCCACCACGCAGCCCGAGGACATTCCGCAGACGATCCGTTCGCGTTGCCAGCACTTCAGCTTTCATGCCGTGCGCTTCGAGGAGATCGTCGGGCAGCTGCGCAGCATCTCCGACGCCGAGAACCTCAAGGTGGACGACGACGCGCTCGCCCTGCTGGCCGAAGCCGGCGACGGCTCGATGCGCGACGCCCTGAGCATCATGGACCAGGCGATTGCCTGCTGCGGAACTACGCTGACCGCCGACCTTGTCCGCGGACTCATCGGGACGGTTTCCAGCGACACGCTCGAGCGCGTGATGCAGTCCGTTCACTCGAATTCCAGCGAAGAAGTCCTCCGCATCGTGGACAAGCTGATGGTCGAGGGACACAGCGCAACGCACTTCACCAAGCAGTTCGTGCGCTTCCTGCGCAACGCGATCGTGGCCAAGGTGGCGGGCGGCGATACCTCCCTGCTCCAGGTCTCGTCCGACGAGAAGGCGCGCGTGATGCGCGTCGCCGAACTGTTCACCGAAGAGGACCTGACGCGATTCCTGCAAATCATGCTGCGCACGCATGGCGACGTGAGTTTCAAGCAGGAGCAGCGCTTCCATCTGGAACTCGGCCTGCTCAAGCTTGTACACGCGCAGCGCCTGCTTCCGATCGAACAGTTGTTGAGTTCGGCGAAGCTGGAGAGCGCTCCGGCAGCCATGCAGTCGCAAACGGCCCCCCCGCGCACGCCTCCGCCTCCCATCCCGCGAGGCAGCGCTCCTGTGGGCGGAGGGTCGAGTCCGTTTGGAGCGCCGCGCACGACGAGCGCGCCGCCCTCGCGTCCGTCGCCGTTTGACGCCGACCGCGCGCGCAAGACGAAGCCGGAGATGTCGGGTGAAAACGTGCCGGCCATTACGGCTTCAGCGTCGCCTGCAATGGACATGGCGCCTCGGGCGACTCCCGCGCCGTTGGGCGTTCCGCGTACCGCGCCTCCATCGATCTTTCCGCCGCGCCCGCAGCCTGCGAAGGCGGAAGCCGCGTCCGCGACGGTTGAGGTTGGCGCAGCTGTCGCTCTGGCAAAAGAACAGCCGCCGGTTGCGGCGGACGCCAGCGCCCCGGTCAACCTGGACGCCGTCCGCGAGGCCGTCCTGAGCGAACTGGAGAAGAGCGGCGCGCGCATGGCGGTCTCAACGCTCGAAGAGGGCGAGTGGTCGGTCAACGGTGCGCAATTGACGGTCGTCGTCGGCATCTCGGCCAAGGTCATCGACGTCACATTTGGCGCGGAGCAGAAAAGAGCGGCATCGGCGGCAGCAACCCGCGCCGCAGGACGTCCGATCAGGCTCAACCTCGTCAGCGGCACTCCGCAGGTCACGCCCGGCGCAACTCCGAGGCGCAGCAGCGGAGGTGGAGACATACGGGGACGCGCCGCCGACGAGCCCATCGTCAAGAAGATGATGGAAGTATTCGGAGCTGAAATCCGCACGGTCATCGACCAGAGTTAAGACTTTCAATCCAGGGTGAACGATGAATCCGAAGCAGTTGCAGGACATGATGCAGCGCGCGCAGGAAATGCAGCGCCAGATGCAGCAGAAGATGCAGGATCTCAAGGTGGAAGCCTCCGCCGGGGGCGGTGCCGTGACGGTGAAGATGAAC
>DASPLH010000169.1:0-24840 GCA_035627675.1 Clostridia bacterium
TGCTCCATTCCGTCGGGACGGTCTCACGGTCATCCGGGAAACCGCCAGCCAGGCGTACTCCGGCGGGCCCGCCGTCTTCGTTCTGAACGACGGTGCCCTCATCCTCCAGGGAGATCGCCGCTACTCCTATCGCCACCGAATCGTCCGTGTGCTGAACCGTGAAGGCGTCATCGCGTTCGGCGAGGTCACAGTGCCGGGTGGAGCAGAGATCCTGCGCCTGCGGACGATCAAGGTTGACGGGCAAATCTTCGAACCCGAACTCAATCACCACAAGGCCACAATCTCGATGCCGGCCCTTGCGCCGGGAGACGCAATCGAACTCGAGTACGTCGAGCACGCCGCACCCGATGAGCGGGAACAATTCGAGTTGGCCTCGTTCGACGCACCAATCATTCTTTCGAGGTACAGCGTGGTTGCTCCGCCGGAGGTGGCGGTCGCAGCCGTGCGCCATGCCCCGGCTCCGGTGATCTCCGCCGCCGCCGACGCAGTGCTCACACGCACGTGGGACCTCAGCGAGGTGGCGCAAGCAGCGCGAGAGGTCGCAATGCCCGGTTCCGGAGTGCTCCCAGCGGTCGTGGTGGAGCCAGCCCCTGACTTTCTCGCCAACGGCAGACGTGATGTTGCAGACGCCATGATCGCGGCAGCCCGTCCCGGCCCGCGGGTTGCGGCACTTGCGCGCGAACTGCACGGCGCGGACGAAGCCTCCACTGCGCAACGGCTCTATACGGCTGTCATGTCCCGCGTCCGAGCCTCGGGCCACGCCATCTCCGGCGAATTTGCTTCGGCTGAAGAATCGCTGGAGCGCGGCGAAGGCAGCCGGGCCGCGACCCTTCTGGCGCTGGCGCGTGCCGCCGGACTCCATGCTGAACTGGTACTGGCACGCGAGATCGATGCCGACGATGCACTCGCCTCCTACGCGCATGAGTTGGCCGTCTTTCGTTTTCGCGACGGCTCACAGTGGACGGCGGACCTGGATTCAACTGGCCTGCCCCTCGGAAGCTACGCACCGACACTCGCGGCGAAGGTCATGCGCATCGTGAGCGTCGGCCCCGACGCCAGCGAAGTGGCCGATGCCGCCTTCGCCGAGCTGGGACCTCCGCTGCGCGAGGAGCGCAGCACAGCCGAGGCCGACGTGAGGATCGAACCCGATGGGACATTGAAGGCGAGCGTTGCCATCAGGATGTCGCCGTGGCGCGCTGCGCAGATGAGGAGCGTGTTGCGCGGACTCACGGCAGCGGAACGGCCGAAGTTCTTCCAGGAGCTTGCGATCCGGCTCTTCCCCGGAGCGACGCACTCGGAAGGCCGTGTCGAACACGAGAACGATGTGAATGAGCCGCTCGTGGTGCGAGTGGAATGTGAAGCCCCGGCCTGGGTGGTATTCAAACCCGGTGGGGTGGATGTCGATCAGATCGCGCCGGGTCTTGGGCTGCGCCACATCTACGGCCGGCAGCCGTCACGACGGTATCCTCTTGCCGTGAATACGCTCCTTTTCGAGACTGCCGACTTCCGCGTCCGGCTGCCGGAAGGAGTCACGTTCGCGATGCCGGTGCGCCGCAGTGTTCAAACGGAGTTTGGAGACTATGGTCTCGAGCTGAAACAACTCGATAGCCGCACATGGAACATGCGGCGTTCGTTCAACATCCGGATGCAGGTCGTCTCGCCCGAGCGCTACGACGGGTTCAACCAGTTCGCGGCGAACATCGAGAGCATCGAGCGCCGACGGATGTCCCTTGTGGGCGTGCCGGCGCCTACGAGCGTTTCGCGCGCCATGCCACCTGGAGCGAACGCGGATTAGCGGCGCAACAAGAAAGCCCCGCAGTGCGGGGCTCATCCGAATCTTGTTCGTTCTCTAGACGCCGTACTCGTGACGCATCTCGCGGATGGAAGCCATTCCGCGCTGTTCCGCCTGCTCGGCAAAACGCTCGCTGATCTGCTGAAGCGTGGCGAAGATCTTCGTGGCGCGATTGACGTAGTCGGGCGCGTTCTCCCAGATGTCTTCGAATTTTTCAGGGTACTCCGAGGCCAGCAGAGCCAAACCACCCGCCATGAGCGCGATTCCTGCCGGACGCTTGCCCGTGACAGCCATGTAAACGCCCGCTCCAAGACTGCCGAACACGATTGCTTTCTTCCAGGTCTGCATTATTCTCCTCCGCTTCCCGGCTTCGGCGGGTGCACCCCGCGCGGGTGGGTGAACTACAGGTCCAGCTTCCTTAGAATGCGTCTCCAGTGTAGTCGTTGCATTCGGGATGCGCCATGACCTCGGTTATCTTGCATTTCCGTCGAACTGGGGTGTTGAATCTTTCTAAGTAGCACTACCCCAAGAACTCAAGGGCTACAGATGAACTTATCCCCCGAAGCAGTGCGAGCGGAAGTCGCGCGGTTTTGGAACACTTTCATTTCCAAGTCGAGCGAAATGCTCGAGGAATTCTACGCTCATGAATCGACCGTGTTCGGGACTGCGAGCACTCGCTCCGAACCGGGCCGGCTTGCTGCCACGCGACGCCAGCGCGAATACTTCATCACCCAATCGATTCTCCGGGCCAACACCGGCGTGGTCGATGTCATCATGCTCGACGAGCGGAGCGCGGTCGCGACCTACACGTTCCAGTTCCACGCCTCGAAACTGTCCAGGGCGGCGAAACAGCAGGAAGAACACATTGGCCAGGGTCGCGCTACCCAGGTGTTCGGGATCGATACGGATGGCAAGATTCGCATCTTCCACGAACATCTGTCTCTGCCCGCCAACTAGCGATTCCGGCGGCTCGGGGGAGGGCAAGTTCTTCCCGGCCGCCCCAATTTCCACCCTCCGCCATGTCCCCGCAACCTCGGCCTCCGCGCCTTGCATCTCACGCGCAACCCATTCACCTGGGAGGCCAAAATGGCGAACAACGAGAGCACTATCAATGTTTTGCAGAAGCTCATCGAGACGTGCCGCGACGGGCAGAACGGTTACCGTGAAGCCGCCGAGAACGTTGACGATCACCAACTCCGGCAGTTCTTCAACGAGCAATCGCTCGAGCGGGCGCAGTTCGCGGGCGAACTGGAGAATCACGTGCAGCGCCTCGGAGAACACGACCCCAACCGCAGCGGCAGTATGAGGGGAACGCTCCATCGCAAATGGTTCGACCTGAAGCAGGCTTTGGGCGGAGGCATAGCGAGCGTGCTCAGTTCGGTTGAACAGGGCGAGGATCGAGCGAAGGAGCAGTACGACGAAGCCTTGCGCGACGAAAGCCTTCCATCGGACATCCGCGCGGTCGTGCGCCAGCAGGCCGATCGCGTCATCTCGGCTCACGATCGTGTCCGGGACTTGAGGGACCGGTACAAGAAGGCAGCGTAATCAAGCCGAGGGCTCGCGTCATCCGCGGGCCCGCCTTTCCGCATCCACCTTCAACAACGCTATGCCGCTTTTTGCGTCACTTCCAGTTCGCGCTCTACTTTGAGCATTGCGCGGAGCTTGAGCCTGGCTTTGTGCAACTGTGACTTGGTGTTTCCGATGGTGCAGCCAAGTATCTCCGCGATCTCATCGTGCTGATATCCCTCCACGTCGTGGAGCACCACCACGGCCCGGTATCCCGGAGGAAGGCTCTCGATGGCCCGTTGCAGCGTGACGCGGTCCACGAGGTTCTCCAGCACGGAGTCCTGTGCCCCGAACAACTCGGCCATCTCCTCCGCCCCGTCGTCGTGCGTAGGCTCGTTGATCGAAATCTCGGTTGCCCTCGACGAGCGTTTCCGCAAGTACATCAGCGCTGAGTTGACCGCGATGCGGTGCAGCCAGGTCGAGAACAGCGAGTCTTCGCGGAAAGTGTCCAGCTTTCGGTAGGCGCGCAGGAACGATTCCTGTACGAGGTCTTCCGTGATGGTCACATCGCGTACAAGAGAGAAACAGACACCGAACACTCTCTTGCAGTAGCGGCGGTACAGCTCCGCAAACGCGGCATTGTCGCCGGCTTTTGCGCGGGCGATCGTCTCATTCTCGGAGTGCTTGACCAAGCTCCTGTCTGGATACATCGTGCGCCCCATGCTCGCTTCCTATGGTGGTAGTAGAAGCGTATGAGAGGCGGGACACGTGCCGATGGGCTGTGCGTCAAGGCGCGCCACGCTCGATGGCAACGCTCATTTGCGCTGCATGGTTCAGGGCGGCCGGAGGAGCAGCCGGTGATCACGCCCGGACTCGACCTTCGGTAATGTGCGCTCCGCCCTGGGAACGGGCAATGATATGCCGCATGAGTGGGGATTTGGTTTACCGGATTTTCTCCGGCTGCCGTCACCAGTTTTCATGGCCGCGGCGGGCCGAAGATGGCGATTACTACCAACTGTGCGTCCACTGCGGCGTGAAATATCGTTACGACTGGGGCAAGATGCGTCGCGTGGCGCGTCTCGCCGAAGATGAGCCTGCCGAGCAGAATCATAGCTTGATGCGCAAGTGCGGCAAGAAGATCGCGTGGACTCCGCGCGAGCGCCGCCTCCGCCACCGTGTTCCGCTCTTCTTCCGCGTGCCCGGGACTGACGCATGGGTCGAGGCCGAGTGTGAGAACATCAGCCGCACCGGCGTACTGCTCCGCTCGCCCATCGGCATTCAGATCGACGCACACCTCGAGTTCACCCTCGAGATGCCTCGCGAGCTGACGGGCGATGCTCCTGCGGAAGTGCGCTGCATGGGAACCGTCTGCCGGGTCTCGAGCGGCAAAGAAGCTCAGTCGTTCCTGATTGCGTGCTCGATCGCCGGGTATGAGTACGCTGAACAGCCGAAGAGGCCCGGCGCTGCCGCGAACGTTGTGGAGATCACGAAGACCGCTATCCGCCGGTAAGCCGGCGACACCACTCGCTTCCTGGGCCAGAATCCCGTCCCCTGCCGCGCATCCAACGCGGCATGCAATGGAGACCAGGTGGCCGGAGTAGAGACTTGGAAGACCGTCGCGGCGGTGGCTTCGGCGGGTTCGGCGGGTTCGGCGGAGGCATGCCGATCCGCGTCGGAGGCCGCCTCGGCATCGGCGGCTTCCTCCTGCTGCTCCTGTTGAGCGTCGTATTCAAGCAGGACTTCCTTTCGGTTCTCGGCGGTGGGCAGGCCGGCGCTCCCGCCACTTCCTCGCGCCCGGTCAATGATCCGGCGGAAGAACCGATGGTGCAGTTCGTGTCATTCGTTCTTGATGACACCCAGGCTACCTGGTCAAGGCTCCTTCAGGAGCGTGGCGTTCAGTATCCCAGAGCCAAGCTCGTGCTGTTCCGCGATGCGGTGAGTTCCGCCTGCGGCTCCGCGCGGTCGATCACCGGTCCGTTCTATTGTCCCGCCGATCAGAAGGCGTATATCGACCTCGGCTTCTATGACGAGCTGAAGCAGCGGTTCGGGGCTCCCGGCGACTTCGCGCAGGCCTACGTGCTCGCGCACGAGATCGGCCACCACGTCCAGAACGTGCTCGGGATCGAGGAGAAGGTTCGGCGGGCGATGCGCAGTAACCCGGGAGAGCGCAATGCGCTTTCCGTGCAAATGGAGCTTCAGGCCGACTGCTTTGCCGGCGTGTGGGGACACTCCACCGCCGAACGCAAGATACTGGAGAGCGGCGACGTCGAAGAAGCACTCACGGCTGCCTCCGCCATCGGAGACGACCGCTTGCAACGGATGAGCGGTCGCCAGGTAAGTGCCGACACGTTCACGCACGGTTCGTCGGCCCAGCGCGTGGAGTGGTTCCAGCGCGGGCTCCAGTCGGGCGACCCGGAAATGTGCAACACCTTCGGCCAGTGAGTGCCGTGCAGCTCGGTTGCGCGGGACTGCTGCGCCAACCGTCCGGAGTGGCTGCTATCCTTGTGCACGAGCCCACAAGGGATAACCAGAACGAATGCGAGCTTCCCAACAGCAACTGCTGTCCATCGTCAGGATGGCAAAGAACCGCCTGGAGTACCTGACCGACAACGACTGGATGTTGATGATGGATCGCGCCCGGCGGCTGACGTTCGCCCCCGGCTCGCCGTTGATCCAGGAACGCAAATCCGTTCGGACCCTGTTCCTGCTTGCCGCCGGAAAACTCACGGTTAGCGTCAAGGGCGCCGCTGTCGCCCACATCGCGCCCGGAGAAGTCTGCGGCGACATGGCGTTTCTCGAGAACAGCATCGCCAGCGCAACCGTCACCGCCGACGGAGATGTAGAAGCCTATGCGCTGGAATGGTCCGCGCTCTCCGACCTCTTCGAGCTCTACCCCCACCTGGCGTCGCGTTTCTACCGCTCGCTTGCCGTCAGCCTCTCGAGAAGGCTGCGCCAACAGCTGGTCTCCGGCTGACCGGGGGACACCCGGCGCGGTCTCTTAAATGTCGGTTGGGGCGGCCGCGCCTGACCCGCAGCCTTTACCGGGCGACGGCCGCCGCGTTGTCGCCGTGAAGGTCAGAAATCGACCGGTATCTGGACGCGAGGTTGCCAACCAGGCCGTCTGCCATCGGAATCCAGATTGAGATCTGAAGAGCGGCAATCGTCACGATGGAGTACAGCCGCGTCCGCACCGCAAGGTTCAGCAGCTTGCGCTGCTCGGCCGACAGCTCCGATCGGCTGGCTGTGATCTGGTGAATTACCACGGCGCAGTTGTGCGCGATGGCCTTGGTGTACTGCAACATCACGCGGCTGCGCTCCTTGCGATACCACCGGAACTCTGCCGCTGTCAGCCGCTTCTGCACGGCGGCAAGCTGCGCCGGATCGACGAGGTTCAGGAAGGCGGGCATGTCGAGTTCCTCCAGTCCTGGCGATCCAGTGCCCCGCAAGCTGTATTGTGCTCGCACTTCGAGCAGGAGCAACGTTATGGCGATCAATACGACGATGACAATGAAATAGATCATCGGTTTATCAGCTGCTCCAGCGCATGATTCCAGCGCTGAACAGTGGCATGTTCCGGAAGCGTCCTTCGCTGGTCGCGAGCGTAAGCCGGCGATACCAGATACGCGATCCACACGCCGATCGCCACGAGATAGGCAGAGGTGTTGACGAGAACGAAGATACGCTGGCTTGCCATGCCCGGAATGCCGCTACGTATGGCTGCGCCGGCGGCGGCGACAGAACACGTCACGCCCAACCCGAGGGCGATCCCCATGGCGTAAGAACGCCAGGCCACACCGAAGGTCTTGCAGAACAACATGAGCAGCAGCAATAAACCGCCGATCAGGATGTTCGAACTGCGCTGCAGCACGATCACTCCAGCGGTGACCCTATTGATGTCGGCTCCTGGAGCAAGGAAGCCGGAGACGATGCAGAACACGATCAGTACCGCGAACGCCCACTTGAACAGCAGCGCGCCGAGGTCGGCGAGCGCGTCATAGGGTTCGAATACGAACGTGTACAACTCATACACGACGGCGAAGCTGAGGATGGCGTCGATAAGTTCCGCTGAGTAATACGAGTAAAAGTACGTCGGCTCGCTTCCAAAGCGATAGACGCCGAAGAGCAGGGCCGCGCGCACCACGTGCGACACGGTGTAGGCAAAGAAAACAGGAAATTGCCTGTAAGTTTTCCTAACGAACATCATGATTGCCAACGACGCCTGCAACAGCGGCCCGGCGATCCAGATCGCGTAATTGATGGTGTCGAGGGGTATCATGACAAGCACTCACAGGATACCCCTCGACACGTTCAGAGACCAAGGTTTACCTGCAACCGGAGCCCGACGAGCACCCCCCAGGTTCCGGCCCGTTCATCGCCGAGACCGACTGCGTTGTCGTTGTGTTTACGGTTTGAGTTGAGTCCGAAATACCGAGGTATGTCGATACGGACATGAGACCGGCCAGGAGAAGGTTGATGACAAACTGCACGGCAAACTCCCACTTGGGTTGATTTGCTTACCGTGCTAATGTGGTTGCGATCATGGCTGTTCACGCAAGTTTTATCGACCTGTGCAGTGTTCGGAACGCAGAACAAATATGAGATTGTTACGGCCTTACGACGACTTCATGAGCAGGACGATCGCGTCTCTGTCGACGCGCGTCGCCCAACTGCGTTTCATGCATGAGATCTGGGACGGCGCGTGTTACAACCACTGGGGCATGTCTTCGACGTTCGGCGACGACGCCGCGCAACAGGCGATGCGACAGGCGCATGATCGCATCGTCAAAGAGATCATTCGGTCTCCTATCAACGAACTATGCGGGGATTTACAGGACTTCCCTTCGGGCTCGAAGCGCGCAGAGGTTCAGAAGAGTTTCGGCGCTCCGACAGCAGCTCACCTGGACCTGGTCGTGCGGACCCTCGAGTTTATTCGGAAGCGCCAAGCCGCATAGCGATCCCGACAACGCGCCCGAGTACTTCTGCGTCCCTGCCGTCCCTCGCTACCCGCGGTTTGCATCCCGAAAGCGGATGGGGTTGCACTACGATGTCCTGGCCATTCTTGTCGCACCAGCAGCAGACGAATCCATCGCGCAATTCTAAGAAGTAGATGGGCCGCTCGTACTCCGATCTCCAACTACCTTCCAAAATCCTGGCTTGGGACTCGTCGATCTGGAGGAAACTCCCTGGCGGGATCAGCGGATACATGGTCCGGTCCTCGGTGCCCACGTAGCCGTAGGAATACTCTCGCTCCTTGAAACGTGACAGGTGCGAAATGGGCACCGCGCCCCAGCCGACGATCATGCGACTGAGCGCGGTCGTCGTTCTTGCGTCAAATGCCGGGTCGAGCCGCACTGGCATCTCGACGACGCTCGGGCCCAGCAGCCCCGTCAGGTGCGTCTTCGTGATCTCCACCAGCCTGCTGTCCTCCACCTCGTTGGTTGGAACTCCGTACAGCGCGAGGAGTTCGCGCAGCTCCCTTCGGTAGATGACGGACATGGAATAGAGCTTGTGTATCGAGGGCACGATGCCCTTCGTCTCGAAGTCGGAGATACGGCTGATCGAGAGCACGTAATCGGGCACTCCGTATTTCGCCGCGAGTCGATTGCTGGCCGTCTCGACGTCGCGGACCGTCAGGCCCAAGCCTTCGCGTAATTGGCGCAGCTTCTCTCCAGGAGCCAATCGATCGTTCACCGTTCGTTCCAGATTGAGCTTTGTTCAGGTGATTGTTACACGCGGGGCTCCCCGAGAGCCATCACGCCCGCGCTCTCCGTTGTTCTGTATCCGGAACAAGCAGAGCCAAGTGCGGCAGCTGCCACGATTTTGCCTACACTGGCGAGGTCGCCAGTCCGCGGCATGGGCGCGGGCTGCCCGCCGCAAACCCCTATTTAAGTTCTAAGCCGGCACGAAAGACAAGACCGGCGGAAATGTCCTCTCTCGCACCCATTCAAGTGGGTGCTCTTTTTTTGTGTCGAGCACGGGCCGTTACGCGCTCTCTTGCGCAACCGGCGAGCTACATACGGCGGCATTCCGCGACCCGGTAGCGAAACTGTTTGGTGGCACTTGGCAACCGTACGGCTTCTGCGGGCACCTATGCGGGTGGATTGATTGGTATGTCAATCCAGAACCGCATCTTCGGAGGCATCTATGCTTCGCTCTCCGCGCGTGTTCGCCGCTGTGCTGGCGACCGCAATGTTGACCGCACTGCCCAGTGCAGCCATTACCGGAAGTTATCAACCGGACCCTATCCACACGTATGTCGGACTTGCCGTCTTCTATGACGCCAACGGCGAGTTCAGCCATCGCTGCTCGGGCAGCCTGATCTCTCCTTCGGTCTTCCTGACCGCAGGACACTGTGTGGATGACGCCGACAACCTTTCGTACGCCCGGATCTACTTTCACCAGGAGGCTGGCGCTCACTACGATCCGGTCACACAACACGACCCCGTCACCGGATACCCGGACGAGTGCATCGAGGGCGATCCCCTGTGCGTTACCGGCGAACGCCTCTTTGACTATGGGTTCGACAACTTCGCGGGCTTCCCCAACACTCGGGACGCCGGAATCGTGCTGCTCGACGAACCGGTGACGTTCCAAACGGACTTCGCGAGCCTTGCCGAGGCGGGTGCGCTGACCGAGCTGGCCAACAGGCGCGGTGTCCAGGACGTGAGCTTCACGGTGAGCGGGTACGGCGTGTCCGACAACTGGCCTCCGACGCAGGCTCCGCTGTCCTTCCGTGTCCGGTTGATGGCGGAAACCAAGCTCAACAACCTGCGTAACGCGTGGACTGCCGGGTTCAACCTGCAAACCTCGTCTGCCCCCGGCAACAATCGCGGCGGCACTTGCGGCGGAGACTCGGGCGGACCGGTGCTCTGGGGCGACACCGACATCATCGTCGCCGTCACGAGCTTCGGCAAACGAGAACAGTGTCTCGGCAACGACTACTCGTACAGGATTGACCAGCAGGAAGTGCTCGACTGGATCTTGGGCATCGCGGCCATGGTCGGCGAGGACGACGACATCAACATCGTTCCGCTGGCCTGAGGTTGGTAAGCGTTGCCCACATCCGCCCGCTTCGGCGGATGTGTGGTAACCCGAGTTCCCAAAGCGATTGGCCAGCCCGTTGATGAGTTTGGTGCCCCACATCCGCCCAGCTTTTGGCGAATGTGGGGTAACCCGAGTTCCCAAGGCGATTGGCCAGCCCGTTGAGTTTGGTGCCCCACATCCGCCAGCTTTTGGCGAATGTGGGGTAACCCGAGTTCCCAAGGCAATTGGCCAACCCCGTTTGGTTCTAGCGCGCCAGTTTGACCAGCAGTTCTTTTCCCAACTCCTGGAGTTCGCCGAAGCGCCTTTGGTACTCGAGAAAGAGCCGGTTCAGTTCCAGGGAACGGTCCGGGGCCAAGTGCGCTCGCAGCAGCATGTCGCGCATGCGGACAGGATTGGGGAGCAACGCCTCTTCGCTCAACTCTTCGAGTGCCGTCCGAACATCGTAGTGGTACATAGAAGTCTCCGTGACACACGCAGTTGGGATGTGTGTCGTCGGACCGGCGTCGCGGAAAACCCGCGGAGGCGATCAAACGAGTCGGCGGCTATCTCGACGCGCCGCGACTCGCGAATGGAAGGACTTCGGAGTTCGATGGCGCTCGTGTCGCCAGTACGTCGCGCTCGAGCCTGAGCAGGAAGGCTTTGCGGGGCATGCCGCCGCCATAGCCCGTGAGTGAGCCGTCGGCGCCGAGCACCCTGTGGCAGGGTACGGCAATCGCAATGCGGTTGCGTCCGTTCGCCAACCCCACCGCTCGACTGCTGCCCGGCTTGCCCAATTCCACTGCGATCTCGCCGTAATTGCGCGTTGTGCCGAATGGAATCTGCCGAAGATAGTTCCACACAGCGACTTCGAACGGATTGCCCGGGGTGTGCAGCGGCACCGTGAAGCGGGTCGATTCGCCTGCGAAATACAGTTGCAATTCGCTTTCGAGCTGCTCCAGATGAGAGTTCGTCCCCGGTGCGACTGCGTAGCCGTATCGCGAACGCAGCGTTTCGATCTCTCTGGTCAGCGCGGGACGGTCGAGGAACTCCAGCAGCACGATTCCCCGCTTCTCCGCCATGGCCACCATGGGCCCAAGAGGCGTGTTCAGGCGAGTAAAGAGCAGTGCTTCCGCGGTTCGACCGCGTCCGGGTGAGATCCCGAACCTTTTGCGGAAACCGGCACGGAAGCCACTCAGAGACTCATAGCCGTGGTCGAGGGCCGCGTCGTCGATGGAGTCGCCGATATTCAGCCGGCCAAGTGCCGATGCGAGACGCCGAGTCCTCACGTATGTGTGGAAGGTCATGCCGAAGTTCTTCTTGAACCAGCGGCGAAGGCGTACCGGATCGATGCCGCGGGCGACGATGTCTTCGTCGGTAATCCGTATCGCCGGGCCGGTGTTGGCGGCTTCGATCAGCGGGCGTACCCAGCCAGGCGCGACGGCGGCCGCGTCCAGCGGATTGCAGCGTTTGCATGGGCGGAATCCGGCGGCAACGGCGTCCACCGCGGTGCGGTAGAACTCCACATTCTCAGGCTTCGGCTTGCGGGCGGTACACGTCGGCCGGCAGAAGATACCGGTGGTCCTGACCGCCGTGTAGAAAACGCCTTCGTAGGCGGAATCGCAGGCGAGCATGGCGCGAACCATCTCCGCACGGGGAGGAAGCATGGCGTCCGGCGTTGTCATGGCACGACTTTGACCCATTCATGCGCTTCCAGTCCACCGAAGAATGGACTTGAAATTCGGCCACATCAAAAATCGAGAACTGCAGCGCGCGTTCCACAACCTTCGGCCTCGCGGACCCATCGTTAGAGCGAGAGAGCGGAGGGTACAGATGGAATCGCACTTCAAAGCTGCAGGCCACGCCGTTCATCCCATGCTGATTGTCTTCCCGCTGGGACTTCTTGCGACCGCTACTATCTTCGATGGCATTCGTGCCGCGACGCATGAGCGACGGTGGGCTGAGGTCGGCCACTACATGCTCGGAGCCGGCGTGGTGAGCGGCCTGGTGGCTGCCGTCCCAGGCACCGTGGACTATCTCGCCATTCGGGAGAACACACGCGCCAAGCGCATCGGCCTGCTGCACGGCATCGGGAACGTCATCGTGACCGGAATGTTTGCTGCAAGCTGGCTGGCGCGCAGAGACAACCCCGGGCGTCCAGGACCAGGCGCGATTGGACTATCGGTGGGTGGAACTGCTCTGGCGTTGGTTACCGCCTGGCTTGGGGGTGAACTCGTCGAACGGCTCGGAATCGGGGTGGATGATGGCGCGCACATGGACGCGCCGAACTCGCTCAGCGATCGTCCTGCGACGGACCAGATGGCGGCGTGAGTCCCTCGAGTGCCCGCAAGGTCGATATGGAAGGTGTATGGCGCGCCCGGAGAGATTCGAACTCCCGACCTAATGCTCCGGAGGCATTCGCTCTATCCAGCTGAGCTACGGGCGCGCACCGTGGCCTGAACAGGCCTGAGGTAAGAACTTCCGACATTATAGCGTATGGGACATTTGCTTCAGGCGGTCTCCGTCATCCCACATTAGCTGCGGCTGCGGCTCCGCAAATGTGGGCCACCCTCTCAGTTCCGGGCCACGAAGAACAGCACAAAGGCGAACGCGGCGAACACCGCGCCTGTCACTCCCAGTGCAATGGGCAGTTGGTAGTAGCGGCGCGGGTGGTCGGTGTCGAGTCTTACTTCTGCCGGGTTGTTGGGGTTATATCTGATGAGCGCTTGTGAGCCGGCGGGGAACCGCGCCGCTGCATCCTTGACGATTTCGTAGTCGTTGCCGCGACGGTAGGCGTTCACGGTCGTGAGCTGGATTTTGTCTCCCACCTCGTAGCTCAACTCGAAGCGAGTGACCCACATCTTCGTTCCGCTGACGGTGGTTTCGAGCACCTCGCTTGCCCTCACGCTGGCCATCGTGGACGGCCAGTCGCGGACAACCGAGTATTGCTTCAAGAAGAAGGGGATGGCGAGCGCGATGGACGCCAGTCCGAAAAGCAGGCATGCCACCGCGGCTACGCTGATCGTTGCTCGGCTACTCTGCTGCACGACCCAGTTTAGACCAGTTCAGCGGAAGCTGAAACCGTGAAAGCGCAGGCACGCCGTCGCAATCGGGAAACATGCTTCAACGCGAACGCGGGCCATTGGTTGTGGACGACTGGAGTTCGCTCGCCTCGTTTCGAATCTTGCGCGCTCGGCTCACCAGGTGCGCGATGTAACCGAGATGGATCAGCCAGGTTGCGACGTAGGCGGCGAAAAGGTACGACTCGTTGCTCATCGCGTGCTCCTTACGGGCATATGTCCGTGGAGATCGTCATCGACGGCGCGCTGGGCAAACTCGCTCTCGATGGCGCGTGACGCGAGTTCAATGCGATAACGCAGCCACATCACGAGCCCGGCGAAGACGAGAAAAGCTACGAAGTTCCACATCAGGGCGTGCATCATGCTCGGATGAATCCCCGATCCTTCCCCGCCGCCGATGACCGGCTGCGGATGCTGCGTCCGGAACCAGCGGATCGCCATGTAAACGAGCGGCACATCGAGGAAGCCGAAGATTGCCAGCACGGCGGCCATGACCTGCGTCTGGCCTCCGGTGGCGTACCGCCGCAGGATCAGATAGCTGACGTAGATGAGCCAGAGGACCAGTGTGCTGGTGAGGCGGGCGTCCCATGTCCACCAGATGCCCCACACGGGCTTCGCCCAGATCGGCCCGGTGACGAGCACGACCGTGCAGAACACGACGCCTACCTCGGCGGCCGACACGGCAATCGCGTCGGCGATGGGATTGCGCCTGACAAGGTACCAAATGGACGCGACGAAGTTGACGAAGAAGAGCAGGAACGCCGTCCACGCGCTGGGCACGTGGTAATAGAAGATGCGTTGCACGTCGCCCATGGTCTGCTCGGTGGGAGCGCCGACCAGCGCCGCATGCAGCCCGTAGCTGAGCAGCGCGGCGGCGACGATGCCGAAGATAACGATTCCAGGTTTCATCTGTAGCGGCTCACTCCGCGTTGAGGATCGTTGAGAACAACGTTAGACAGATGGTTGTGAAAACAATGTCGTAGATAAGCAGCAACTGGATGCCGAACGTCGGCGTCGACTCGCCCGTCAGGATCTGCGTCGTGGCCTCGACCATGGTCAACAGCGCCGGAATCGAAATCGGAAACAGGATCAGCGGCAGCATGATTTCGCGGCTGCGCGTGCGAATCGACATGGCGCCGAAGAACGTGCCGTTCACGACCAGCGCCCAGGTCGAAAGCGCGGCGACAAGCAACAACTGCCACACCGGGCCGAGCGACCGCAGGTTATAAAACACGACGAACAGCGGCACCATCAGGACTTCCAGCGTGGCAACGAAGATGAAGTTGCCGACCGCCTTGGCGATGAACAGCGAGGCGGGAGACGCCGGCGAGACGCGGTACGCGTCCAGCACCTGGTTGCGAAGCTCGCGGGCCCAGGTCTGGTTGAGCGCCACCACGGTCGAGAACAGCACGGCCATCCAGAAGAGGCCTCCGGCGATGCGGCGCGACTCCTCCGCCGTAGGATCGAAGCCGAAGGCGAAGATGACGACCACCAGCAGCGAGAAGAAGAGCATGCTGTTGATGGCATCCTTCGAGCGCCACTCGAGGCGAACGTCTTTCGCCAGTGTGGAGCGCGTTACGCGCGCGACAGACGGGGCGCTCATGGAACCAACTCCCGGTTTGCCGCCGGCATTGTGGGCAGGCGGCGTTTTGTCCAGCACTGCGCTCATCGGACCGGCTCCTGTGCCGCGTAGGGCGCCATGAGGTGAAGCGGAATTCCGCACTCCCGCGCCGCAAGCCTGCCGGAGGTGATGACGACGCACTCGTCGGCAACGGGCTCCATGACGGCGGCCTGGTGAGTCACAACGAAGACGGTCTTGCCCTGGTCGCGCATCCCGCCCAGCAGCCGCGCCATCTCGCGCGCGCTGGTTACGTCCACATTGGAGAACGGCTCGTCGAGCAGCAACAACTCCGGGTCATGAAGGATGGCGCGAGCGAGCGAGATGCGCTGGCGCATTCCCTGTGAGTATTGGCCTACGCGTCGCGTGAGGCCGGGGTCGAGGGCGACGCGCTCGATGGCTGCCCGGCAGCGCGAATCGTCCTGGATGCCGTAAAGTCCGGCGAAGTAGCGCAGGTTCTCCATGGCATCGAGTTCGTCATAGAGCAGCGGCGCGTGTCCCATATAACCGGTGCGGGTGGCGGCATTGCGGATTTCGCTCTCGCCGAGGATGCGCACGGTCCCGCGCGTCGGCTGGAGGAGTCCGGCAACGATGCGCAGCAGGGTGGACTTCCCCGCCCCGTTCTCGCCCAGGATGACGTAGAGCTTGCCGGGAGCGAAGTCGGCGGTGATGCCGCGCAAAGCGGCAAAGCGCCCGAAGTGGCGAACAACGTCCGACAAAGCAACCGCCGGCACTGGACCGGCGGCTGACGGATTCGCGTTGGATTCGGTGGTCAAGTTAGAGAGACGACTTTGCGGCCTCGGCTTGTTGAGCGGGAGCAGTGCCCGCGGGAGTCGTGCCGTCCTGCTGAGGAGCGTACTTGCTGGCGCACTTGGCCTGTAGCTTCTTGGCGCGGAACACGCCGTCGCGGCCGTACGTGCCTTCGGCGAGCGCCTGGGAATTGTCCTTGAACGTGTCTGGCGGCGCTTCAGTGCCGTGATAGACGACCGGCAGCAGGCGGCCTTCCTCGTTCAACTGGAACTCCACCCGCGTACCCTGACGCTTGATCGAGCCCGGCTCGACGTTGCCGGCAACGCGCAGGCGCTTGGAGTGCGCGTCGTCGCCCATGGTGTTGAGTTCCTTGATGGTGACGTAATAACTCTTGCTCTCGTTGATGCCGGAGACAGCAAGGTACGACAATGCGAGCACGATGACGGTGATCGGGATACCAAACCGAAGATACTTGCGTGTGTGATCCGACATACGATTGAAAGGATGCGGACGCGACCACCCCGGACGCAAAAACCGCACCACCCCCCATTTCTGATTCGAGGTTACTGCCCCAAAATGGTACCGGTCAAGCAGCGAAACCCCTGAACCCGCCCGGTGGCCGGAATAGCCCGTTCAGCGCGGGTTTGGCGCGCCTCCGGAGCCCCGCGCCCGGCGCGTATAATTGCAGGTTCGTCCTCGCAGTGAGGTCCAGATTATGAGCCCCAACAACGGTATTTCGCCCAGCAACGGAAACGGCGTTCCTAAGCCGCGCGCCGAATGGATCACCAAGCGCCGCGAACATGCGGCCAGGACCGGCGACAACAATGTCACGCAAATGCACTTCGCTCGCCAGGGACTGGTCACGGAAGAGATGGCTTACGTCGCCCACATCGAGCGGATTTCGCCGGAACTGGTGCGTGACGAGGTGGCCGCCGGCAGGATGATTATCCCGGCCAACATCAACCATCCCGAGTTGGAGCCGATGTGCATCGGAGTGGCCTCGCGCTGCAAGATCAACGCCAACATCGGCAACTCGGCAGTAACGTCCAATATCGAGGAAGAACTCAAGAAGCTGCACACGTCGGTTCACTACGGCGCCGACACGGTCATGGATCTCTCCACGGGCGGCGAAATCCACGAGATTCGCGATCAAATCCTTCGTCACTCGCCGGTTCCGATCGGAACCGTGCCGATCTACGAAGCGGTTGCGCGTGTTCGCCGCATCGAAGACCTGACTCCGCAGATCATGCTGGAAGTGATCGAAGAACAGGCGGCGCAGGGCGTGGACTATATGACGATTCACGCTGGGCTGCTGATTCAGTACGTTCCGATGGTGGCCAAGCGCATCACGGGAATCGTCAGCCGCGGCGGTTCGATCATGGCGCAGTGGATGACGCACCACCACAAGCAGAACTTCCTCTACGAGCACTTCGACGACATCACGAAGATCCTGGCGAAGTACGACGTCTCGTATTCGCTCGGCGACGGGCTGCGTCCGGGATGTATCGCCGACGCGAGCGACGAAGCACAGTTCGCGGAGTTGAAGACGCTGGGTGAACTGACCCGCAAGGCGTGGGAGCGGGACGTGCAGGTGATGATCGAGGGTCCGGGACACGTGCCGATCGACAAGATCAAGGAGCAGGTGGACCTCGAGGTGGAGTGGTGCGACGGCGCTCCGTTCTACACCTTGGGGCCGCTGGTGACGGATATCGCTCCGGGTTACGACCACATCACCTCGGCGATCGGCGCGGCGATGATCGGCTGGTACGGCGCTTCGATGCTCTGCTATGTGACTCCAAAGGAGCACCTCGGACTGCCGAATGACAAGGACGTGAAGGACGGCATCATCGCGTACAAGATCGCCGCTCACGCCGCGGATGTTGCGCGGCATCGTCCGGGCGCGCAGGACCGCGACAACGCCATCAGCCACGCGCGGTACACGTTCGACTGGGAGAAGCAGTTCGAACTGTCGCTCGACCCGGAGACGGCGCGTTCGATGCACGACGAGACGCTTCCGGACAAGTTCTACAAGGAAGCGGCGTTCTGCTCGATGTGCGGCCCGAAGTTCTGCTCGATGAACTACTCCTCGAAGATCGACGAGTACAACAAGCAGGTTCACGGGCTGGAAAAGAAGGACTACTCGGGACTGGTGAAGCTGGTCAGTTCGGAGACGACGAAGTAGCCTCGGGCGCTTCGCATAAAAACGCCGCACCTTTGGGTGCGGCGTTTCTGTTTGTGTGTTCGCACGCTCGGCTGCGGACATTCGTGATCGCGGGCGGGACGCCCGCGCCACACTGGGCTCACATCTCGACTTGCGTTCCGACCTCGACCACCCGGTTCGGAGGCAGGCGGAAGTACAACGTCGCCTGTTGCGCGTTGCGAGCCATGAGGGCGAAGAGCTTTTCACGCCAGATCGCCATTCCCGGCCGGTTGGTCGCGATCAGATGTTCGCGGCCGAGGAAGAAGGTTGTGTCGTCCATGTCGATCGGGATGCCGTGCTCTTCCGATTTCTGGAGCACGGACGTTATGTTCGGGTCCTCCATGAAACCGTAGTGGGCGGTGATTTCGTAGATACCGTCCGTGAGTTTCCGGCATTCCAGGCGCTCTTCATCCGAACAATGCGGGGTCTCCTCGGTCGCGACGTGCAGCAGGATCACGCGCTCGTGCAACACCTTGTTATGACGAAGGTTCTGTAGCAACGGAACGGGAACGTTCATGTTGCTGCCCGACATGTAGATGGCCGTACCGGGGACCAGGGCGACATCGTATTCAGGCAGCTCGCGCAGGAAGCGGTCGAACGGCATCGAGGCGTAGCGCAGTCGCTTTGCGAGGATGCGACGCCCTTTCTTCCACGTGGACATGACGGTGAAGATGGCCGCGCCGATCAGCAGCGGGAACCATCCGCCATGCGGGATCTTGAGCACATTGGCGGCGAAGAACGCGGATTCGATCGCCAGGAACGCGCCGCAGATCAGCGTCGCCTTCAACAGGCTCCAGTGCCACCGCTGCCGGGCGACGACCCAGAAGAGCACTGTCGTAATCAACATCGTGAGCGTCACGGCGATTCCGTAGGCCGCCGCCAGGTTCGAAGACGAGTGGAAGCCCAACACGAGTCCGATGCAGGCGAACATCAAGGCCCAGTTCACGCCGGGGATGTAAATCTGCCCGATCTCGGTGGCCGAGGTGTGCTCGATGTCCACGCGGGGCACGTAGCCGAGTTGAACCGCCTGGCGCGTGAGCGAGAACGCACCGGAAATGAGCGCCTGGCTGGCGATCACAGCGGCTGAAGTTGCGAGCACGACCAGCGGATAGATCGCCCAACGCGGCGCCAGCCGGTAGAACGGGTTCTCCACTGCGCTGGGATCTGCGATGAGGAGCGCGCCCTGCCCGAAATAGTTGAGCAGCAGCGCGGGCAGCACGAGGTAGAACCACGCAAGCCGTATGGGACGCCGTCCGAAGTGTCCCATGTCGGCGTAGAGAGCTTCCGCGCCGGTGATGGCGAGGAACACGGAACCGAGCACGACGAATGCCCGCCATCCGTTATGCACCAGGAACAGGACTCCGTGCCGGGGATCGATGGCGGCCAACACCTGCGGCACGCGAACGATGGCCACCAGGCCGAGAGTCGCGATCGTTACCAGCCACACGATGATGATCGGCCCGAACATGCGGCCGATGCGCGCAGTTCCTCGATTCTGGATGGAGAACAGCAGAACGAGGACGACCACCGTGATCGGCTCGATGTAGGGATCGAAGACCGGCGTAGCGATGCTGAGTCCCTCGATGGCTCCCAGGACGGTGATAGCCGGCGTGATCATGCCGTCGCCGTAGAGCAGGGCCGTGCCGAACAGCCCGAGTGAGATCAAGACCCACTGCGTGGAGTTGCGCGCGGCTCCCACGGGCGACACCAGCGAGGTCAGTGCCATGATGCCGCCCTCGCCCCGATTGTCCGCCCGCAGCACAAACAGCAGGTACTTGATCGAGACGATAATCAGCAGCGACCAGAAGATGAGCGAGAGCACTCCCATCACGTTGCCGGGTGTGACCGCAAGGTTGTGCGTGTGGTGGAACGACTCCTTCAGCGTGTAGAGAGGGCTGGTGCCGATATCGCCGTAGACAACACCCAGGGCTGCGATGGAGAGCGATACAAGGTACTTGCCTCGCGGCCCGCCGTTGGACTTCGGTTCGTGGCCGGAGCCGGGAGAAGAATGCTGATGATCTGCCATTCGATAAACAATGTTTCGATTTCGCTCCCGCCCCTGATGTTGCCAGTGCCAAAGAGAGCAAACCTTGATACTGAGGCCCCGGGCCGCCCAGAGTCAACTTCCATAAAAAAGAGCCGTGCACGGGGCACGGCTCGGCCAAGTTCTAAGGAGAAGAAAAACGCTATCACTCAGCGGCGCAGAACTCGGAAGCCAGGGCGCTGTCAGTTGACGTCGACGAAGTCGTTCCCGTCGGCGAACTGAATACCGGCGATCTCTCTCGCACGGTAGTGCACTTCCAGATAAGCCTGCATCAGTTGGATGTACAAGAACTCTCGCTGTTGCGGGTTATCGCAGTCGGTGCGGGCGCGATCCAGGGCCAGGTAGCGGTCGTGCGCCTCGACAAACCGGTTCAGGACGCTGAGCATGTCTGGATTCTCATCGCGAGTAGATGATGTGCAAATAGGCTCTATGCCTTAGGTGTGCGCTCAGGGATGTGCCGACGCCGCCGTGAGGGTACTAAGTACAGCGGCGTCAGTCGGACGCCGCCGCCTCCAGCACGTCGGCCGCGCGGTCCAGGGCGGCGGTGAGATGCCGGACGGCCGCAGACGCGGCCTGCGCGTCACCCCGGTCGATCGCTTCGTTGACGCCGGGTAGGACGACCGGCTGGTAGCCGGTGTACTCGCCGGGTGCGTAGATGGCGTGCCGGTAGAAGGGCCGCCGCGGCAAACCGTCGGTCAGCAGCGCGCGCTCGGCATGGATCAAGCCGACGTTCAGCTTCGCCGGATTCTCGTTCGACTTCTGGCGAGACATCGCCGTCTTGCCGGCTGCGGCGAACCGCTCGGCGGCGTCAAACGCGGGGTCGAGGTCCGGCTTAGTCTTCCAGCCGGTCTGCTCGGTACGACGTTTTGCGGCGAGCAGGTAGGCGCGTACCTCCCTGCCGTACTCCTCGTAATCGAATGGCAGGACGTCGGCCTGCGCCATGCGGAGGATCTGCACGCCGAAGACGCGCGCCATTTGTTGTTCGTACTCAAAGGTGGGGTCGATGAACTTCCTGAACACGGCGAAGTTGTCGAACACGGAGTGGTACACGCCGCTTGCGCCGCCCGAACCGATGTCGGTCGCGGCGATTCCAAGATTTTGCAGGAAGGGCGTGTAGTCGGACCCGCTGCCGAGGTCGCCGACAGTGACGTCCTTCGAAACCTGCGCAACGCCGGCGCGGCGCGGCAGTCCGTACACTTCGGCATCGGCAGCCTGGCGTCGCAACCGCTCAGCGGCTGACCGCCATGCGTCATAAACCGTTCCGCCGGCCGGAGACGGCACAGCCTTCGTAACCTCGCGGACGAATTGCTTGAGACTGGGAACAGCCGAGGCGCCGAATGTCGGGCCCGCAACCGCAACATCGGTGTTGAAGTATGCGACCGCGTTCCTGGACAGTTCGGCGGCAAAGTGTTCCGCAAATTCGGTTGAGCCGATCAGGCCCTGCTCTTCCGCGTCCCAACTGGCGAGCACGATCGTGCGCTTCGGCTTCCAGCCCGATCTGAGCAGCGCCCCAAGGCCGCGCGCCGCCTCCAGCATGGCGGCTGTGCCGCTGTTCGGATCCACGGCGCCGTAAACCCACGCATCGCGATGGTTGCCGGCGATGACCCACTGGTCTGGAAACGCAGTGCCCCGCGCGGTGCCGATGACGTTCCAGATCGGCCGAAACGCGTAGTTGTGTTCGACCTTGAGATGTACCTGCACGGGTCCGGGGCCGACGTGATACGTGAACGGCAGCGCCCCTTGCCACTCGCGCGGCGACTCGGGGCCGCCGAGGTTCTGCATCAGCGGTCCAACATCTTTGTACGAGAGCGGCACGACAGGGATCTTGCAGAGATTGGCGGCGGCGGCCGCGGCGGTGCGCTTGCCGGTCGGGAGATCGGGGACGGACGCGAAGCCGGGCGTCGTGGGGTCTCCGGGATACTCGAACATGTACTGCACCGAGCCGCGCTGCACTCCCGTATCCGGACGGAACGCGCCCTTCGGCAGCACGTCGCCGCGGAAGTATCCGTCATCCCACGGGTCCGAGTAGAGGATGGCTCCGGCGGCTCCCTTCTCTTCCGCGATGAAGGCCTTTACTCCGCGGAAGTTCTGGCCGTATCGCATGACGACGATCTTGCCTTTGACGCTGACACCCATTTCTTCGAGACGCCTGAAGTCCTCGGGACGCCCATAATTCGCATACACCGCTTGCGCCGTAACGTCGCCACTGGCGCTCGAACCGTTGAAGGCCGGAATCACGCGGGGATCGTTCTGGAAAGGGTCTCCGGGGATGTGCTCCCGGGTGGGGCCAATGACGCGCGAGCCGTCGGGAAGTAGGGTCTCGACCCGGACTTCGCCGGGATAGTCCATCCACACGCGGTACTCGTCGATGCGCGTCTCAAGTCCCGCCTCGCGAAACACCTGCGCCACATACTCGGCCGTCTTGCGGTCCTCTGGAGTGCCGGCGAGATGCGGTGCGGCGGTGAGGATCTTCAGGTGCAGTTCGGCGGTCTTGGCCGAGGGGACGGCCATGAAGCGCTGCTCCAGATCGTGCTGCGCGTTGGAATCGCGATATCCCAGCAGCGGAGGTGCGGGCGGCTTTGCTGCCTGGGTTGCTGCCGAGGTTGCGGCCTGCCAAGCGTACCCTGGCGAGACCACGAGAGACAGGACGAGAACGAGGACCTGCAGAGCCTTCATTCGATCTCCGGACGGCAGGCGGAAGTTGGCCAAAGGATACACTACGGTCTTCAACAACAGCGCCGCATCCAAGTGTCGGCAGCTGCCTCAAGGACCTGGTTTGGAACAGCGCGTGCGCCCCGAATTCGAAGAACAGGCTTCGATAGCCTCGACGGCGAAGAACGACCGCGTGCTGAACGCCGTAGCGAACGAAGAGACGGTCGCTCCCCAGATCGCCCCCACATCGGTGGACATGCCGGAGGTCATCCGCGCCCTGCGGCATCGCGACTTCAGGCTCTTCTGGTTCGGCAACTTCCTCTCGAATATCGGCACCTGGATGCA
Source organism: Clostridia bacterium (assembly GCA_035627675.1). GTDB lineage: Bacteria > Acidobacteriota > Terriglobia > Terriglobales > Acidobacteriaceae > DASPLH01. The sequence continues at coordinate 23,008 of DASPLH010000169.1, forward strand.
GAACGTCGCGCAAGGCTGGCTGGTGCTCCAACTAGCGCCGAACAACCCGGCGTTCTGGCTCGGCGTTATCGGATTCGCCGCATCGGCCCCGATGCTGGTGCTCGCGCTGATCGGAGGCGTGATCGCCGACCGGGTCGATAAACGCAGGCTGATGACGTGGACGCAGTCGTCGATGATGCTCTTCGCGATCATCCTGTGGGGACTCACCTATTTCGGCAAGATCAATGTGTCGCTTATCGTGCTGCTGGCCTTCGCCAACGGGGTGGCGATGTCGCTGAACACGCCGAGCTACCAGGCGCTGGTGCCACAACTGGTTCCCCGTGAAGACCTGACGAACGCCATCGCGCTGAACTCGGCGCAGTTCAACATGTCGCGGGTGCTGGGGCCGACGCTCGGCGGACTCGCCATGGCGCTGTTCGGGGTGAGCGGCAACTTCCTGCTGAATGCGCTGAGTTTTGTGGCGGTGCTGGTGGCGCTCATGCAGATCACCTATCCCCCGGTGTACCCCGCGACTTCGGAAGCTACGATCTGGGAAAACATCGTTGAGGGATTCCGGTACCTGTTCGACCGCAAGGAGATGTCGCTGCTGATGGTACTCACGGCGTTCGCGAGCGTTCTGGGAATTCCGTACGTTACCTTCGTCCCGCTGTTCGCGAAAGACATCTTGCACGTGCAGGAGACAGGGTTCGGGATGATGATGGCGTGTTCGGGCGCGGGTGCGTTCCTGGGCGCGGCGACAATCGCGTACCTGAGGAACATCCGGTGCCGGGGAGCGTTCGTAGTTCGCGCGGCACTCGCGTTCTACGCCGGAATCATCGCGTTTTCGTTCTCCCGCAACTTCGTGCTTTCCGGGCTGCTGCTGGCGGTGATCGGCTACTCGATGATCCTGATGGTGGCAACCATCAATGCCCTGCTGCAACACCTTGCAGCCGACGAGATGCGCGGACGCGTGATGAGCATCTACGCCACGGCATTCCTGGGGTTCGCGCCGATTGGAAGCTTGCTGGCCGGCACGCTGGCCGACAACATCGGAGCTCCCCACACGATGGCCAGCATGTCGGCCGTCGCACTGATCGCAACCGTCGTGCTTTACATGCGCCGCAAGGAGCTGCGCTGCGTGGACTAGCCGTTATCCCACATTCGCCTTGCGAGCGGATGCGGGGGACCAGCGTCGCCGGATTTGACCGTTCACGCCACGCTGGGTTGGGTGCCAGGGAGCGGCGGAGGCGTGGGCGTCGTGGTCTGCGAAATAGACACGGCAACCTTCGAGACCTCTGGAATCCCCAGCCACGTCCGCAGCTGCGGTACGGCCTCGCGCATGACCTGCTCGCCCGCACGGATCAGTTCAGGGGCGCGGTCGAACCCGTCGTAGGAGAAACCATCGACGTTGGGTTCGATCACGAGATCGGCGTCACGCTTCCAGCTCTCGCTCATGCGCGCCTGCGCGATCGAGAAACACTGTCCGATGACGTCGAAGAGATGCCGCGGGCCGCGCAGGTTCACCCAGTGGGCGCTCAGGTAGATTCCGATCACGCGATCGGCGCCCATCTCCCGCAGCGGTGTCGTGGGGACTGCGTGGCCGAGCATTCCGTCAACCATCATGCGTCCGTTGACTTCCACGGGCAGGAACATACCCGGGTAAGCGCAACTGGCGCGAATCGGGTCGAGCATTGGACCGCTGCGGAACACCACAGGATCGCCGGTTACGAAGTCGGTTGCAGCGATAGCGAGCGGAATCTTGAGTTCCTCGAAGGTCTTGCAGCGGATGATGCGTCCGAGGAACTGATGCATGCGGTCGTTGGTGCAGAAGCCGTAGCGCGACAGCGTCCAGCG